>JBEKEH010000061.1:0-22915 GCA_050013935.1 Gaiellaceae bacterium | reverse complement strand
CGGCGGCACGGCGTCCCGCAACCGCGCAGCCGCGCGGGCGGTCGTCAGGACGAGCGCGCCCTCCGCGAGGAGCGGATGCTCGGGGTCGAGCGAGCGGCCGGCGGTCACGACGGCGACGGCGGGACGCTCGGGCCGGCCGCGCCGCCGGCGCAGCTCGGCGAACGCTTCCGCGGCGGGCGGGAAGACCTTCTCGGGCCGCCACGTCCCCTGCGGCGACGCGAGCATCGTCCTCGAGCCGACGAGCACGACGTCGGCGCACGCCCGCAGCAGGCCGACGAGGAAGCGGTCGGCCTCGCTCTCAGCGGAGACGAGCGCGTTCGAGCGCTCGAGCTCCGGGATCGCCGCCACGCCGTCGATCGTCTGCACGAAGTTCGCGATGAGCGCCGGCTCGCGGAAGCCGAGCGGGCCGCCGTACAGCCGGACCAGCTCGGCCGGCAGCTCCCACGCGGGCAGGCCGGTTTGCTCGTCGAGGAGCTCGAGCGGCGTCAGCGCCGGTGCACCTCGTCGAGGAACTCGCGGCGCAGGTCGGCGTCCTCGTCGTAAAAGCCGCGCCAGAAGGTCGTCACCGTCCGCGAGCCCTCCTCCGCAACGCCGCGCATCTGCGTGCACAGGTGTGCCGCCTCGACGTGCACGGCGACCCCGCGCGGCGAGACGAGCTCGGTGAGCGCGTCGGCGATCTGCTCGCCCAGGCGCTCCTGCACCGTGAACCGGCGGGCGTACAGGCGGACGAGCCGCGTGAGCTTCGAGATGCCGAGGATCTCCGACTCGGCGACGTAGGCCACGTGCGCGACGCCGTGGAACGGCAGCGCGTGATGCTCGCAGAGCGCGAAGAAGGAGATCGGCCCCTCGACGATCTGGCTGCGCGAGCCGTCGACGTTTGCGGGCCGCTCCGCCGGGAACGCCGTGCGCAGCTTCGGGTCACCGTCGTAGCCGGACGTCGCGTCGAACATCGCCTGCAGGAATCGGCGCGGCGTGTCGCGTGTCCCCGGCGTATCGAGGTCCATGCCGAGCGCGGACAGGATCTCGCCCACGTGGCGTTCGAGCCGCTGCCATTCGGCCGGTGCGATCTCGCGCGGATCGTCGTCCTCCCAGCGTGTCGCCAGCTCGATGACGTTTCTCACAAGGCCTCCTCCTGTAGACGGGCGAAGCCGCGAAGCAGCTGCTCGCGGCGGAGTGCAAGCAGAACGACGACGCCGAGCTCGGCGGCGACGAGCCAGACGAAAGCCAACGGGTGCCCGAGCGCGACGCACAGGCCGAACGCGGCGAGCTGCGGCGTCATACCCATGTTCGCCAGCACGGCGACCGTCGCGCGGTCGTGGTACGCGAGGCGCGCTTCCGGGAGCGCGTCCCGCAGCCGCCACGCGACATAGTGCTGAACGAGCCGGTCCTGCGGCGCGTACACGAGCCCGTAGACGCGGCGGAGCAGCGCGGTCGGGCGCCCCTCGACGCCGGGCACGGCGTCCGTCTCCGCGCCGCGCTCCTCCCGGTAGAGCCGCTCCACGTTGAAGTTGACGCTGAGCACGGCCGTCAGCGCGAGAAACCCGATCAGGGCGGCGAGCCACGCTCCGGTCCACCAGCCGAGCGCGGCGAGCAGCGCTGCGTCGACGAGCAGGTCGACCTCCGAGTCGAGGTAGCGCCCGAACGCGGTGACGCGGCCCGACAGGCGTGCGAGCTGGCCGTCGGCGTTGTCGAGGACCGTCTTCAGCTGCACGAGCAGCGCCGCGACGACGAGGTGCCCGCGCGCGAGCTCGACCGCGGCGGCGACGCCCGCGACGCCCGACGCGCCGACGACGAGGGGCGGCGGCACGCGCAGCGGCAGCAGCGCCAGCACGACGAGGTGGGCGAGCGGCCGGAAGACGTACTCGCACAGGAGGTCGGTTCCTTGCCGCGCCTTGCGCGAACGGCGCAGCAAGCTAGACAAGCATCGCCTCGTCGATCGGCTGCGCCGCACGGATCAGATCCCGGCCCGCGTCGACCTTGTCCCACGTGTTCCAGAAGAGGAAGCCGCGCGGCACCTGCGCCTCGTCGACGTACGCGACGATGCCCTTGCGGTTCGGCTCCTCCCAGCGCGCGAGCGTCCTCAGCCGCGAATCCACGTCACCGACCGCTTCATAGCCGAGATCGAACATGTCCGAGTAGAAGAACGGAATGTGGTCGTAGGGGATTTCCGCGCCGGCCATGTTCGCGCCGACGGTCTTGCCGTGCGTGTTCGCGTGATCCTCGTGCTCGACGCGGAGGCGTCGCCCGAGCGCTAAGACGGGGAAGCTCGCCACGTCGCCGGCGGCGAACACGTCCTCGCGTCCGCCGGCGCGGCCGTACTCGTCGACGACGATCCCGTCCTCGACCCGCAGGCCCGCCGCCAGGGCGAGCGCCGTGTTCGGCTCGATGCCGAGCCCCGCGACCACCACGTCGGCCTCGAGCGTTCGGCCCGAGCCGGTGTGGACGGCCGCGCCGCTCCCGGCGGACTCGACCGCGCGCACTGTCTCCTCGGTGAGCACCTCGATCCCGCGCTCGCGGTAATAGCCGGCGACGAATGCGGACAGCTCGCCGGGCAGGATCCGCGAGGCGATCCCCGTGCCGGGGAACACCATCGTCACCCGGCAGCCGGCCCCGGTCAGGGACGCTGCGAGCTCCGAGCCGATGAAGCCGCCGCCGATCACGACGGCCCGTGCTCCCTCGCCGGCCTGCGCCCGGAGTCGGTGGTAATCGTCGAGCGTGCGGAAGTACACGACCGCGCCGGCGGCCGGCAGCTCGCGCGGCCGCCCGCCGGTCGCGAGCAGGAGCTTCGCCCACGAGTACTCCTCGCCCTGGTCGTCGGTCGCGCGCCGCGCCTCCAGGTCGATCGTGACGATGCGCCGGCCGAGCCGCAGCTCGACGCCGGCGTCGGCGGTGCCGCGCCAGATCTTCGCCTCGTCGCCGCCGCTCCAGAGGCCCTTCGTCAGGGGAGGCCGCTTGTACGGCGCGTGCGGCTCGACGCCGACGAGCGTGATCCGCCCGTCGGCGTCGTGCTCCCGGATTCCCTTCGCGGCCGCATCGCCGGTCATGCCGCCGCCGACGATCAGGTAGCGCGTCGAATGCATGTCGCTCCCTTCGGAGATGCCGAGGTGTCAGGACGCGTGGTCGAGCTCGAGGAGGGCGCCGAGGCTCGTGCTCCTCGGCGCAGGCCGGGCAGCCCGCGAACCCGTAGGTCGCGGAGCCAGTCGTAGGATTCGACGTCCAGCAGCACAGGCATCCCGGCAGTTTGGCGCACGGCGACGCTCACAGGCTGTTTCGTGCAGCGCCGGGCGCGGTCCATTACGTGCGCGTTCACGCTACGGTTTCCGCATGGACGGCTGGCAGGAGGTCGACGGCGCCCTCGAGCGGACCTTCGAATTCGGCTCCTTCACGGACGCGGTTGCCTTCGTGAACCGGGTCGCCGGCCTCGCGGAGGGCGAGAACCACCACCCGGACATCGCCCTCTCCTACCGGAAGGTGACGCTGCGCTGGACGACCCACTCGGCCGGCGGCATCACCGAGCGCGATGGGGAGCTGGCCGCCCGCTCCGCCGAGCTCGCCTAGAGGCACCGAGGCTACGGGCCGAGCGAGCGGTCGTGCCAGCTGCGCACGGCCGCGAACGTCCGTCCGTTCCAGCGCAGGCGGCGGTGGTCGAAGCCGCCGCTCGGGCAGCAGTTCGGGTCGTTCTTCCGGTAGACGGGCTGGGTCTCGACGAGGTCGCTCCCCGCTCGGGTGAGGGCGACCTTGTACGCGCTGAGCTGCCGGTACGCGACCCGCCAGCCCGTCGAGGTGCGCCGCAGCACGACCCAGGCGGTGTCTCCGGCGGTGCCGCCGCTGAAGATCGTGAACGCCATGTCGACGCGGCCGTCGCCCGTGAAGTCGTGGCAGATGAGCGTGTCCACGCCGCCGCCGTACCTCACGGTGTCGACGAGCGGGCGCAGCGCAGGCTGCGAAAGCACCTGCGCCTTCGCCACCGCCGGCCCGCACAGGCCGGCCGCGAGCAGCGCGAGCGGAAGCACCCGTCCAGCGTAGGCGTTGCGACCCCTCGTCTGCGCGCCCGGCTCTCCGGCCGTCGACAAACCCTCGGACGAGGGGAAGAGGTACCGCTGACGGGTGATTGTCCGGAGCGGCTCCCAGGAAAGAGTTAGTCGCAGTCCTGCGGTTCGATCCATCGACGTGGGCAAGTCCGCCGCAAGAGGGGAACGAACGGGGCGCGCCGCCGCCCCGTTCGTCCCGTTGCGAGTTGCCGGGAAGCCGGCACGCCGTCGTGACGCTTCGCCCACTAGCGTGGCTTCCATGGCGACGACGAGGGCGGCGACACCGTGGGGACGAGCGGATCTCGTCGAGGAGCTGACGCTCCGCCAGCAGGCCGGCGAGCGGCGGTTTGCGTCCGTCGTGCAGTTGCTCGAGACCGAGCACGGCGAGCGGCTCGTCCGCTTCGCCTACTCGACGGGCGGCAGCGCGCGACGCGGCCCGGTGACGCTCCGCGCACGGGACATTGCACGGCTGCGAGCCGCCCTCGCCCAGCATCCTGCGCTCGCGGAAGCGCTCGGGTTCTAGATCTAGTGGACGCGGCCACAAGTACGGTTGTGCGTCTGGCGGCCCGCAAACGCGGCCATGCCGTTGTCCTCGGTCGGCCGCATACCTACGGGTATGCGGCCTCCCTGCGTCCTAGGCCTGCTTGGTTTGCGAACCGCCAGACACGAACGAACTTATGGCCGCGTCCACTAGCGCACCGCGAGCGCGCGCTCGCGTGCGGCCTCGACCAGCGCGGCGAGGATGAGCGCGCCGTCGGCGGAGCCGAGCAGCGGGTCGACCGCGTGCTCGGGATGGGGCATGAGTCCCATCACGTTGCCGCGCTCGTTGCAGACCCCGGCCACGTCGTCGACGGAGCCGTTGCACGGCTCCGCGTAGCGCAGCACGATCTGGCGGTTCGCCTCGAGCGCCGCGACGAGCTCCGGCGGCGCGAACCAGCGGCCGTCGCCGTGCTTCACCGGGATCACGAGTTCCTGCCCCCGCGTGCAGCGCGCGGTGAACGGCAGGTCGTCACGCTCGACCTTCAACCGCACGTCGCGGCAGATGAAGCGAAGCGACTCGTTCTGCAGCAGCACGCCGGGCAGCAGGCCGGCCTCGCAGAGCACCTGGAAGCCGTTGCAGATCCCGAGCACGAGCCCGCCGGCCTCGGCGAACTCGCACACCGCGGCGGTCGCCGGCGAGAAGCGCGCGATTGCGCCGCAGCGGAGGTAGTCGCCGTACGAGAAGCCGCCCGGGAGCACCACCGCGTCGAGCTGCGGCAGCTCCGGCTCGCCGTGCCAGACGGGGACCGCGTCCGCGTCGAGCGCGGCGAGCGCCCAGAGCGCGTCGTGGTCGTCGTTCGACCCCGGATACACCACGACGCCGATACGCGGCTGCGGACTAGCCATGCAGCTCGATCTCGTAGGACTCGATCAGCGGGTTCGCGAGCAGCCGCTCGCACATCCGCTCCACCTGCGCCCGCGCCTCGGCCTCGTCGGCGGTGTCGAGCTCGAGGTCGACCACCTTGCCGACACGGGCGCCGGAGACGGCGAAGCCGAGATGCTCGAGCGCGCTCTCGACCGCTTCGCCCTGCGGGTCGAGGATGCCCGGCTTCGGACGTACGAGCACCGTCGCTTTCACTGCAGCACCACGGCCGGATCCTCGAGGTAGTCCTCGAACGCGACCCCGGTCAGGCGCTCGAACGCCTCGACGTACCGCGCGCGCGTGCCGGCGACGACGTCGTCCGGCACCTCGGGGCCGGGGTACGTCTTGTCCCAGCCGGTCGTCTCGCAGTAGTCGCGCACGAACTGCTTGTCGAAGCTGTCCTGCGCGCGGCCGGGGGCGTAGGAGTCGGCGGGCCAGAAGCGTGACGAGTCGGGGGTCAGCGCCTCGTCGCCGAGCACGAGCGTCCCGTCCCGGTCGAGCCCCAGCTCGAACTTCGTGTCCGCGATGATGATCCCGCGCGCGAGCGCGTGCTCGGCCGCCGTCGTGTAGAGCGCGAGCGCGACCTGCTCCACCTCGCGCAGCCGGTCGCCTCCGACGAGCTCCGCCGCCTGCTCCCGGTCGATGTTCTCGTCGTGACCGGTCTGCGCCTTCGTCGCCGGCGTGAAGATCGGCTCCGGCAGGCGGTCGGACTCCTGCAGCCCCGCCGGCAGTGCGTGGCCCGAGGTGGCGCCCGTCGCGCGGTAGTCCTTCCAGCCGGAGCCGGCGAGGTAGCCGCGCACGACGCACTCGATCGGGAGCATCTCCAGGCGGCGGCACTCCATCGAGCGGCCGTCGTCGCGGATGGCGAGCATGTGGTTCGGGACGATCTCGCGCAGCAACGTGAACCAGAAGCCGGAGAGACCCGTCAGTACGCGTCCCTTGTCCGGGATCTCGGTCGGCAGGACGACGTCGAAGGTGGAGATGCGGTCGCTCGCGACGAGCAGCAGGCGCTCGTCGTCGAGCGCGTAGATCTCTCGCACCTTTCCGGACGCGACGTGCGTGGCTTCACGCATGAACCGGTTCCTCTTTGCCCACGAGCGTGTGCAGACGGTTGAAAACGGTGTCGACGTGCCGCGTGTACGCGCCGAGGTCGAAAACGGCGTCGAGGTCGACGCGGCCCGCGATCTCGTCGTCCGCGCGCACGAGGACGCGGAAGTCGATCTCTTCGTCCCAGGCGCGCATCGCGTTGCGCTGCACGAGCCGGTACGCGTCGTCGCGTGCAAGTCCGGCCTCGACGAGCGCGAGCAGGACGCGCTGGCTGAAGAACAGGTAGTGGCTCGCCTCGAGGTTGCCGCGCATCCGCTCCGCCCGCACGACGAGCCCGTCCATCAGCCACGCGAAGCGGTCGAGCATGTAGTCGAGCGCGAGGAACGCATCGGGGATGACGATCCGCTCGGCGGACGAGTGCGAGATGTCGCGCTCGTGCCAGAGCGCGACGTTCTCGAAGCCGACGACCGCCGCCGCCCGCACGACGCGCGCGAGGCCGCAGATGCGCTCGGCGACGACCGGGTTGCGCTTGTGCGGCATCGCCGACGAGCCCTTCTGGCCGCGGCCGAACGGCTCCTGCACCTCGGCGACCTCGGTGCGCGCGAGATGGCGGATCTCGAGCGCGAACGTGTCGAGCGAGGAGGCGAGCACGGCGAACGTTGCGAGCAGCTCCGCGTGGCGGTCGCGCTGGAGGATCTGCGTCGAGGTGGGGGCCGGCTCCAGCCCGAGCCGCTCGCAGGCGATTCTTTCCAACTCGGGGTCCGTTGCGGCGTACGTGCCGACCGCCCCCGAGAGCTTCCCGACGCGGAGACCCTCTAGCGCGCGTGCAACGCGCGCGCGGTTGCGGTCGAGCTCGAACGCCCAGCCGGCGAGCTTGAGGCCGAACGTCGTCGGCTCCGCGTGCACGCCGTGCGTGCGGCCTATCTGCAGTGTCAGGCGGTGCTCCTCCGCGCGCGCGGTCACGACGGCGAGCGCCCGCTCGATCCCCTCGAGGATCAGCCCGCCTGCAGCGCGCACCTGGAGCGACAGCGCGGTGTCGACGACGTCGGAGGAGGTGAGCCCGTAGTGGAGCCAGCGTCCCTCCTCACCGAGTTGCTCGGCCATCGCGTCGACGAACGCGGCAGTGTCGTGGTGAAGGGTGGCCTCGAGCTCTGCGACCCGCTCCGGCGCCGGGGCGGTCGCGTTCTCGAGGAGCGCCCGTGCCGCCTCGGCCGGAACGACGCCGAGCTCGGCCCAGGCCGCCGTCGCCGCCAGCTCGACCTCCAGCCAGGAGGCGAGCCTGCCCTCGTCCGACCAGATCCTGGCCATGGCCGGACGCGAGTAGCGGGCGATCACTCGGGTCAGTCTAGACGGCCCTCAGGCTGGACGATCAGCGGAGCGCGAACGTCACGTTGACGACCGCGGTCACGTCCTTGCGGAGCGTCGAGGTGTCGTAGTCGCCTTTGTCCGAGACGTCGGTCGAGTTCGGCGCGGTCACCTGGAAGACCCCGACGTCGACGCTGCGCAGGCTGCCGAGCCTGGCGCTCGAGGCGGTCACGAGCACCTTCGCGCGCTCCTGCGCGTCGCGCGTCGCTTCGGCGAGGAGCTTCGGGCGGATCGCCGGGAGCTTCGTGTACACGTATTGCGGCGGATCGACGGCGAGCGGCACGCCTTCGGCGAGGAGCGTGCTGCTCTGCTCGGCGACGTGCGCGATCGCGGTGACCCGCGCCGAGCGGATTTCGAAGTCCCGCTCCAGCCGGTAGCCGATCACCTTGTCGCCGTCCGGCGTGTAGCCCCCCGGACCGTAGGCCGCCACCGGCTGGAGCGTCAGCTCGGCGGGCTCGACGCCCTGCTCGCGGAAGAACGCGCGCACGCGCGTCGTCCAGGCGGAGATCTCGGCGGCCGCTGCGGCCGGGGTCGGGCGCTGAGCTGACAGGTGGGACGTCCAGACGACGTAGTCGGAGACGATCCGCTGCTTCGCGGAGCCTAGGCGCCGAGGATGCGGGTCGCGAGCACCGCGGCGTTCTTCGCGTTGTCGACGCCGACGGTGGCGACCGGGACGCCCGGCGGCATCTGCGCGATCGCGAGCAGCGCGTCGAGGCCGTCGAGCACGCTGAGGCTGGAACGGAGCGGTACGCCGATCACGGGCAGGTCCGTGTGCGCGGCGACGACGCCCGGAAGCGCCGCGGAGAGGCCGGCGCCGCAGATGAGGACGCGCAGGCCGCGCGCGCGGGCGGTGCGGGCGTACTCGGCGACCGCGTCGGGCGTCCTGTGCGCCGAGCGCACCTCGAACTCGTAGCCGATCTCCTTCTCGTCGAGCACGTCGAGCGCCGGCTGCATGCGCTCGCGGTCGGACTCGGAGCCGACGAGGATGCCGACGAGCGGCTCAGGCATGGGCGAGGGAGGCGATGTCACGGCGGTAGCGCACGCCTGCGAAATCTATGCGCGCGGCGGCGGCGTATGCCGCATCACGCGCCTCCGCCACCGAGTCGCCGAGCGCGGTGACCGAGAGGATCCGCCCGCCGTTCGTGACCAGCCGCCCGCCGCGGAGCGCCGTGCCGGCGTGGAAGACGAGCGCGCCGGTGGCCTCGGCGTCCGCGACCCCTGCGATGGGCGTGCCCGAGTCGCCGCGCTCGGGGTAGTCGCGTGCGGCGAGGACGATCGTCACGGCCGCCCGCTCGGACGCCGTCAACGCCATGCCGCGCAGCGCGCCGACGGCGGCCGCCGCAAGCGCTTCGAGCAGGTTACCCTCGAGTAGCGGCAGTAGCGACTGCGTCTCGGGGTCGCCGAAGCGGCAGTTGAACTCGAGCACGCGCGGCCCGTCCTCGGTCAGCATCAGGCCGGCGAAGAGCACGCCGGTGAACGGCGCGCGGCGCCGGACGAGCTCCGCGAGCACCGGTCGGCACAGCTCGTCGACGAGGTCGGCGACTTCGGCTGCCGGCAGGCGGGGCACGGGCGAGTACGAGCCCATGCCGCCCGTGTTCGGGCCTTCGTCGCCGTCGCCGATCCGCTTGTAGTCCTGAGCGGCGGGGAGCGGCACGGCGGTCGTGCCGTCGCAGAGCGCGAAGAGCGACACCTCCTCGCCCTCGAGCAGCTCCTCGACGTGGAACGGCTGGCCGAGCGCCTTCGCCGCCCGCAGGCCCGCATCGAGCTCGCCCTGCGTGCGGCAGACCCAGACGCCCTTTCCGGCGGCGAGCCCATCCGCCTTCACGACGCACGGTGGCCGCGCCACGGCGAGGTTGCGCGAGGTCGGCACGCCGGCGTCCTCCATCACCTCCTTGGCGAAGCCCTTCGAGCCCTCGATCTGCGCGGCCGCGCCGCTCGGGCCGAAGACCGCGATGCCGCGGCGGCGCAGCGCGTCCGCAAGGCCTGCGACGAGCGGCGCCTCCGGGCCGACGACGACGAGGTCGACCGCCAGCTCGGCCGCGAGCGGCACGAGCGAGGCGAGGTCGTCCGCCCGCACGGGATGGCAGACCGCGAGCGACGCGATGCCCGGGTTCCCCGGCGCCGCGTGCAGCTCCGTCGGACCGCCGCTCCGCGCAAGCGCCCACGCCAGCGCGTGCTCACGACCGCCCGACCCCACGACGAGCACCTTCACGCCGGCGATCGTATGCCAGTCCCCTGCTGGACGTAGGCTTCGGCGCGTGGAGGCTCCGCCGTATTCCGCCGTGGCGGTCGGCGTCGTCCGGCTCCCGGGCGGGCGCGGTGAGCGCGATCTCGTTGCGGTCGAGGAGCCGCTCGAGATCCGGATCGGCGGACGGCCGGTCGCCGTGACGATGCGCACGCCCGGCCACGACGAGGAGCTTGCGCTCGGGTTCGCCCTGTCGGAGGGGCTGCAGCCGGCCGGCGCGCGGCCGGCGGCCGATCTCGCCGTGAACGCGGTCGAGGTCGACGCGCCCGGGTTCGACCCGACGCGGCTGCAGCGCAGCTTCTACACGTCGTCGTCGTGCGGCGTCTGCGGCAAGGGTGCGCTCGAGGCGGTCGCGGTCGAGGCGCCGCGCGTCGAGTCCAAGCTGCGCGTGCCGCTCGCGTTCGTGACGTCGCTGCCGGACCGGCTGCGCGAGGCGCAGGCCGCGTTCGCGGTCACAGGCGGGCTGCACGCAACGGGACTGTTCGGGCCGGACGGCGAGCTGCTGTGCGTGCGGGAGGACGTCGGGAGGCACAACGCGCTGGACAAGGTGGTCGGCTGGGCGTTCCGCGCGGAGAGGCTGCCGCTCGCCGACGCGGTGCTCTGCGTCTCCGGGCGGCTCTCGTTCGAGCTCGTGCAGAAGGCGGCGGTCGCCGGCTGCCCGGTGCTCGTCGCGGTGGGAGCGCCGTCGAGCCTGGCCGTCGAGCTCGCCGCCGACCGCGGCATCACGCTCTGCGGCTTCGTGCGCGGCGGCTCCGCGAACGTCTACACGGAGGCGTGGCGGATCGCGGGCCCTCGGCGTCGCTTGCGACGCCGATGAGAGGCCGTGGCCGCTTGGCCGGCGCGGCCGCCTCCAGTGGTGTGCTGCTCGTCGGCGGCGCGAGCACGCGCTTCGGCTCGCCGAAGGCGCTCGTGCAGCTCGGCGGGGAGACGCTCGCCGACCGCGCCTGGCGCGTGCTCGGCGAGGCGTGCGCCGAGCGGATAGCCGTCGGCAAGACCGCTGACGCGCTCGTCCTGCCGTTTCCGCTGATCGACGACGGGACCGAGGTGCGCGCAGCGCTCGCCGGCATCGTCGCCGGCCTGCGTGCGGCGCGTCACGAGGTCGCGGTCGTGCTGCCCGTCGACATGCCGCTCGTGACCCCGGCGCTGCTGCACCGCCTTGCGGACGCGTGCGTCGACGCTGCCGTCACGCAGACCGGGCCGCTGCCCGGCGCGTACCGGCGAACGGCGCTGCCCGCGCTCGAGCGCGCGCTCGCAGAAGGGCAGCTCAGGGTGCGTGACGCGATCGCCGAGCTCGAGGTCGTGGTCGTCGACGCGGACGCCGCGGAGCTGGCGAACGTCAACTCGCCCGAGGATCTCACCCGGATCGCTAGCGGGTGACCGCTTCGAGCCCGTGCGGCGTCAGCACGCGCTCGCGCTCGGCGCCGGTGCCGATCAGCGTCACCTCGACCTCGAGCACGCGCTCGACGAAACCGACGTAACGGCGCGCCGTCTCCGGCAGGTCGTCGACCGAGACGCACGCGTCGAGCGGCTCCTCCCAGCCCGGCAGCGTCTCGTACACGGGACGCGCAGCGTGGAAGTCGCTCTGGTGCGCCGGGAACTCCTCGCTCTCGGAGCCGTCGCGCAGCCGGTAGCGCACGCACACGGGCAGCTCGGCGAAGTGGGAGAGGACGTCGAGCTTCGTGAGCGCGAGCTGATCGATCCCGTTCACGCGCACGGCGTAGCGCAACGCGACGAGGTCGAGCCAGCCGCAGCGGCGGTTGCGGCCCGTCACCGTGCCGTACTCGTGCCCGAGCTCGCGCACGCGGTCGTGGTCCCGCCCCGCGATCTCTGTCGGGAACGGGCCCTCGCCGACGCGCGTCACGTACGCCTTCGCCACGCCCAGCACGCGGTCGATCCGGTTCGGGCCGATGCCGACGCCGGTCGCCGCGTTTCCCGCCACCGTGCTGGACGAGGTGACGAACGGATACGTTCCGTGGTCGAGGTCGAGCAGCGTCCCCTGCGCGCCCTCGAGCAGCACCGACTGCCCGTTCTTCAGCGCCCGGTCGACGAGCAGCGAGGTGTCGGCGACGAAGGGGCGGACACGCTGTGCGTATCCCTCGAGCCGCTCCGCGAGCTCCTCCAGCTCGAGCGGCTGCTCGCCGTAGACGCGCTCGAGCCAGAGGTTCTTCTCGGCGAGCGCGACCTCGATCTTCTGGCGCAGGATCTTCGGGTCGAGCAGGTCCTGCACGCGAATCCCGATCCGCAGCGCCTTGTCCGCGTAGCAGGGCCCGATGCCGCGCCGCGTCGTTCCGATCTGGAGCTTGCCGAGCCGTCGCTCGCTCGCCTGGTCGATCGCGACATGCCACGGCATGATCACGTGCGCGTCGCCGGAGAGCTGCACGACGCCGGCCGTCGTGTACCCGCGCGCTTCGAGATCGTCCACCTCGGCGAGGAACACCTGTGGGTCGACGACGCAGCCGGCGCCGATCACCGACGTCTTGCCGGCGAGCACGCCGGTCGGGATCTGCCGGATCTTGAAGGTCTCGCCGCCGAGGACGATCGTATGCCCGGCGTTGGGGCCGCCCTGGTAGCGGCAGACGATGTCCGCGTGCTGCGCGAGCAGGTCGACGATCTTCCCCTTGCCTTCGTCGCCCCACTGCGCACCGACGATGACGGTCGCAGGCACCGGCGGATTGTGCCTGCAGCGGCGGCTAGGAGGACGCGCCGCCCGCCACGAGGGTGTACAGCCCCCAGGTGGCGAGGCCGGACGCGATCGCCGCCGCTCCGACGGCGAGCGCACCGCGGCGGAAGCGTGGGAAGACGAGGAACACGAGCAGCTGGGAGACGAACAGCGCGCCGAGCGACGGCTTCAGCAGGTCGTCGTAGAAGCGGTCCGGGTTGACGAGCGAGATCGCGTCGGCGGCGAGGAACGGCACGGCGATCCAGGCGAGCACGGAGCGCACGGAGAAGCCGTGCAGCCAGTGCAGGAGCCGGCCGAGGGCGAGGTACTCGGCGACGATCAGCGCGAGCGTTCCACCCGCCGTCAAGAGACCGACCGCGACCGCGAGGCCGCGGCCGCCGTACGCCTGCGCGATCGCCGCCCCGGGCACGGCCGCGTCGCGCAGCGACGCGGGCACCGCTGCGAGCGGGATCGCGGAGACGAGGAACGCCGCACCGACGACGGCGACCGCGAGGGTGAGCCCGCGCCGCACCGTCCGGCTGCCGCCGCGCACCTCGGCGCCGAGGTAGAGCGGCAGGCTCGCACAGACGAAGAGCAACGCAGCGCCGCCGGTCGCGCGCCCCGTCGCGTCCACGCCGGGGTGGGAGGCGAAGCGCGCGCCGGCGCGGTCGAGCTCGAGGCCGCCGAGCACGAGCAGCAGCGCGAGCTGCGCCGCAGCGAGCACGCCGAGCCCGGCGAGCACCCAGCGCACCGGCGCGAGCGCCACGCCGACAAGCGCCGCCGGCAGCAGCTCGAGCGCCGCGCGGTAGGAGTGGATGCCCGGGAAGACCGGCGGCAGCAGGTCGTAGACGACGAAGGTGACGGTGTACGGCAGATAGAGGAAGTAGGCGAGCGCCCAGACCCAGCCGTGCGCGAGCGCGGCGCGCCGCCCGGCCGCAGCCTGCACGAACGCGCTCAGTCCGCCGGGCGTCACGAGCCGCCGCGAATACGCGAGCCAGATTCCGAGCGGC
Source organism: Gaiellaceae bacterium (assembly GCA_050013935.1). Classification (GTDB taxonomy): domain Bacteria; phylum Actinomycetota; class Thermoleophilia; order Gaiellales; family Gaiellaceae; genus Palsa-739. The sequence continues at coordinate 9,156 of JBEKEH010000061.1, read as the reverse complement.
ACCGCGAACACGGCGAGCGAGAGCGCGACGACGAGGCCGGCGGAGCCGGACCCGTCGCCCGCCGTGCCCGGGAGCAGCGTCAGGAGTGCAAGCGGCCCGCCGATGGACGCGGCGGCGAAGCCGACGAAAAGGAGAGCCGGGAGCGGATGGGGCGCCGCTCCCGGATCCGTCTGGGCGCTTCTAGGCCGCTGCCGTCGCTGCCGAGTCCGCCCGCGGCTCGGCGCGCTCGACGCGGACGGAGTGGCCGCGCCGGCAGAGGAAGGTGCCGTGGTTGAGGTCGAGGTCGAGCCGTCCCGCAAACGTCGAGGCGCCCCAGCCGGACCCTGCGTCGAGCTCCGCACAGAGCTCGCACACCACCGTGAACGAGATGGCGCGGGGGGCGATCGTGACCACTTGCCCTCCCAGCATCTGAAACCTCCTTGACTCCCTCGTCAGACAGCCGCCAGGTCGGCGAACTTCGCGTAGCGCTTGAGGAACGACAGCTTCACGGAGTCCGTCGGCCCGTTTCGGTGCTTGGCGAGGATCACCTCGGCCAGGCCCTGCTGATCGGACTCCTCGTTGTAGTAATCGTCGCGGTAGATGAACACGACGAGGTCGGCGTCCTGCTCGATCGAGCCCGACTCGCGCAGGTCGGACAGGAGCGGCCGCTTGTCGGTGCGCTGCTCCACGGCGCGGGAAAGCTGCGACAGCGCGACGATCGGCACCTCGAGGTCGCGCGCCAGGATCTTCAGGTTGCGCGACATCTCCGAGACCTCCTGCACGCGACCGTCGCTCTCGCGCCGCTGGCTCGGCATCAGCAGCTGGAGGTAGTCGACGACGACGAGACCGAGATCCGGATGCCGGGCCTTGAGCCGCCGCGCCTTCGAGCGGATCTCCATCATGTTCACGAGGCCGGTGTCGTCGATGTAGATGGGCGCCTTCGCGAGCTTGTCGCACGCGGCTGTGAGCCGCGGCCAGTCGTCCGGCGCGAGCTTGCCGTTGCGCAGCCGCTGCGACTCGACCTTCGCCTCGCTGCACATCAGGCGCTGCGTCACCTCGGCCTTCGACATCTCGAGCGTGAACAGCCCGACGGGGACGCCGTGGCGGACGGCGATGTTCGCGGCCATGCAGAGCGCGAGCGCCGACTTCCCCATCGACGGGCGCGCCGCGACGATGATCAGGTTGCCCGGCTGGAAGCCCGACGTGAGCCGGTCGAGGTCGCGGTAGCCGGACGGCGTGCCGGTCACGTCGACGCCGGACTCGTACAGCGAGGTGATCCGCTCGAAGCTCTCCTTCAGCAGCTGGTCGATGTGCGTGAACTCGCCCGTGACGCGCTGCTGGGAGAGGTCGAAGACGATCTGCTCGGCCTGGTCGACGAGGTCGCCCGTCTCGCCGGGACGCTCCCAGCCGAGCCGCGAGATCTCGCCCCCCGCCCGGATCAGGCCGCGCAGCGTCGCCGTCTCGTGGACGATCCGCGCGTAGTGCGCGGCGTTCGCGGTCGCCGGCACCACCGCCGCCAGCTCGTGCAGCCGGATGCGGCCGCCGACGTCGTCCAGCTCGCTCCGTTCCTCGAGCTGGTCGGTGAGCGTGATCGCGTCCACCGGCTCGCCCTTGGCGTAGAGCGTGAGCGCCGCCCGGTAGATCTTCGCGTGCGACTCCCGGTAGAAATCGCCGGCGTCGACGATCTCGCTGACCGCCCCGATCGCGCCCGGGGAGAGCATCATCGCGCCCAGCACCGACTCCTCGGCCTCGAGGTTCTGCGGCGGCACGGGTGCGCTCGACGTCACGGGGGCAAGCTGCGCCATCGCCGGCGATTCCACCACGCGGGCAGGCCGGCCGCCACCTGTCGAAGGGTCTGTTGTAAACATGTCTTTTTGCGCCATTTGCAGGGGAATTTCCCATGCTTGCATGGGGGTCGGACGGAGTCGCTGTGGACAGATCCGCCGCTCGGTGCGCGAACTTTGTGCGTCCTTCCACAGGCCGTGGACGGCCTGTGGAAGGAGCTGTGCGTGAAATGAACGACCGCGACCTGGTCGCGAGGCGACCGGTTCGCCGCCCTAGACCTCGGCGTCGCTCGCGGCCGGCTCGGCCTCGTCGACGAGGACCTCGTACTCCACGTACTCGACGGCGGCCGGCTCCGGCGGCGCGGCCGCCTGCTGCGCCGCCAGCTCTGCGGTCTCCATCGCCTCGAGCTCCTCGTCGGACGGGAGCTCGCCGCCCTCCGGGACGACGAGCGTCTTGACCGCGACGCGGACGTCCTGGAAGACGTCGATCGGCACCTCGTAGCGGCCGATGCGCTTGATGTTGTCGGTCCCGAGCTTGCGGCGGTCGATGCGGATCTTGCGCGTGCGCCAGATCTCGTCGGCGATGTCGGTCGGCGTCACCGATCCGAACAGCGAGCCCGTCGGGCCCGCCTTGACCTCGAAGCGGAGCACCGTCTTCGCCAGCGTGTCGGCGATCGACTGGGCCTGCTCGGCGGTCTTCGCCTCGTGCCGTGCCCGCTCCGCGTCACGCCTGCGCAGCTCCGCCACCCGCGCCGACGTCGCCTCTTCGGCGAGCTTGCGCGGGAAGAGGAAGTTGCGCGCGTAGCCGCGCGCGACCGAGACGACGTCGCCGCGCAGGCCGACCTTCTCGACGTCCCTCAGCAGGATGACGTCCATCTCAGCGGTCTCCGCGGTCGCCGCGATCGCCGCGGTCGCCGCGGTCGCGGCCGCGGCCGCCGCTGCGCTCCTCGACACCCTCGGCGACGTACGGCAGCAGTGCCATCTCGCGTGCCCGCTTCACCGCCTGCGCGACCTGCACCTGGTGGCGCCGGCACGCGCCGGTGATGCGCCGGCTGCGGATCTTGCCCTTCTCGGAGATGTACCGCCGCAGCTGGTTGACATTCTTGTAGTCGATCTCCGCGATCTTGTCCTTGCAGAAGTAGCAGTTCCGGCGCCGGATCGCGCCCGCAGGCCCGCCGGGGCGTTTCCGCTGCTGCTGCTGCTGCTGTGTTCTCTCTCTCGCCACGTGCTTCGCTCCTTTGTTCCCGTGCCAGGTCTGGACCTGGCACGGGTGACCTAGAACGGGATGTCGTCGTCGGGCGCGGCCGGGAAGTCGGCGCTCTCCTGCGCCGCGCCGGCCGGCACGAACTGGTTGGCGCCGGCGTCGCCGCCCTCGCCGCGCCCGCCCAGGAACTGGACGGTGTCGGCGATGATCTCGACCGCCTGGCGCTTCGACCCGTCCTGGGCCTCCCATTCGCGCCAGTCGAGCCGGCCGTCGACCCCGACCGGGCGCCCCTTCGAAAGGTACTGGGCGCAGCTCTCGGCCTGGTTCCCCCAGACGGTGACGTCGAAGTAGTTGGGCTTGTCGCCCCACTGACCGGTCGCAGCGTCCTTCTGCCGCGTGTTGACGGCGATGCGGAGCTTGCAGACCGGGTTGCCGCTCGGCGTGTGCCGGAGCTCGGGGTCCTTCGTCAGGTTCCCGACCAGCACGACGCGGTTGATGTTAGCCATGGGGCTCCTCCTGCTCCTCGTCCGAACGCGTGTTCGCTACAGGGTACTCGGCGCCCGGGACGGCGACCGCCGCCGCGGGCGGTGTGTCGTCGCGCGGAGCGCTCGTGCGCGAGCCCTCGATGTGATGTGTCGCCAGGTGCCGCATCACGGCGACGTCGATCTTGAGCACGCGCGTGACCTCGGCGAGCGTCTCGGCGCTGCTCTGGAACACGACCAGGTGGTACACGCCCTCGTGCTTCTTCGCGATCTCGAACGCGAGCCGGCGCCGGCCCCACGCATCGTGGCTGCGCCATGTGCCGCCGGCCTTCTCCACGAGCTCGCGTACGCGCGCGATCAGCTCGTCCTGCCGCTGCTCGGCGAGCTCCGGGTCCAGCATCAGAAGAATCTCGTACGTCGTCACCAGTCCCGATGACCTCCTTCCCACGGTCTGAGTCGGCCCCGCCTGCGGGCGCCGCTCGGGACGGAACGGCGCGATGACGGGGCAGGAAGCGGCACCGAGTGTAGCATCGGCCTCATGCGCCGCCTGTACGCGTGGCTGGCCGGTGTCGGCGGAGGTCTCGTCGCCTACCGCGTGCTGACGCGGCGGCGCCCGAAGCCGGCCGTGGCCGCGGAGCCGGGGGCGGACCCGCGCGCCGGCGAGTTGCGCGCCCGGCTCGCGGAGGCGCGCGTGGAGGTGGAGGAGGAGCCCGTCGAGGCTGCGCCGCCGCTCGACCCGGACGCCCGCCGCCGCCTCGTGCACGAGCAGGGCCAAGCGGCGCTCGACGAGATGCGCAGCGCGGAGTAGCCTCGGCGGCGTAGATCCGCGTCCACCCCGATTGTCCGCGCGCGGCTGCGTGCAATCACGTACATAGGGTTCACGGAAGGAGGCTGTATGGACGCGACCATCCGCGAGGGCCAGGCTCCGGCGGTGGTTGTCTCGCTTGCTCCCGGCGAGAAGCTGACGTCGGAGGCCGGAGCGATGATGTTCGTCTCCGGCGACGTGACGATGGACGTCGAGATGCCCGGTGGCCTCGCGGGCGGGCTGAAGCGCAAGCTGCTCGCCGGCGAAAGCGTCTTCCTCGCGACCTACACCGCGCGCGGCGCGGGGGCCGTCGGTATCTGCGGGCCGTTTCCGGGCTCGATCCGGCAGGTCGAGCTGGACGGCGAGCTGATCTGCGAGAAGCACGCGTACCTCGGCCATGTCGGGGAGGTGGAGATCGAGGCGGTGACGGCGCGGTCGCTCGGCGCCGGCTTCACCGGCGGCGGCGAGGGCTTCTTCCTCCAGCGGTTGAAGGGGAAGGGCACGGTCTGGATCCACGGCGGCGGTGACTTCATCGACTTCGACCTCGCCGAGGGCCAGACGATGCAGGTGGACACCGGCTGCATGGTCGCGGTTGACCCGAGCGTCCGCTACGAGGTGAAGCTGCAGGGCGGAGTGACGAAGAGCCTGTTCGGGGGCGAGGGGCTGTTCCTCGTCCACTTCACCGGGCCGGGCAAGGTGACGCTGCAGACGCTGCCGTTCTCGCGCACGGCCCGCCGTGTGCTGGCCGCGGCGGGGAGAGGACAGGACGAAAAGGGCGGCTTGCTGAGCACGCTCATGAGCTAGAAGGAGCTGAGATGAAACTGCTGGACAAGGCGAAGCTTGCGGCCGAGCAGGCCGCGACGAAGGCGAAGGAGGGCGTCGAGGACGTCCAGACCAAGCGCGACCTCCACTCGGCCTACGGCGAGCTCGGGACGAAGACGTTCGAGCTCGTCGAGTCGGGCGATCTGGTCAAGCCGGAGCTCGACGAGCTCGTCGAGCGGATCCGGGGCCTGAAGGCGAAGCTCGCCGAGGACGAGGTCGAGAAGACCGAGACGCCGGCGCCCTCGGGCCCGCCGGCGATGCCGGTCTAGGTCGAGGGCGCGCGGGCGGCGACGAGGCTCCGCCGCCCGCCTCCTGCTTCGGAAAAGCCGAAGGGCCGATCGTCCGCGGTCCTGATGGCGGCCGCGCGCAGCGGTGCGATTGTGTGGACGAAAGGAGGAGCCATGGCCCGGATCCTGCTTGCGACGGACGGATCGCCTTCGGCCGAGGCTGCGACGCGCGAGGCGCTCGTGCTCGCCCGCGCGACCGGCTGGCCGCTCACGATCGTCACCGTCTGGCACGTCCCCGTGACCGGCTTCGCGTACGAGCCGCTCGTGTCGGTGCCCGAGGTCGCGGACGCGGTGCGCGAGCGTGCGCAGAGGGCGCTCGACTCGGCGGTCGCCGCGGCCCGCGCTGCGGGGATCGAGCCCGACGTCCGGCTCGTCGAAGGTCTTCCGTCCCACGACATCTGCGAGCTCGCCCGCGAGCGTGCCGCGACGCTGCTCGTGATCGGCTCGCACGGCTGGGGCACGGTGCAGCGGCTGCTGTTCGGCAGCGTCTCGTCGGCGGTGCTCCACCATGCGCCCTGCCCGGTGCTCGTCGTTCGCGGCGAGCCCCCGCCGGACGAGGGGCACCGGACGTAAGCCGCCTGATTACGGCCGGACGCGCAGCACGCGGGCCGTCCAGGCCGGCAGGTACCAGTTCCAGCGCCCGACGAGCGCCATCGTCGACGGCAGCAGCAGGCCGCGTACGAGCGTGATGTCGATCATGATCGCGACCGCGAGCCCGAAGCCGAGCTGCTGCATCGGCGGGATCGAGCCGAGCAGAAAGCCGCTGAACGTGGCGGCCATGATCAGGCCGGCGGCGGTCACGATCCGGCCCGTGTGCGCAAGCCCGTGCACGACGGCGCCGGTGTTCGAGCGGGTCGCGTCCCATGCTTCGCGCATCCGCGTGATCAGGAACACCTCGTAGTCCATCGAGAGCCCGAACAGCAGCGTGAACATGAACACCGGGATCCAGCCCTCGATCTGCGGCACCTTCAGAAGGCCGGCCCAGCTTCCCCAGCCCCACTGGAAGACGGCGATCATCAGGCCGCTGGCCGCCGCGACGGTCAGCAGGTTCATCACGATCGCCTTCAGCGGCAGCAGGAGCGAGCGGAATGCGCGCACGAGCAGCAGGTAGGTGAGCGCGAGCACGCCGAGGATCAGCCACGGGAACGAGCCGAGCGTGCGCGAGACGAAGTCGGTCGCGGAGGCGGCGCCGCCGCCGGCGAGCACGCGGGTGGACGCGGGGAAGCTGGCGGTGGGGATCAGACGGCTGCGCAGCCGGTCGGCGAACGCCTGCGCCTTCGGGCTCGCCGCGTCGTGGCGGCCGACGATCTCGATCCGGAGGTAGCGGCCGCTCGCGTCCGGGACCGCGCGCGAGACCTGCACGACCTCCGGGTCGGCGCGCAGGAGCCGGTCGAGCTTCCGCACCGGCGCCGACGCGGCGGACACCGTGCCGGTCTTGCCGGTGTCGACGATCACCGTCGTCGGGTCGAGCGAGTCGCTGCTGCTCCCGTGCTGGAGGATGGTCAGCCCGCGCATCGCCGGGATCCCCGGCGGCAGGCTGCTGTTCGAGCCCGGGCCGACGCGGATCCCGATCAGCGGCATCGCCGCGAGCACGAGCACCGTTGCGACGAGCGGCGTCAGCACCTTCGCGCGCCGCATCACCCAGCCGGCGTGCGCCGCCCAGAGCCGGTGCTCGCCGATGCGGCGGCGCTCGGCGAGGCCGCGCGGGATGAAGCGCACCCGCTCGAGCTTCTCACCGAACGTCAGCAGCATCACCGGCAGCAGCGTCAGCGCGCAGACGACGCTGACGACGGGGATCACGAGGCCGCCCACGCCGAAGCCGCGCAGGAAGGGCACCGGCAGTAGGAGCATGAGCGCGAGCCCGACCGAGACGGCGAAACCGCTGAAGAGGATCGTGCGGCCTGCGTGTTGCATCGTCTCCATCACCGCGTCCCGGTGCGCACGGCCGTGGCGGCGCTCGTCGCGATAGCGGTTGACGACGAGCAGCGAGTAGTCGATCGCGATGCCGAGGCCGATCATCAGCACCATGTTCCGCAGGTAGTCGCTGAGCTCGAGCAGGTGCGCGGCGCCCCAGGCGATGCCGAGCGCCGGCGGGATCGTCGCGGCGGCAAACAGGAACGGCAGCAGCGCCGACGCGGTGCCGAAGACGAGCAGCAGGATCACGAGCGCGGCCGGGACGGCGAAGTACAGCTCGCCGACCTTAAGGTCGCGTGCCAGCACCGGCCCCATGTCGTGCTGGATCGCCGCGTCACCGGTGACGAAGACGTCCGGCCCGAGCCGCTGGCGCAGCAACGCGATCCGGTTTGCAGCGGCGTTGCCGCTGAGCTGCGAGGTGACGAACGCCGCGGCTGCGCCGGACGGCAGCTGCTCCGTGTCGTCCACCCGGCCGCCGGGCAGCAGCCGGCCTGCCTCCGCGGCGGCGGTGCGGTCGCGCTGCAGCGCGTCATCGCCCTTGGTGATCAGCACGAAGACCGCGTTCGAGCGGACGCCGTACTCGCGCGTGAGGACCTGCTTCACGCGGCTCGAGTCCGTGCCGGGGAGCGAGAAGCCGCTCTTGAGCAGCGGCCCGAGCCGCACCGACCCGACGATCCCGACCGCGATGGCGGCGATCCACACGCACGCGACGAGCAGCCGGTGCCGCAGGCAGAAGCCGGTGAGGCGGGGGATCACTGGGGGGAGAATCGGAATCCGCGCAGCGGTGCTAAAGGGTGATCGGGTCGAGCGCGACGATCAAATGCCTGGACCACCCGATCTGATCTGCGCGTTCGCCGGCCACGGTAGCAGCGCAACGATCGCACCCTGGCCGGTGCGGGCGACAGCGCGAGGCTTCGCCGCCGCGCCGGAGCCCACGCTCCGGCACGCCGTTCAGGAGCCAAGGCTGTCCGTCGGGTGAAGAATCCCCAGCGGGATCTCCCGCCGCGTTCGCTGCTGATACCTCAGGTAGCCGGGCGCGATCGACGTCACCTCCGCCCACAGCCGCGCTCGTTCCTCGGGAGTCGCTTCGCGAGCTCTGACCGCCCTCTGCCTGCGACCGACCTGAACCGTTGCCCGCGGCTCATGCGACAGGTTGAGCCACCAGGACGGGAACCAATCCATGCCGCCGTTCGAGGCGACGACGACGAGATCCTCACCGTCGCGGAAGAAGCAGAGCGGCGTTGTGCGAGCCTTGCCCGTTCTCCGGCCCGAGGTGGTCAACAGGAGGATCGAGAGCCCCCAGATCCTCCCGCCGACACGGCCGCCGCTGGCTCGGTAGAGCACCTTGTGCACTCCGCCCACGGTCTTCAAGCCCTTGCGGACGAGGAACCTCTCGAGCCTGTTCACTGCCTGCCTACCGTCGCAGCGACGCGTACGGCTCCTCGCTCGACATGTCCACGATCTCGTAGCCGGTGTCCGTGCCGAGCGCCGGGCCGATCACGATCTGCACGACGGCGGGCTCGTCCCCGACGGTGATCGACGCGTGCACGACGCCCGCCTCGATGAAGACGGAGTCGCCCGGCCCGAGGATCTCGGAGTCCTGCTCGAGGTACTGCTCGAGCCGGCCGGAGCGGACGACGATCATCTCGTCCTGCTCGGGGTGCTTGTGGAAGTCGTGCCGCTGCCCCGGCCAGATGGAGACGTCCATGATGACGAAGTTCTTCGCGCCGGTGTTGCCGGGGCCGCACCGCCAGCCGATCACACCCCAGTCGAACGTGTCCTCGCGAACGTCGCCGGCTTTCACGAACATGCTCATGACCGTACCTCCGCTCCGACGCCGAGCCCGATCGCCTTGAAACGGCGCATATTCTCGGTCATC
>JBEKEH010000060.1:0-21807 GCA_050013935.1 Gaiellaceae bacterium | reverse complement strand
TCGAGCAGGCGCTCGCGCGGGGGCAGAAGCAGCAGGCGGACAGATTGCTCGGCCAGGGCTCGATCTTCGATCTCGGCGCCGACTCCGCCGGCGCCGAGGCGCAGCGGCACCATCCCGTGATTTCCGCTGAGGAATACGACAAGGGCGAGCTGCTGCACATGGAGAAGGAGAGCCTCGGCCTCTACGTCTCGGAGCATCCGCTCACCGCGATCCGCGAGCAGCTGCGCCGCAAGACCGACTGCTCCCTGAACGAGCTCGAGCGGCGCCGCGACGGCGAGGTCGTCGTCGTCGGCGGCATCGTCGCTTCGCTGAAGCAGCTGACGACGAAGAGGGGCGAGCCGATGGTGTTCGCCTCGCTCGAGGACGTCACCGGCGCCTGCGAGATCGTCGCGTTCAACTCCGTCTACGCGCTCGCACGCGACCTGCTCGTGCAGGACAGCGTGCTGATCGTGAAGGGCCGCGTCGACCACAAGCAGGCGGGGGAGACGAAGCTCGTCGCGCTCGAGGTCACCGGCTTCGAGGCGGTGCCCGAGCGGCGCGAGGTGCGCTTGAAGGTGGACGCGCGCATCGCGCCCGCCGGTCTGATCCGCGAACTCGCGGACATCGTCGAGCGCTACCCCGGTGAGGCGCCGGTCTACGTCGAGGCGGTCACCTCGGTCGGCCCGAAGCTGCTCGAGCTCGGCAAGAAGGTGCAGCCGATCGCCGACTTCTACGCCGAGGCGAAGACGCTCCTCGGCGAGGCCGCGGTCATGTAGCCCACGGGTTCAGCACGCGCAGACCCGGCACGCTCGCGCTGAGATCGCGGGTGACGAGTGTGAGGTCGTGCTCGATCGCCGTCGCCGCGATCAGGCCGTCGATCGTGGGAAGGGTGCGAGCGGCGTTGAGTCGGCCCCAGCGCTCGGCGACCGCGGCGGACACGCCGATGAGACGCTCCGCGAAGTCGGTCTTCAGCTGTTCCAGCCACCGTTCGATCGCGTCCGATTGGAGAGGATCGCGGCGCCGGAGCCGTTCGATCCCGTGACGAATCTCGCCAACGACGAGAACGCTGATGAATAGTTCCGACGCGTTTGCCGAAGCGGACCACGCCAGCACACGTGGATCGGGCGACCGCTTGCGGCGTTCCGAGACGACGTTGGTATCCAGCAGGTAGCTCAGAGCTCGATCTCGCGCGGTAACTCGTCAGAGCGCTCGATCTCGAGGCCGTCGAAGTACGGCGGCCCTTCCAAGAGGAATCGTTTGAAGTCGCCTCCGTGCGTCGAAAGGCGCCGGTATTCCTCGACGTCGAGCACGACGGCGACCTCCTTGCCGTTTCGGGTCACGAGCTGCGGCCCCTCCGTGCGGGCGCGCTCGACCAGCCGGCTGAATTGCTGCTTCGCCTCCTGCAGCTGCCATCGCGTCACGGGCATGTCCTTTCTGTCCAGGCCCGCCGCGAAGACCTCCGTAACGTCGCGATCGTCGCGCACGTCGACCACGGCAAGACGACACTCGTCGACGCGCTGCTCTGGCAGGCCGGCTCCTTCCGTGAGAACCAGGACGTCGCGCGCGCCTCCTCAGCCGAGCGAAGCCTGCCCGCGCAAGCCGCCGACCGCTCGGCAGCTCGACAACGCCTGGAAAGCGGGCCGCACTCAGACTGTTGCACGATCCGGGCTAACGAGCGCGCAGCGCAGCTGCGAGGCGTGTCCGAGCCTCTTCGACGACAGGCTCGCCGTGCGTCGGCAGGACGAGCTCGACCGGCAACTCGAGCAGCGGCCGCAGCCCCGCGCGCACCTGCTCCGGCGTGGCGGCGTCAGCGAACCAGTCGTCGGGCGAGATGCTCAGCCCGTGCTCGTTGAGCAGCACGTCTCCCGTGAACAGCGCCCCGTACGCTGCGGCCCACAACGTAGCCTCGTTCGACCAGAACCCCGTCTGCGCGACGACGCCGCCCGGGAGCGCGTCGCCCACGGCGTACCCGCTAGCCGGAGTGGCGAGATGCGCAGCGGCCTCGGCCGGCGCGTGTACGCTGGCCCTGAAGCGCGTCACACAGTCGGCGGTGCTCCGCTCGTGATCTAGCCCCGTGAGCAGCACCGCCACGTCGCGTCCGGCGGCGAGCCTCTCGATGTCGGCAGGTGGCGCGAGCGGATCGACGAGGACGAGCACGCCGTCGGACGCGAGCGCGTACGAACGCACGACCGGGCCCCAGCCGTCCTCCGGCGTCCGCCACTCCGGGTGGCGCGCCGTCCACGTCCAGAGCCCAGGCACGAGCTCGTCCACGGTCCGAGCGTAGCCGCACAGGCGAGACTCTGCCGCGCGTACGTCAACGGCGAAGAGAGCGCGGCCCACTGCCGCTACCGTGGGCCGGCCAGCCCGCCGCGAAGACCTCCGTAACGTCGCGATCGTCGCGCACGTCGACCACGGCAAGACGACACTCGTCGACGCGCTGCTCTGGCAGGCCGGCTCCTTCCGTGAGAACCAGGACGTCGCCGAGCGCGTCATGGATTCGATGGATCTCGAGCGCGAGAAGGGGATCACGATCCTCGCCAAGAACACCGCCGTCCGCCTCCCCGGCGGAGTGAAGCTGAACATCGTCGACACGCCCGGCCACGCGGACTTCGGCGGCGAGGTCGAGCGCGGCCTGACCATGGTCGACGGCGTGCTCCTGCTCGTCGACGCGAGCGAGGGGCCGCTGCCGCAGACCCGCTTCGTCCTGCGCAAGGCGCTCGAGGCGAAGCTCCCCGTCGTGCTCGTCGTGAACAAGGTCGACCGGCCCGACGCCCGCATCGAGGAGGTCGTGAACGAGGTCTACGGCCTCTTCCTCGACCTCGACGCGGACGAGACCCAGATCGAGTTCCCGATCGTGTACTGCAACGCGCGCGCCGGCCGGGCGGGATTCAAGTCGGACGAGCTCGCGCCGGATCTCGGCCCGCTCATCCAGGCGATCCTCGCCACCGTCCCGGCGCCGACCTACGACCCCGAGCATCCGCTGCAGGCGCTCGTCACGAACCTCGACGCCGACCCTTACGTCGGCCGGCTCGCGCTCTGCCGCATCCGCCACGGCACGCTGCGCAAGGGCGCGACGGTCGCGTGGTGCCGCGCCGACGGGACGATCTCGAACGCGCGCCTCACCGAGCTGTACGTCGCCGAGGCGCTCGACCGCGTGTCTGCGACCGAGGCGGGACCGGGGGAGATCGTGGCGATCGCCGGCCTGCCCGGCGTGACGATCGGGGAGACGATCGCCGATCCGGACGATCCGCGGCCGCTGCCGGTCACGACCGTCGACGAGCCGTCGCTCTCGATCACGATCGGCATCAACACCTCGCCGCTCGCCGGCACCGAGGGTGACCGGCTCACCGCGTCGATGGTCAAGGCCCGGCTCGACCAGGAGCTCGTCGGCAACGTCTCGCTGCGCGTCAACCCGACCGCCCGGCCGGACGCGTGGGAGGTGCAGGGCCGCGGCGAGCTCCAGCTCGCCGTGCTCGTCGAGCTGATGCGCCGCGAAGGCTTCGAGCTCACCGTCGGCAAGCCCGAGGTGCTGACGCGCGAGATCGGCGGCAAGCGGCACGAGCCCGTCGAGCGCGTCTCGATCGACGTGCCCGAGGAGTACATCGGCGTCGTCACGCAGCTGCTCGCGCTGCGCAAGGGGCGACTGCAGCAGATGGTCAACCACGGCACCGGCTGGGCGCGCATGGACTATCTCGTCCCGGCGCGCGGCCTGATCGGCTTCCGCACCGAGTTCGTCACCGAGACCCGCGGCACCGGCATCCTCCACCACGTCTTCGACGGCTGGGAGCCGTGGCACGGCGAGCTGCGCACGCGTTCCACCGGAAGCCTCGTCGCCGACCGGCGCGGGCCCGCGACCGCGTTCGCGATCCTCAACCTCCAGGAGCGCGGCTCGCTCGTCATCGCCCCGGGGATCGAGCTGTACGAGGGCATGGTCGTCGGCGAGAACGCGCGCGCCGACGACCTCGACGTGAACGCGACGAAGGAGAAGAAGCTGACGAACATGCGGGCGGCGAGCTCCGACGAGACCGTCCGGCTGATCCCGCCGCGGCCGCTCTCGCTCGAGCAGGCGCTCGAGCTGATCCGCGAGGACGAGTGCGTCGAGGTGACGCCGAAGAGCATCCGCCTCAGGAAGGTGGAGCTGTCGGCGCAGAAGCGGCAGACGGCCACGTCGCGCCGTAAGCGTGACGCGACGGTCTCGTAGCTCAGCTGTGGAGTAGGCGTTCGACAGCGGCCGCGAGCTCCGGCACGCTTCTTCACGGCTTCGCCGATCACGGTGAGCCGGAGCAGGATCGCATCCTGGACGAGCGGATCGCCAAGATCGGGGTCTCGAGCGGTGTATGACTGGATGGCCTCTGCCGCCTCGCGGATGTCGGTCAGACGCGTCGCCTCGTCGCGGCTCATAGCGGCACGGCCTCAGTCAGCACGTTGTCGCGGAACTCATGCCGGACCGTTTCGGGCGTCACGACGTCGACGTCGAGACCGAGGATCGTCTGGGCGTCACGGCGGAAGCCGGCAAGATCGAGGAGCGTCCGTCCCGGCTCGAGCTCTACCAGCAGGTCGATGTCGCTGTCCGAGCGTGCATCCCCACGCGCGACGGAACCGAACACGCGAACGGTGCGGGCGCCTCGCCGGCGTGCGGCTGCGAGCAGCCGCCGTCTCTCCCGGCGGAGCCGGGCCGCCTGGTCGCCGATCTGCCCTCGCACCGACGAAGGAGGCCGGCTTGCGCTCACGGAGCTGCTGAGAGACAGCTCTCGTCCGCAGCCGCGAAGCAGCCTCTCGAGGGTCGGGATCGTCGGCAGGTCGGTCCCGCGCTCGTAGCGGGCGACGGCCGCCTGCGACGTGCCCGCACGGGCGGCGAGCTCGGCCTGCGTCAGGCCGGCCGACCTGCGGGCCCGTTCGATGAGCGTGGCAACGGTCATTATGCTGAAATCAGCATATCACGTCGAACGGCTGCGACCTGGTCGCGACGTCGTCGCGACCAGGTCGCTCTCTGCGGGGGACGGTCGTCCTACGGAGTCGTTCCGGCTGCGGCGCCCGCGTCGCTCGAGGGCGGCGGGACCTGCTGCTTCTGCCAGTCGTGCACGCGCTTCGCCGTGAACGTCGCCTTCGACGGATCGAAGCCCGGCGCCTTGAAGAAGCCGTCGGCGCCGAAGATGACGCCCACGCCGTCGCCGACCTTGAGATCGGAGAAGGCGATCGGCGTCTTGTCCTTGCCCTTGGCGTACGCCGTCGAGCTGCTCACCTGGATCGTCACGTTCGTGCCCTTGAGCACCGTGTCGTACGGTCCGCTGCGGACAACCTGGACGTTGAGCGAGGTCGTCCCGAGGGCGCTGATCGTGCCGCCGATCCAGTGACAGTTGCACCAGATGCGGATGTGCGTCGCGGTCAGCGAGGCAAGCGTCGAGTCGCTCGAGGTCGCCCGCAGGCTGACGAGGTCGCCGGCCTTGAGGTCCGACAGCTGCGCCGGCGAGCGGTCCTTGCCATTGACGATCTTCGTGTCGGAGTCGACCGCAACCGTGACGGTCTGGCCGTTGAGCTGGCCGTCCTTCGGGCCCGTCCAGAGCACGCCTAGGCTGAGCGAGTCGCTGCCGACCGCGGTGACCGAGCCGGCGAACCAGTGCGCCCGCGTCTTCGCGCCGGGGGTCGAATCTCCGGCGCTGCGCGTGGCCGCGGCGGCGCCGAGGGGGAGCATTGCGAGGACGATTGCCGCCGCCGCGATGAGACCGAACTTGCGCATCGTGTTCCTCCTGTTTGTCTGTCGAGCCGGCCGAGCGGCGCTCAGCCCGACAGACGTTGATGCGCGTGCGTACGGCCTGCGTCAGGCGCGGGTCAGACCTGTGTAAAGCCGCACACGATTGAACTTCGGCGGCGGCGTCCCGATCCTGAAGAAGGTCCTCGGCGGCTCGACCGCGCTCGAGCCGGCCGGCGCGCTTCGGGGCGGATGATCCGAGTTCCCCCAGAAGGGGGTGAACCGACCGCGGGGTTTTCCCGAAGGAAAGGGCAGCATGCCTGCGGTTGCGGCACCCATCGAGAGCGAGAAGGAGCGCGTGGAGCGGTGGCGCGCGAACGAGCTGGTGCGGGCCGGCTTCGACCCCGCGGCGGCCGTCGAGCTCGCCTCCCGCTCTGACGTCGACCTGCACGCGGCGACCGAGCTGATCGACCGCGGCTGCCCGCCCGAGCTCGCCCTCAAGATCCTTCTTTAGCCGCGCGAAGAGCTGCGCTCTTCGCGCGGGGAGATGTTGTGCTCCGCAGAGCTGGTCGCCGTCGTCACGCGTGACGGGCAGAATGGGCTCCGGTGACCGCCCTCCTCGCGTCCATCCCGTCGCCGGCGACCGGCGTCTACCACGTCGGCCCGTTCACGATCCACATGTACGGGGTGATGCTGCTGCTCGGCATCGCCGCCTGCCTCTGGCTGACCGGCGTGCGCTGGGTGCGCTGGGGCGGCGACTGGGACCTCGTCTTCCGCTGCGCCGTCTGGGGCGTGATCTTCGGCATCGTCGGCGCCCGCATCTACCACCTGATCACGAGCTGGAACCAGGACGCGGCGATCCACGCCCACTGGTACGGCCCGTTCGCCGTCTGGTCCGGCGGGCTCGGCGTGTGGGGCGGGATCCCGCTCGGCGTCCTCGTCGGCGCCTGGGTCGTGCGCCGCTCCGGCAACAGCGTGCGGCTGATGATGGACGCGGTCGCGCCGGGTCTCCTGCTCGCGCAGGGGATCGGCCGCTGGGGCAACTGGTGGAACCAGGAGCTGTACGGCAAGCACACGACGCTGCCCTGGGCGCTCGAGATCCACGGCAAGGGCGCGGCGCACGAGTACCACCCGACCTTCCTCTACGAGTTCACCTGGGACGTGCTCGCCGTGCTTGCGCTGCTCTGGATCGACCGCCGCTTCAAGCTCCGCCGGCCCGCGCTCTTCTCGCTCTACGTCGCCGTCTACACGGCCTTCCGCACCTACGAGGAGACGCTGCGGATCGACCCGTCGAACCACTTCCTCGGCCAGCGGATCAACTTCTGGGTCTCGCTCGTCCTCTTCGTCTGCTCGGTCGCCTTCTTCGTCTGGTGGCAGTTCCTGCGCAAGCCGTCGTCGGAAAAGCCGAGGGCGCGCCCGCGGCCCGTGCCCGAGGGGCCGCGCATGGCCGTGCCCAAGGGCCGCGTCCGGTAATGCCGGTAGGGTCCGGCGAGTGATCGTCCGGGAGCTCGAGCTCGACCTCGACGCGTTCGAAGGCCCGTTCGACCTGCTGCTGACGCTCGTCCTCAGGGACGAGCTCGACCTGCGGGAGCTCGACGTGGCCGGCATCGTGCTCGCCTTCCTCGAGCGCCTCGCCGAGCGGGACGAGCTCGACCTCGAGGCCTGCGGCGAGTTCCTCGTCCTGATCGCGGCGCTGCTCGAGCTGAAGGCGCGCGGCCTCTTCCCGGAGGAGGCGGCCGAGCTGGCCGAGCTCGAGCCGGAGGAGGCGGCCGAGGAGCTCGCGCGCCGGCTTGCCGAGTACCGGCGCATGAAGGAGGCGGCCGCCTGGCTGCGCGAGCGCCTCCAGACCGAGGGCGACCGCTTCTTCCGGCTCGGCCCGGCGCCGCTCGCGCCGAAGGTCGAGACGCCGCTCGCGCCGCAGGATCCGGAGCGGCTTGCGCAGGTGATCCGGCTGCTCGCGGTCGAGCCGCCCCAGGTCTCGCTCGCGCACATGGCGCTCCGCTTCCCGCCGGTGACGCAGTTCCTCGAGCGCTTCCGCGCCGTGCTGCGCCGCCGCACGCGCTTCGACTTCGACGCCGAGGTCGGCTCGCTGCCGCGGATCGAGCAGGCCGTTGCCTTCCTCGCGCTGCTGGAGCTCCGCCGCTCCGGCGAGATCACGATCGACCAGGCCGCCCCGTTCGCGCCGATTCGCATCGCGCGGGCCGGGGAGGAGATCATGAACAGAGACGAAAGGACCGTGGCGTGGAACCTCCGCTCCGCCTGATCGCCGCCAACCCGCTCGACCAGCTCGCCCGCACGCTCGAGGCGCTGCTCGTCGTCGCTTCGGCCCCACTGTCGGCGCAGGAGCTCGCCGAGGCGGCGGACGACCACCCGGAGCGCATCGAGGCCGCCCTCGGCCTCGTCGGCGAGCGCTACCGCGAGGGCCGCAGCGGCATCGTGCTCGAGCGCGTCGCCGGCGGCTGGGCGTTCCGCGCCTCGCGCGAGGCCGCCGACGCGTGCGCCCGTCTGTTCGAGCGGCCGGCGCAGCGCAACCTGTCGTCCGCCGCGATGGAGACGCTCGCGATCGTCGCCTACCTCGGGCCCTGCACGCGCCCCGACATCGCGCGGATCCGCGGCGTCGCCGCCGACTCCGCCGTCGCCGGCCTCGTCGAGCGCGGCCTGATCGCGGAAGCCGGGCGCGACGACGCGGCGGGCGCGATCCGTTACCGGACGACGCCGCTCTTCGAACGCGTCTTCGGGCTGGAGAGCCTCTCGCAGCTGCCGCGCCTCGACGGCCTCGGCGCCGATACCGAGCAAATCCGCGAGCGCCTGCACGCGGTGGCGGAGAAGCGCACGGCGTAGCGAGTGTCCTCCGGCCAGGGTGCGGGCGGCGGGCGAAGGGTTACGACCGCAACAGGTTGCGTGCCGCAACCTGGTTGCAGCCTGCGGCGCCGCGTTGCCCCTGCTGTAGACCGCCCGCGGCTTCTCTGCGGAGCACAACATCTCCCCGAGGGAAGTGCGAAGCACTTCCCTCGGGCTAAGCGAGTCGCGCAGCGACGAGCAATAGCCACGCGAGCATGGCGACGTAGTAGCCCCGCTCGATCAGGCCGAGCCAAGGCTTCAGCGGCGAGCGGCGCAGGGCCAGGAACGTGCCGATCGCGCACACGGCCATCGCCCAGCCGAGCGCGGGCTGTCCGTGCTGTGAACGCCGCAGCGCGGTACCCGCCCAGGACGCGGACGTGAACGCCGCCACGGCGAGCAGGAGGTGGACCGAACCGTTCCGTGTCCGTGTTCTCGCCTCGAGGAGGTCGGTCGGGAACCATCCGATCGCCACGCGTGCGACCGCGAGGACGACGAGCAGCGTCACGACGCGCCGCGGCACGGGGGAGACGTTCTTCGCCAGCGCGCCCGCGAGGAGCAGCGCGGCCGTCCCGGCGCACGCAGCCTGCGCCTGGTAGCAGCGCGCGTAGCGGCCGACGCCGTACTCGCTGACGGCGTTCCGCACCGGGCTGTAGCCGGTCGGCGCGAGGTGGAGATAGGCGAGGCAGGCGACGCAGCCGCCCGTGAACACCAGCGACGCGACGGCGAGGGCGGTCGTCATCAGAGCTTGCGGATGATCGCTTCCGCTTTCTCGCGCGTGAACGCGCGCAGCGTCTCGGTCTGGTCTCCGCCGCAGGCAGCCCCGCGCGCCCGTGTCGTCCAGCGCATGAGCGAGATGTGGTGGGGCACGCGGCCGTATCTTCTCATCCGTGCGCCTCAACGCCTACCTCGCCCGGGCGGGCGTCGCCTCCCGCCGCGGCGCCGACGAGGTGATCCTCGCCGGCCGTGTGCGCGTCAACGGCGAGCCCGGGCAGCTGAACACGTTCGTCGGCGCCGCCGACCGCGTCGAGGTCGACGGCCGCGAGGTCGCGCCGCAGCGGCTCGCGTACGTGCTGCTCAACAAGCCGGCCGGCGTTCTCACGACCGCCCGCGACCCGCAGCGGCGCCGCACCGTCGTCGAGCTCCTCCCGTCGGAGCCGCGCGTCGTCCCCGTCGGCCGGCTGGACGCGGACACGACCGGTGCGCTCCTGCTCACGAACGACGGCCCGCTCGCGCACCGGCTCGCCCATCCGCGCTACGGCGTCGAGAAGACGTACGAGGCGGAGGTCGAGGGCGACCCGGACGAGGCGGCGCTGAAGCGGCTCCGCGACGGGGTCGAGCTCGAGGACGGCCCGACGGCTCCGGCCCGTGTGCGCCGGCTCGGCCCGGGGCGGGTCGAGCTCGTCCTGCACGAGGGGCGCAAGCACCAGGTGAAGCGGATGCTCGCCGCGGTCGGCCATCCGGTCGTGCGGCTGCAGCGCAGCGGCTACGCGGGCCTGACGGTCGACGGGCTCGAGCCGGGCGCGTGGCGCCGGCTCGAGCCCGTCGAAGTGGAACGGCTCAGGGACGCCGCGAAAGCAGCTTCGCCCGAACGTTGAGCAGCCCGGCCTGCAAGATCCAGCCCAGAGCCTGAGGCTTGCTCAAGCGGTGATCGTCGAACGCCGCCCCGTCGAGGGCGGCCTTGATCTGCGACGCGAGAGCGTCCACTAGAGACCGCGCGGCCGCGCCGCGCCGAAGAAGCGCCCGGCCTCGGGGGCGGCGAAGCCCATCCGCTCGTACATCGCCTCGAGCGTCGGCTCGGCCGTGCGGCGCGCCTTCTCCGCGCCGACGGCGAGCAGCCGCTGCAGCTCCCGCTCGTCCGTGCGCAACGCCTCGTAGCGCTCGCGGATCGGCGTGAGCAGCTCGACGACCGCTTCGCCGACAGCCTCCTTGAACCCGCCGTAGCCCTGGCCGTCGAACTGCGCCTCGATCTCCGGGATCGAGCGGCCCGTCGCCACGCCCATGATCTCGATCAGGTTCGAGACGCCGGGCTTCGCCTCCGGGTCGTAGCGGATCTCGCGACCCGAGTCGGTGACCGCCGTCTTGAACTTCTTCCGGATCGTGTCCGGCGAGTCGACGACGTAGACCGCGCCCTGCTCGCTGCTCATCGTCGTCGACATCTTGCTCGTCGGCTCCTGGAGGTCCATGATCCGGCCGCCCAGCTCGGGGTAGACGCCGTCGGGCAGGCGGAACGTCTCGCCGAAGCGGAAGTTGAAGCGCTGCGCGACGTCGCGCGCGAGCTCGAGATGCTGGCGCTGGTCGTCGCCGATCGGGACGAGGTCGGTCTGGTAGAGCAGGATGTCCCCGGCCATCAGGACCGGGTAGGTGAAGAGCGCGGCCGAGACGAACTCGTGCGCCTCGCTCTTCTCCTTGAACTGCGTCATCCGCCCGAGCTGGCCGTAGCTCGTCACCGCCGAAAGCAGCCAAGCGGCCTCGGCGTGCGCGGTCACGTGGCTCTGGCAGAAGACGGTCGAGCGCGCCGCGTCGAGCCCTGCCGCAAAGAGCAGCGCGGCGAGGTCGAGCGTCGAGCTGCGCAGCTCCGCCGGGTCGTACTCGACCGAGATCGAGTGCAGGTCGACGATGCAGAAGAACGCGTCGCCGCGCTCCTGCGTCTGGACGTACTGGCGGAAGCCGCCGCTGTAGTTGCCGAGCGTCTTCCGGCCGGTCGGCTGAATGCCGGAGAACACGCGGGGTCTGGTCTCGTCGGTCGTCATGTTGCGCTCCTGCTCACTCATTCGGCCCGGATACGAAAAAGACCTCCCTCGGGAGGTCTCGATGCGGTGCGGGCTGTCGCGTCGTTACGCGCGCAGGCTCCCGCCCCGCTTGCTGCGCCACCACCAGCCGGTACGGGTCGCGGAAGTCATCAAACCGGAGAATACCGGGGCGGCCCGGAACGCGCATCTAGACTGAAAGCGATGGCCGTCACAGGCGCACCTGAGCTGCTGATCGTGATGAGCGGGCACGCGACGCCCGAGCAGGTGGACGAGGTCGTCGCCCGCCTCGAGGAGGCCGGCTGCGCAGCGCTCGTGACGCCCGGGCGGGAGGCGACCGTGATCGGGGCGATCGGCGAGCGCGAGCTGCTCGCCGCCCTGCCACTCGAGGGCTACGCCGGCGTCGAGCAGGTGCTGCCGATCCTGAAGCCGTACAAGCTCGTCTCGCGCGAGCTCTCGCCCGACCCGACGGTGATCGAGGCGCGCGGCCGCCGGATCGGCGACGGCTACTTCGGCTTCATCGCCGGGCCGTGCACGGTCGAGTACCGCGAGCAGACACTCGAGACCGCCCGCGTCGTCGCCGCCGCCGGCGTGACGATGCTCCGCGGCGGCGCGTTCAAGCCGCGCACCTCGCCGTACACGTTCCAGGGGCTCGGCAACCAGGCGCTCGAGATCCTGCGCGAGGCGCGCGAGGAGACGGGGCTGCCGCTCGTGACCGAGCTGATGGACCCGCGCCACGTCGACGCGGTCGTCGACGCGACGGACGTGATCCAGATCGGCGCGCGCAACATGTCGAACTTCTCGCTCCTCGCCGAGGTCGGGCGCGCGACGAAGCCCGTGCTGCTGAAGCGCGGCCCCTCGTCCACCCTCGAGGAGCTGCTGATGGCGGCGGAGTACATCGTCAAGGAGGGCAACTCCGAGGTGATCCTCTGCGAGCGCGGGATCAAGACCTTCGAGCCGTCGATGCGCTACACGCTCGACATCGGCGCCATTCCCGTCCTCAAGCAGGAGACGCACCTGCCGGTGATCGTCGACCCCTCGCACGCCGCCGGGCGGCGCGACCTCGTGCTGCCGCTGGCGCGCGCCGCGGTCGCCGCGGGCGCGGACGGGATCATCGTCGAGGTGCACCCGCGGCCCGAGGAGGCGCTCTGCGACGGGCCGCAGCAGATCCCGACGGCGGAGTTCCCGGAGTTCGCGGCCGAGATCCGCGCGCTTGCGTCCCTGATGGGGCGCACGATCGGATAGGGCGCTCTCGTGCGGATCGAGCCCGCTGCCGCGATCGTCGGGCACTTTGCGGTGCCCGGCGACAAGTCGATCTCGCACCGGGCGGTGCTGCTCGGCGCGCTCGGCGAGGGGGAGACGCTGGTCCGCGGCTGGGGCCGCTCGGCCGATACCGAAGCCACCGTGCGCGCAATGCGCGCACTAGGAGTGGACGTTCACGATGTGGCAGACGACGAGCTCGTGATCGCGGGTGTCGGCCTGCGTGGGCTTCGCGCAGTGGAGAGTGCAATCGACTGCGCGAACGCGGGCACGCTGATGCGCCTGCTGACGGGGACCCTTGCCGGGCAGGACGGGCGCTTCGAGCTGACCGGGGACGAGTCGCTGCGCTCGCGGCCGATGGAGCGGATCGCCGAGCCGCTGCGCCGCATGGGTGCACGCGTCGAGACGACGGACGGGCACGCGCCCGTCGTCGTCGAGGGCTCCGGCTCGCTGCGCGGGATCGACTACACGCTGCCGGTGGCGAGCGCGCAGGTGAAGTCGGCGCTGCTGCTCGCCGGGCTGAACGCCTCCGGACCGACGACCGTGGTCGAGCCGGCGCCGACGCGCGACCATACCGAGCTGCTGCTCGAGGCGGCGGGCGTGCGCGTCCGGCGGGGCCCGACCTCGGTGACGATCGAGCCGGCGGCTGCGCTGCGGCTCGGCGAGGTGAACGTGCCCGGCGACTTCTCCTCGGCGGCGCCGCTGCTCGTGGCGGCCGCGCTCGTGCCGGGGAGCGACGTCACCGTCCACGGCGTCGGCCTCAACCCGCGCCGCACCGGACTGCTCGACGTGCTCGAGCGGATGGGCGCGCGCATCGCCGTCTACAACCGCCGCCGCGAGGCCGGCGAGCCGGTCGGCGACGTCCGGCTCCAGTACGCGGAGCTCGTCGCGACGCGCGTGGGCGCCGGCGAGGTGCCGCTGCTCGTCGACGAGCTGCCGCTCGTCGCGCTCGCGGCGTCGCACGCGCGCGGCGAGACGGTCGTGAGCGGGGCCGAGGAGCTCCGCCACAAAGAGACCGACCGGATCGAGGCGGTCTTCGACGGGCTGCGCGCCGCCGGCGCGCGCATCCAGGCTCGCCCCGACGGCTGGTCGATCACCGGCGTTCCCTCGCGGCTGCGCGGCGGCCAGGTCGACGCGCGCGGCGACCACCGGATCGCGATGCTCGGGGCGATCGCGGGGCTCGCCTCGCGCGAAGGGGTCGACGTGGGGGGCGCCGAGACCGTCGCTGTAAGCTTCCCCGGTTTCTATGACCTGCTCGACTCGCTGGTGAGACGATGATCGTCGCGATCGACGGCCCCGCCGGGGCCGGCAAGAGCACGGTCGCGCGCGCCCTCGCGGAGCGGCTGCGGTTCCACTACCTCGATACGGGCGCGATGTACCGCGCGCTGACCTGGCTTGCGATGCAGCGCGGCGTCGACCTCGGCGACGCCGGCGCGCTCGCCGGGCTCGCGCACGCGGAGCCGGTCGTCTTCGACGATTCCGGCCGCGTGTGGATCGGCGGCACGGATGTCACCTCGTCGATCCGCGACCAGCGCATCGACCGGATGGTTCCCGTCGTCGCCCGTCACACGGCGGTGCGCGAGGTGATGCGCGACCGGCAACGCGAGCTCGGCAAGGAGGGCAATGTCGTGATCGAGGGGCGCGACATCGGCACCGTCGTCGTGCCCGACGCAGAGGTGAAGGTCTACCTCATTGCCGACCGCGACGAGCGCGCCCGCCGGCGCATGGCCGAGCGCCCCGGGATCGGCGCGGACGCGCTCGCCACCGATCTGAAGGTGCGCGACGAGAAGGACGCGGAGCGGATGCAACCCGCTCGGGACGCGCACGAGATCGACACGACGAGCCTCCGCGTCGAAGACGTCGTCGAGCGGATCGAAGCGCTGATCCGCGAACGCACCGCGGCGTGAACCGCGTCGACGTGGCCTGGGCTATCGGCCGGCCGGCCATGGGCGGCCCGACGGCGATCGCGACGCGGCTGCGCAGCTACGGGCGTGAGCGTGTGCCCCGCACCGGCGGTGTCGTCATCGCGTTCAACCACTTCCACTGGATCGACATCCCGTCCTTCGGCTGGTCGTCGCCGCGGACGCTGTACTTCCTCGCCAAGGCGGAGGCGCACGCGGTGCCGGTGGCCGGCGCGTACCTGCGCCTCTTCGGCTCCTTCGGCGTGCGTCGGGGCGAGTCCGATCGGGAGGCCGTGCGGCGGATGCGCGAGGTCGTGCGCTCGGGCGAGGCGCTCGGCGTCTTCGCCGAGGGGACGCGCCAGCGCTCCGGCGTGCCCGGCCACGTGCAGCCGGGCGCGGCGATGGTCGCGCTCGCGGAGGACGTGCCGGTCGTCTGCGCCGCCATCCACGGCTCGCAGGTCTGGAAGCCGGGCAACTTCAAGCCGGTCACGATCGCCTGGGGCGAGCCGATGCGGTTCGCGGGCCTGCCGACCGGCGCGAAGGGCTACCGCGAGGCGTCGGCGGAGATCCAGGCAGAGCTGCACCGGCTGTGGCAGTGGCTCGTCGACCTGCACAAAGCCGGCCGCCCGCGTAATGCCGTCCCCCCGCGAGCCCCCGTCGACCGCCGGGCTTCCGTGACACTCCCGTAACAGCCCCGCCCGGCCCCTCCAATCCCCGTAACGGTTCCGACCCTGGTGTCAGACCCGGGTCTGACACCAGGGGTTGGACCGCTCGCCGGGGAGTCGTGACGGTTTCGTGACGGTGTCTGACACCGGGGTTCGGCACGGTGGGGGACGCGCGGCCTTACGCTTGACGCGCGATGGCCGACGTGGACGAGGACACGCGCGATCACGATTCGCCTCCCGGGCTGTTCGGCACGGTTGCGATCATCGGCTTTCCGAACGTCGGCAAGTCGACGCTCGTCAACCGGCTGAGCGGGACGCGCGCGGCGGTCGTGCACGAGACGCCCGGCGTCACGCGCGACCGCAAGGAGCTCGTCTGCGAGTGGAACGGCAGGCGCTTCCTGCTCATCGACACGGGCGGCGTCGACGTCGCCGACCCGGCGCCGATCACGCGCTCGATCGCCGACCAGGCGCGCGAGGCCGTCGCCGACGCCGACCTCGTCCTGTTCGTCGTCGACGCCCAGCTCGGGATCACGCCCGGCGACGAGGAGGTCGCCCAGATCCTGCGCGAGGCGCGCAAGCCGGTGCTCGTGCTCGCGAACAAGATCGACGACTCGCGCCAGGAGCCGCTCGCGCTCGAGCTGCACCGGCTCGGCCTCGGCACGCCGCTCCCCATCTCCAGCCTGCACGGGCTCGGCACCGGCGACCTGCTCGACGAGATCGTCGACTCCCTCGAGGCGCACGGAGCCGCCGGCCGCGCCGAGCTGCCCGAGGATGCGATCCGCGTCGCGATTCTCGGCCGCCCGAACGTCGGCAAGTCGAGCCTCGTCAATGCGCTGCTCGGCCGCGAGCGCGTGATCGTCTCCGAGATCCCAGGCACGACGCGCGACTCGATCGACACCGTGCTCGAGCGCGACGGCCGCACCTTCGTGCTCGTCGACACCGCCGGCCTGCGCCGCAAGCGGCGGCACCGGCAGGGGATCGAGTACTACTCGGAGCTGCGCGCGCTCGAGGCCGCGGAGCGCGCGGACGTCGCGCTCGTCCTGATCGACGCGAGCGAGGGCGTTGTCGACCAGGACCTCGCCGTCGCGGACGTGTCCCGCAAGGCCGAGTGCTCGACGCTGATCGTGCTCTCCAAGTGGGACGCGGGCGTGGTGAAGATCGAGGAGGTGCGCGGGCACCTGCGCCGCCGCCTGCGCCAGCGCCCGGCCATCATCGCCGTCTCCGCCCTCAGTGGCCGCGGGCTCGAGCGCCTGCTCGACGCGGTCGTCGAGCTCTACGACCGGCACACGGCGCGCGTGCCGACGCCGGCGCTGAACCGCTGGCTCGAGGAGCTGCGCGAGCAGCGCCAGCCGCCCTCGCGGAACGGCAAGCGGCTGAACATCCTCTACGGCGCGCAGATCCGCGTGCGCCCGCCGCGCTTCCGCATCTTCGTCAACGACCCGGCGCTCGTCACGCGCGACTACGGCTACTGGGTCGAGAACGAGCTGCGCGACCGCTTCGGCCTCGAGGGCGTGCCGGTCTCGATCGACTTCGTCCGGCGGGCGTAAGGGCGGCGCGTGCGCTTCCTCGTCGTCGGCGCCGGAGCCTGGGGGACGTCGTTCACGCGGGTGCTGGTCGACCGCGGGCACGAGGTCGTGCTCGCCTGCCACACGGAGGAGCAGGCGCGGGCGATCGCCGAGACCGGGCGCAACCCGCGCTCCATGACGAAGGTCGACCTCCGCGCGGTGAGGGCCGTCCCGCTCGCCTCCGCGCCCGGCGACGTCGACGTGATCGTGCTCGCCGTGCCGAGCATCGCGTTCGCCGCGGTCGCCGCCGCCCTGCCGGGCGAGGCGCCCGTGCTGAGCCTGACGAAGGGGCTCGACCCGGGCACTGGGGAGCGGCTCTCGACCTGCGTGCGCGGCCGCTCGGTCGCCGTGCTCTCGGGCCCGAACATGGCGGAGGAGATCGCCGTCGGGCAGCCGACCGCCGCCGTGATCGCGAGCGAGGACGGCTTCCTCGCCGGCCAGCTCCAGCACGCGATCAACTCCACCGTCTTTCGCGCCTACGTCAACCAGGACCTCGTCGGCGTCGAGCTCTGCGCGGCGGCGAAGAACGTGATCGGCCTCGCGGCCGGCGCCGTCGACGGCCTCGACCTCGGCGACAACGCGAAGGCAGCGCTGATCACCCGCGGGCTCGTCGAGATGGCGCGGCTCGGCGAGGCGTTCCGCGCCCGTCCCGAGACCTTCGCCGGTCTGGCCGGGATGGGCGACCTGATCGTCACCTGCTGGAGCCGCCACGGCCGCAACCGCCACGCCGGCGAGCTGATCGCCCAGGGCCTGAGCCCCGAGGCGGCCGTCGCCCGGATCGGCCAGACCGTCGAAGGGATCACGACCGCGCCCGTGCTGCACGAGCTCTCGCAGCGGGTCGGGGTGGAATTGCCCATCACGGAGGGCGTCTGCGCGGTACTCTCAGGACAGAGCCTCGGCGACCTCGCTGCGAGGTTGATGGGGCGTCAGCCGACTGAGGAGTGATATGCGCTCGATGATCTCGGCGGCGGCTGTGGCGGCGGCTGTCGTTATCACGGCGGCGGGCTGCGGCGGCGCGGGCGGAAACAGCCCAGGCTCCGCAGGGCTCGGCGGCGCAGCGTCGATCGTCCCGGCGGACGCGGTCGCGTTCGTCGCGCTCGACACCGACGCCTCGTCCGGCCAGTGGCAGGCCGTGGACGAGCTGTTGCAGAAGTTCCCGGGGCACGACCAGCTGCTCTCGCAGCTGCAGCAGAGCTTCGAGCAGCGGACGTCGCTGAGCTGGGCCGACGACGTGAAGCCCGCGCTCGGGAACGAGCTCGACGTTGCCGCGCTCCCCGGTGGGTCGGCCGGCGCGAAGCCGCAGCTCGTCGTGCTGACGCAGCCGGCGGACGCGACGAAGTTCGGCGCGCTGCTCCAGAAGCTCCAGGCCGGCTCGAACGGCGGCCTCGTCTCCCGGCAGATCAACGGCTGGACCGCGACCTCCGAGACCAGTGCGGCGCTCGACGCGGTCCAGGGCGCGACGGCGACCCTCGCGACCGACAACACGTACCAGGACGCGATCGGGAAGCTCGGTAACGACGCGCTCGTCCGCGCCTACGCGAACGGGGCGGAGGCGCAACAGTTGCTCGGCTCGCTGCCCGGGCAGACCCATGTCCCGGCCGTGACGCCGCTGGCCTTTCAGTGGGGCGCGGCCGACGTCGTCGCCGTGCCCGACGGGCTCAAGGTCGAGGCGTACGCGCGCGCCGCGCCGCCCGTGGCAACCAACCTCCAGCCCTCGTCGGCCGCCCAGCTGCCTGTGCAGCCGTACGCGGCGCACCTCGTCGACGAGATCCCGGCCGGCGCGCTGTTCGTGGCCGACTTCCAGGTCGCGCCCGGCGAGTTCGAGTACACCGATCTGTCGAAGCTGCCGAAGCCGATCCAGCAGTTGCTGCAGGCGGTTCCGCAGCTCTCCGGCGAGCTCGACTCGATCCTCGGCGGCGAGACGGCGATCTACGTGCGGCCGTCCCTGCCCGTGCCGGAAGTGACGCTCGCGACGCAGCCGCTCGACACGCAGGCGGCGGTCGACGCGCTCGACTCCGTCACCTCCGCGCTCAAGGGCGCGGCGGCCGGCGCGGCCGGGCCGCTCGGCGCGCTCGGTGGCGTCCAGGTGTTTCACGCGACGCTCGGCGGCCAGCTCGTCGTCTCGACCTCGCAGGCCGGGATCGACGACTTCCGCTCGGCCGGCGAGAAGCTCGCCGCCGACCCGGCCTTCAAGGGCGCCGTGGCGGCCTCCGGGATGCCCGAGCAGACGACCGGCTTCATCTACGTCAACCTCGAGAACGTACTGCCGCTCGTCCAGGCGATCGCCCCGCTCGCGGGCGTGACGCTGCCGCCGGCGCTCCAGGGCTCCGGCCTCCAGTCGCTGCGGACGCTCACGGCCTTCGCCGACCAGACGCGCGACGAGACGAGCTTCACGGTCTTCCTCGAGGTGCGGTAGAAGGCCCGGCTGCGGTAGCCTGGCCGGGATGCCCGCCCGCTCCTTCTCGTTCACGTCCGAGTCGGTCACCGAGGGCCACCCGGACAAGATCGCCGACCAGATCTCGGACTCCGTCCTCGATGCCGTCCTCGCCGACGACCCGTACGGGCGCGTCGCCTGCGAAACGCTGATCACGACCGGCCTCGTCGTCGTCGCCGGCGAGATCACGACCTCGACCTACGTCGACATCCCGCGGCTCGTGCGGCGGAAGATTGCCGAGATCGGCTACACACGCGCGAAATTCGGCTTCGACGCCGAGACGTGCGGCGTGGTCGTTGCAATCGACGAGCAGTCGCCCGACATCGCGCAGGGCGTCAACCACTCGTTCGAGGAGCAGCACGGTGACGCGGACCCGCTCGACCGCGAGGGCGCCGGCGACCAGGGGATGATGTTCGGCTACGCGTCGAACGAGACCGACGAGCTCATGCCGCTGCCGATCATGCTCGCGCACCGGATCGCACGGCGGCTGGCGGAGGTGCGGAAGGCGGACGTGCTCCCGTACCTGCGCCCGGACGGCAAGACGCAGGTGACAGTCCGCTACGAGGAGGACGAGCACGGCCGGCGGCGCCCGGTCGAGATCGAGCAGGTGCTCGTCTCGACACAGCACCGCGACGGCCTCGACGTCGAAACGCTGCTGAAGCCGGATCTCGCCGAGCACGTGCTGCACCCGATCCTGCCGCATGATCTCTACGACGTGCACCGCCTCGAGCACGACAAGGACTTCTTCTACTGCAACCCGACCGGCAAGTTCGTCATCGGCGGCCCGATGGGCGACACGGGCCTGACCGGACGCAAGATCATCGTCGACACGTACGGCGGCTCCGCGCCGCACGGCGGCGGCGCATTCTCCGGCAAGGACCCGACGAAGGTCGATCGCTCGGCGGCGTACGCGGCGCGCTACGTCGCGAAGAACGTCGTCGCGGCCGGCCTTGCCGAGCGTTGCCAGATCCAGGTCGCGTACGCGATCGGCGTCGCACATCCGCTGTCGATCCTCGTCGAGACGTTCGGCACCGAGGCGATCCCTGTGCCCCGGATCGAAGAGCTCGTCCGCGAGCACTTCGACCTGCGCCCGGCCGCGATTCTCCGCGACCTCGACCTGCGCCGGCCCATCTACGCGAAGACGGCGGCGTACGGCCACTTCGGCCGCGACGAACGCGAGTTCACGTGGGAGCGGACCGACAAGGCCGCGGCTCTGCGGCGCGAGGCAGGCCTGAACGGCGACGCCCCTTTCGCTGAAGCGGCCGTCGCCGCGGCCGACGACGCCTAGCAGGGTCCTCATAACCGGCGGCGCGGGCTTCATCGGCTCGCACCTCGCCGACGAGCTGCTCGCACACGGGTACCGCGTGCGAGCGCTCGACAACCTGACGCCGCAGGTGCACGAGGGCGGCGTGCGCCCGGGCTACCTCGCGGTCGGCGTGGAGCTGCAGGTCGGCGACGTCCGCGACCGCGACGCCGTGCGCCGCGCGCTCGCGGGCGTCGACTCGGTTGTCCATCTCGCCGCGCGCGTCGGCGTCGGCCAGTCGATGTACGAGATCGCGGAGTACACGGCGGTGAACTCGCTCGGGACGGCGGTGCTGCTCGAGGTGCTCGCGCAGTCGCCCGTGCGCAAGCTCGTCGTGGCGTCGAGCATGAGCGTGTACGGCGAGGGGCTGTACCGAACGGCGGACGGCCGAGAGGTGGAGCCGCCGGAGCGCACCCGCGAGCAGCTCGCACGCCACGAGTGGGAGCTGCCTGGCCTCGAGCCGGTGCCGACGCCGGAGCGCAAGCGGCCCGGCCTCTCGTCGATCTACGCGCTGACGAAATACGACCAGGAGCGCGCGTGCCTCGTCTGCGGCGCTGCGTATGGCATCCCGACGGTCGCGCTGCGGCTCTTCAACGCGTACGGAACGCGCCAGGCGCTCTCGAACCCGTACACGGGCGTGCTCGCGATCTTCGCGGCGCGGCTGCTGAACGACCGGCCGCCGCGCGTGTTCGAGGACGGGCTGCAGCGGCGCGACTTCGTCGACGTGCGCGACGTCGCGCGCGCGTTCGCGCTCGCGCTCGAGCGTGACGGCGGCGACGGCCTCGCGCTCAACGTCGCCAGCGGCAGCAGCGTCACCATCCGCGAGCTCGCGACGAAGCTCGCCGCAACGACCGGCAAGGAGATCGAGCCGGAGCTCGTCGGCGAGGCGCGCGTCGGCGACATCCGCCACTGCTTCGCCGACATCGCGCTTGCGCGCGCAGCGCTCGGCTACGAGCCGCAGGTCGAGCTCGACCAGGGCCTGGCCGAGTTGGCAGGTTGGCTCGAGGGGCAGGTCGCCGTGGACCGGGTCGAGGTGGCTGCCGCAGAGCTGAAGCAGCGCGGGCTCGCGATTTAAATCAACGGCTGCAACCAGGTTGCCGGAGGCAACCTGGTTGCGGATTTACGCCGGCTTCGCCGGGCGGACGAACAATCCGCTCGCGGCCTTTTCGGAAATGGCATGTTCCCCGCCGTTAATGCCAATCGTGAACTGGTCCGCCGCCGGCTCGGCCGCGCGGACGACGATCTCCTTCCCGGGCACGAGGTCGTGGTCGTAGAACCAGTGCAGGAGCTCGCCGTCGTGCTCGGCGAGGCGGACGATCGTGGCGCGCGTGCCGGGAGCGAGCGCGGCGAGCGGCGCGAGGTCGCGGTTCTCGGTCTGCTCCAGCTCGGGGTCGACGGGCCAGCCGTGCGGGCAGCGCTCCGG
>JBEKEH010000059.1:0-33060 GCA_050013935.1 Gaiellaceae bacterium | reverse complement strand
ACAGGGCGGCGCCAGCTACGTCGGCGCACGGCGCCTGTAGCTGCCTGGACGCTCAGCTCCCGGACATCACGCGCGCGAAGTCGACGATCGCGCGAACGTTCTCCAGCGGCGTGCCACCCGGAATCTCGCAACCGGCACCGACGATGCGCCACGGCGGCGCGAGCCGTGGGCGCGTCCAAGCCCCCGCATTCAGCAGACAGGCTGCTCTCATCCTCCCTGTCGCAGTTCCCGCAAAACGCGACAAGCTACATCGTCTGTCTCAACTGACTCGAGCGGCCAGCGAGCGCCGTTCTTGCACAGGTCATCAGACCGGACACGATGTCGGTGTTCTGCCGCTCATCGTGTCGGTACGTGCATTCGACGCAACACGTCTAGGCAAGCGGGAAGGACGAGAGTCGATGTCGGGAATGTCGGCGACCGACACCACCGACATGAAGAGAGCGTGGGTGCGACGCCGCGTAGGGCGCCGGCGGTCGTAACCCCGATGTCCTTCGGCCCGCTCGCCGCCCAGGCCGCGTAGCGGCGGGCCAGGTCGTTGAGGTCGAGCAGCCCGCGCTCGAGGATGCTCTCGGCGAGCGCGAGCGCCATCGCCGTGTCGTCCGCGACTCGCCTACGACGAGCACCGCGGCATCTCGTTCGAGCAAGCCCATCCGGTAATCACAGTAGTCAGAGCCCAAGCCGCCGCCGGCGCTACCGGAGATCACCGGCGGGGCGCTGTTTGCGACCATGAACGCGGCGGTGCGGTAGGAGTAGGCTGACGTTATGGCTGTCGGAATCGTCATCCTCGCCGTCGTCATCTTCTTCCTCGTGCTGTTCCTGATCGCGGCGATCAAGATCGCGCGCGAGTACGAGCGCGGAATCGTCTTCCGGCTCGGCCGGCTGCTGGCGGAGCCGAAAGGGCCGGGGCTGTTCTTCCTGATCCCGGTCGTTGACCGGATGGTGAGGGTCGACCTGCGCACGATCACGCTCAACATCCCGCCGCAGGAGGTCATCACCAAGGACAACGTGCCTGCGAAAGTCACCGCGGTGGCCTACTTTCGGATCGTCGAGCCGAAGGCGGCGATCGTGCAGATCGAGAACTTCATGGTCGCGACGTCGCAGATCGCCCAGACGACGCTGCGAGCGGTGCTCGGACAACACATGCTCGACGAGCTGCTCTCCGAGCGCGAGAAGATCAACTCGATCCTGCAGGAGATCATCGACGGCGCGACCGCCCCGTGGGGGATCAAGGTCTCGATCGTCGAGGTGAAGGACGTCGAGATCCCGAGCGGCATGCAGCGGGCGATGGCGCGCCAGGCCGAGGCTGAGCGCGAGCGGCGCGCAAAGGTGATCAACGCCGAGGGCGAGTACCAGGCGGCCGAGCGGCTCAAGGACGCCGCGGTCGTGATCGAGGAGCACCCGATCGCGCTCCAGCTGCGCTACCTGCAGACGCTGCTCGAGCTGGGCGCCGGCAACACGTCGACGATCATCTTCCCCGCGCCGATCGACCTGATCAAGCCGTTCCTCGAACGCGGCCCTGGATCTTCGGACTGATCCCCCTCTCCGGGAGTCTCCCCTTTCCGAGACGGGATTGCAGTTCAACTGCACCAACTTTCGGCTTGAATAGGCGATTCTTGCGCGCGAAGCGCGACAACGAGCGCGATAGGCTGCTGGGGGTCAGAGACTCGATCTGCGCGCTCCAAAACGCGACCCGCCAGTGCGCGCTCAACGCGTCGAGATCGGCGTGAAGGGCGCCAGTTCTCGTGTCACGTCTCATGCGGTGGCTCGCTAGCACTCGTGGATGAGCCTGCCGAGCCGGTCGCGACGGCCGGTTCCTGATCCTGACGACGACTACGACGTCTGGGCCGCGAGCGTCGAGGGCCTGGAACTCCGTCCCGACCCCGGCTTTCCTTGAACGGTCGAGCCCGTACAGGACGGACTCAGCGGACACACCGGTACACACGGGGAACACCGCCACCGGCTTCCTAAACCGCGTGCGCTGGTTCGATTCCGGCCGGGGGCACTGCTGATGCTGACCCCCGTATATGGCGGTCGAACCACGGGCAAGAACACAGCCGGCCTAATCAAGTCGGCGCGCAGCGCCGATACGACGGATCGTGCATCGCGCCTTGCTCGTCCTCACGCTGATAGCGCTCACCACCGCAACGGTGTGGGCAACCGCGGCGCTCGGCGACGCCCAGTCGGTAGCGTGCCCGACCGGTCCTGCCAAGACGTTCTCGGCCCGCGACACCCATAGCCTCGAGTTCCTCGGCCACGGGTTCACACTCGACTCCTTCGCCGATACGCAGGGCCATTCGCTAAGGGTCCTCGGGCCCGGCAAGTACGTCGGGCAGTCCCCGCCGGGCTGGAATGAGAACTCGGTCATCAACTCCGACACGATCGGGACGGACATCGTGTTCGACGGCCATCCCAACGCCTATGCGGCACAGGGACACACGGGCCGACAGTTCCCCGAGGAGTTCATGATCCGGCGCTACGCACCTGGCGTGCGGCTTGACGGCATCGCGACTTGGGTCTTGCCCAACGGGCCTCCGGCGAACTTCACGCTGGCGTATGCGAACGGTCAGTCCCTTTCGTCACTCCGTCTCTGCCTCGACCTTGGCCGCGACGGGAGCGTCGACACCGCGCTCAGGCCTACCGGGGTCGCCGAGGGCCCTGCGGCGAGCGACGAAATGCCGCCACGGATCTCCGCGCGCGTGCTCGCCATCGACTCCGATTACGCCACGCTGAGGATCGTCGCGACGGACTCGGGGCGTCCTGCCGCTGCGGGCGTGGCCGGGATCTGGTGGGGAGTCGAGAGCGGCGACTACGGCGGCCGCTACACGATGCCGATCCGCGTTCGCCGCGACGCGACGCTGATCGTCTGGTCGACGGACCGCGCGGGAAATCTCGCGAGTTCGACGATCGACATCGCGCAGCTCGCGACGCCGTAACGCGGCCTGGGCAGCGCCGGCTACTCCGATCAAGCCAAGGAGACCGAGCGCGGCCTGCGCGGGGTTGCTCTCCCTCGACGTGCCGACGCCTGGCGCAGCACTGGCGCACACCAGGGTTTCCTCGCTCGGAACTCGGTCGCATGCAGGAAAGGTGTGCGGCGCGAACGCAGCTTCCTAAACCGCGTGCGCTGGTTCGATTCCGGCCGGGGGCACTAGCGGCCCCGGCCGCCGGAGGAGGAGAACGCGTCCCGCCGACCACGGACATGACCTACCTGCCGTGCCAGCTTGGGCGTGAGTCCTCGTATGGCCCCTTATGCGTGAGCTGTTTCACGCCGGACCCGTCGGCTTGGACGGTCCAGAGTGTTGCCGCGAGGCCGTGCTCGCCGCCGCGCGAGAAGACCAGCGACTTCCCGTCCGGCGACCATGCCGGCTGCAGGTTGTCGCCGCCGGTGACGAGCGCCTTCGTGCCCGCTCCGTTTGCGCCCACCGTGTAGAGCACGTAGCGGTAGCGGCCGTTCTCCAGCGAGTAGGCGAATCGTGTCCCGTCCGGCGACCACGCTGGGTCTTGGGCTCCGTCCTGGAAGCCGCGGACCTTGATGCTTACCCGCCCTCCCGCGACCGAGACACGCCCGATATCGCCCGCAAAGCCAGTCAAGAGGAGAAGAGACTTCCCGTCTGGCGACCAGTCGGGCTCCATCCCGCTCGCGATCCGGCGCACGTGCGACCCGTCGGCGTTCATCACGTAGAGGCTGTTGGCGAGGTCGCCCGCGCTGTAGGCGATCCGAGCACCGTCAGGCGACCAGGTCGGCTCGTTAACGCCCGGCATGTTCTTCGTCAGTTGCCTGACGTGGCTGCCGTCCGCGTTCATCACGAAGACCGCGCCCGAGCCGGCGACGACGTTCCCGCTCACAAGGTCAAGCGCGCAGGCGGGCAGGTGGAGTGGGCAGCTGGCATAGCGGACGAACGCGATCCGAGACCCATCCGGCGACCACGCCGGATCTGACTCTTGCAGCGGGCTCGTCGTCAGTCGCTTCAGACCGCTGCCGTCCGGCGCGACGACGTAGATGTCGAAGTTGCCGGCGCGGTTGCTCGAGAATGCAATCAGGCCGTTCGTGCGCACGGCTCGACCCGCCGCACGCGCGGGCGCCTGGAGCAGTACGAGCGATAACACGAGGAAAGGTACGAGCGATAGCGCGGCCAGCCAGCTGTGCCGGTTCACAAATAGTGACCCCCTCGCCGTGCATCGATATTGCTGGACGCGCGCAGTAGCACGCGCACCGTCCTCATCAACGGCCAGCCCGGGAGACGCGAGCAGCCTGCAAACCGGCGCATCGGTCTCACTGCGCATCCAAGAGAACGCCAACGGCCACACCGCCGACCAGGTCAACGCCCAAACACCCTGAGCGAGACCCGCAACGGGAGCGAACGACGGAGAGGGGTATTCGCTTCGCTCAACCTGGCTTGAGCGTAATTGAGGATTCGCGGGCAGGAACGCATGTATGACGAGCCGACGGTCGTCCGCTCCTCACTGGCGCACACACTGGCGCGCACCGCATGCTGCAAGCTGAAAAGCCTGCCGCTTGCAGCGACTTCTCGCAGCAAGCACGCCGCTTCCTAGACCGCGTGCGCTGGTTCGATTCCGGCCGGGGGCATACCCGTAGTTTCCCGCGGCCGTGCTGTGGCCGCGCGCTTATGCGGGAACGTGACAAACGGAGCATGATCGAGTGGCGATGAAGATCGCTCATCTGGCGGACATCCACCTCGACACGTTGCTTCCTTGTTGGGCAGGCGAGAAGCGATGGGAAGGTCACGATGCCTGAAGCGCTCAAGACATCACGGTTCGAGATCGTTCGGCGGGAGGACTTCTCCGACGTCACGTACCTGCTCGAGATTCGCCACCCGCTGATGGCGAAGGCCGCCAAGCCCGGCCAGTTCGTCATCGTCATGGAGCACGAGCACGGCGAGCGCATCCCGCTCACCCTGGCCGACTTCGACCCCGACAGAGGCACGGTCACCCTGGTCGCCCAGGCGGTCGGGAAGACGACGAAGGAGATGCATGAGCGCTGTCAGGTCGGCACGAGCCTCTACGCTCTCGTCGGCCCCATGGGCATCCCGAGCCGCATCGGGCATGCGCGGAAGGTCGTCTGCGTGGGCGGCGGCCTCGGTGTCGCCCCCGTCTATCCCCAGGCGCGCGCCTACAGGCAGAGCGGCGCCTACGTGATCGGCGTGATCGGCTTCCGCAGCAAGGAGCTCATGTTCTGGGAGGACAAGTTCCGCGCCGTCTGCGACGAGTTCATCGTCTGCACCGACGACGGCTCGGAGGGGATCAAGGGGCTCGTGACCGCGGGGATCGAGCAGGCGATCGCCCACCACTCTGACATCGACGAGCTGGTGGCCATCGGCCCGCCGATCATGATGAAGGGCTGTGTGGAGGCCACGCGCCCGCACGGGATCAGGACGCTGGTGAGCCTGAACCCGGTGATGGTCGACGGCACCGGCATGTGCGGCGGCTGCCGGGTCAAGGTGGGCGGCCAGGTGAAGTTCGCCTGCGTCGACGGGCCGGACTTCGACGGCCACGAGGTCGATTTCGACGACCTCATGGCGCGCCTGCGGCGCTTCAAGGCGAGCGAGACGGACGCCCTCGAGCGCTGGCAGGAAAGCTGCCGCATCCGGGCAGAGGCCGAGTCCCAGCCGGAGCCTCGCATCGGCACGCCCTCGACGGCGGATCGCTGATCGGGAGCGGGAGACCTCGATGGCGCCGAAGAAGACGATCCGGACGATCCCGCAGGAGCGAACGCCGATGCAGGAGCAGGATCCCCGCGTCCGGGCGACCAACTTCGCGGAGGTCGCCTGCGGCTACACGCTCGACGAGGCGCTGCGCGAAGCGGAGCGATGCTTGTTCTGCCCCGACGAGCCCTGCATCCGCGGCTGCCCCGTGGAGATCGACATCCCGGCCTTCATCCTGAAGATCACCGAGAAGAACCTCCACGGCGCCTACGAGACGATCACCGACACGAACCTGCTGCCGGCGATCTGCGGTCGGGTCTGCCCGCAGGAGTCACAGTGCGAGGGCGTCTGCACGGTCGGCGACACGCTCGAGCCGGTGGCGATCGGTCGGCTCGAGCGGTTCGTCGGCGACATGGCGATCGCCGAGGGCTGGCAGGGCGTCCCGTACGTCGAGCCGAGCGGGTTCCGCGTCGCCGTCGTCGGGTCGGGCCCGGCCGGCATGGCCTGCGCGGCCGACATGGCCAAGGCCGGCTGCGACGTGACCGTCTACGAGGTCTTCCACGAGCCCGGCGGCGTCCTCAAGTACGGCATCCCGGACTTCCGCCTGCCGAACGAGGTGATCGACGCGGAGATCGACAAGCTGAGGCAGCTCGGGATCACGTTCGAGTGCAACACGCTCGTCGGCCGGCTCTTCACCGTCGAGCAGCTGCTCACCGAGATGGGCTACCACGCGGTCTTCATCGGCACCGGAGCGGGGCACCCGAGCTTCATGGGCATCCCGGGCGAGTCGCTTGCGGGCGTGCTCTCGGCGAACGAGCTGCTCACCCGCTGCAACCTGATGCGGGCGCGGGACTTCCCGGACTACGACACGCCGCTGCAGCCCGGCAAGCGCGTCGCCGTGATCGGCGCCGGAAACACCGCCATGGACGCGATGCGCGTCTCCCTGCGCCTCGGCGCGGAGACGGTCTACTGCGTCTACCGGCGGACGCACAACGAGGCGCCGGCGCGGGCCGAAGAGGTCCATCACGCCGAGGAGGAGGGCATCGAGTTCCACTGGCTGTCGAGCCCGGTGGAGATCCTCGGCGACGGGGACAACAACGTGTGCGGCCTGCGCTGCCAGAGCATGGAGCTCGGGGAGCCGGACGAGTCCGGCCGGCGCCGGCCGGTGCCGGTGCCGGACAGCGAGTTCGAGATTGACGTCGACATGGTCGTCTACGCGATCGGGACGAACGCCAACCCGATCCTCGGCCAGACCTCGTCGCTGCGGCTCAACGAGCGCGGCTACATCGTCACCGACGAGAGCCTCGCCACCTCGATCGCGGGCGTGTGGGCGGGCGGCGACATCGTCACGGGCGCGGCGACGGTGATCGAGGCGATGGGCGCCGGGCGCAAGGCGGCGGGCGCGATGAAGGCGTACCTCGGGATGCGCGACACCGAAGTCGTCTACCTGCCCGAGCGCAGCGGCAGCGCCGGCAAGCGCTTCGGCATCGAGCTCCATGAGCACAACTACACGCGCGTGAGCGCGTAGCGACGACGACGGACGGGGGTCGACCATGAGCGACGTGCTGACACGAGAGTCCGGGACCGCACGCCGGGAGCAGGACCGGCTGCCCGCCGGCAGGAAGGACGCGGTCACGCTCAACGAGCACATCGTCGAGGTGATCAGCGACTCGGGCGAGGGTGCGCAGCGGTGCGGCCAGTCGCTCGGTGCCATCGCCGCGAAGATGGGCAACGGGATCTGGACCGTGGAGATCATCCCCGCGGAGATCCAGCCGCCGGCGCGCAGCGTCGCCGGGGCGAGCGGGGTCCGCATCCGGATCGGGCAGCGCCGCGTCACGAACGGCGGCGACGAGACCGACCTCGCGGTCGCGTTCAACGAGCAGGTGCTGCTCGGCCGCGTCCAGGCGGGCGAGTTCAAGCCCGGCGCCACGATCCTGCTCGAGAGCATGTGGCGGGACCACGGCGACCCGAAGATCGCCGCCTCCTATGTCGAGACGGTCGAGGGCCTCGTCGAGAGCGGCTTCCGCGTGATCGAGATTCCGATGGACGTCGAGTGCCGCAAGCTCGTGGCCGATCCGCGGCGCGGCAAGAACATGTTCGTGCTCGGCATCCTCTGCAACCTCTACAGCCTCGACCTGCGGCTCGCGCGCGAGCAGATCGGCATCGTCTTCGGCAAGAAGGACGCGCAGGTGATCGCGCAGAACGTGCAGCTGCTCGAGACCGGCTGGGCCTGGGCGGAGGAGAACCTCGACTTCCGCTACCAGATCCCCGCCGAGCGGCCCAAGAAACCGCAAATCGTGGTCAACGGCAACACCGCGCTCGCGCTCGGCGTGCTCGCCTCCGGCATGGACATCTGC
Organism: Gaiellaceae bacterium; assembly: GCA_050013935.1. GTDB lineage: Bacteria > Actinomycetota > Thermoleophilia > Gaiellales > Gaiellaceae > Palsa-739. The sequence goes on along the minus strand of JBEKEH010000059.1, from coordinate 25,043 downwards.
GCGATGTACCCGATCACGCCCGCCACCTCCGTCTCGCACTACCTGAGCGAGGTGTTCGAGCGCGTCGGCGGGATCGTCCACCAGGCCGAGGACGAGATCGCCGCGTGCTCGTTCGCCATCGGTGCGTCCTACACGGGCAAGTGCGCGGTCACCATCACCTCGGGCCCGGGCTACTCGCTGAAGCAGGAGGCGATCGGGCTCGCCTCGATGGCGGAGATCCCGCTCGTCGTGATCAACGTCCAGCGCGGCGGGCCGAGCACCGGCCAGCCGACGAAGTTCGAGCAAGGCGACCTGCTGGCCGCCATCTTCGGGAGCCACGGCGATGCCCCGAAGGTCGTGATGGCGGCGAGCGGCATCGAGGACTGCTTCTACTCGGTGATCACGGCGCGCAAGATCGCCGAGTCGTTCAACATCGTCGTGGTCGTGCTCTCCGACGCGAGCCTGGCCACCTCCCAGCAGCCGTTCCCGCGGCCGGCGTTCAGCGAGGACTGGCTTGCCCCGCCCGCCGACCAGGCGCCCGTGCCCCGAGGCGCGCAGCCCTACGACTGGGATCCCGTGACCGGCATCGCAAGGCGCTTCGTCCCCGGCCAGCCGGGCGGCATGCACACGCTCACCGGTCTCGCGCACGACCGGGGAAGCCACGTGGCGTACGACGCGGCGAGCAACGAGGAGGGTCTGCGCAACCGCAGCCTGAAGCTCGTCGCGTTCCAGAAGACGCTGAGGCCGCCGCCCGTCTTCGGCGGCCCGGACGGCGACCTGCTGATCGTCGGCTGGGGCAGCACGCAGGGCGTGATCGAGGAGGCGGTCGAGCGCCTGCGCGGCGAGGGGCTCCGGGTCTCGTCGCTGCACCTGCGCTTCTTGCAGCCGCTGCCGCCCGGGATCAAGGAGATCATGCAGGGCTTCCGGCAGGTGATGACGGTCGAGGGCAACTGGTCGGACCGCCCGGAGGACGAGCTCGTCGACGACGACAACCGGCGCTACTCGCCGCTCGCGATGATGCTCCGCTCGCGCTACCTCGTCGACGTCGACTGCTGGAGCGAGACGCGCGGCGAGCCGATCAAGCCCGGAACCGTCTGTGACGTCGTCCGCAAGCGACTCGAGCGAGAGGAACGGCCATGACGATCCCCGTCACGCAGTGCCTGCTCCGCCTGCGCGAGGAGCACCACAGCCTCGAGGACTACGAGGGAGGCGTTCCGCGCTGGTGCAACGGCTGCGGCGACAACGCCATCCTCACGGCCGTGCAGCGGCTCTGCCGCGACGAGGGCCTGAGCCCGGAGCGCACGGTGTTCGTGTCGGGGATCGGCTGCTCGAGCCGCTTCCCCCACTACATGCGGACGTACGGCTTCCACGGGATCCACGGGCGTGCGTTCCCGATCGCCGAGGGGATCAAGATGGCGCGGCCCGACCTCGACGTGTTCGTCAACACCGGCGACGGCGACTGCTGCAGCATCGGCGCGGCCCACTGGATCCACGCCGTCCGTTACAACATGAACCTGACGGTGATGCTGCACGACAACTACGTGTACGGCCTCACCAAGAAGCAGGCCTCGCCGACCTCGCCGAGAGGGCTCAAGAGCAACACGACGCCGCGGGGCGCGGTTCTCGAGGCGCTCAACCCGCTCAGTGTCACGCTCGGCGTGCAGAACGCCTCGTTCGTCGCGCAGGCGGTGGACTGGATCCCGGAGGTGCTCTACGACATCGTCGCGGCGGCCTACAGGCACAAGGGGTTCTCGTTCGTGCGGATCATCCAGCGGTGCCCGGAGTTCCTGCCCGGGATGCTCGAGCCCTGGCTGCAGGATCCGTCGAAGACGCTGCTCTTGACCCACGAGAACGGCCTGCAGCTCAGCCCCGACCTGTCGCGGATCTACAAGAACCGCTGCGAGCACGACCCGCTCGACATCGACCGCGCGCGCGAGATCGCCTCGTCGGTCGACGCCATCCCGGTCGGGATCCTGTACCGCAACCCCGACGTGCCGTGCTACGAGGACCTGCGCCAGGCGGGCCAGGCGCGGCCGGCCGAGCGCATCCGCGCGGGCCTCGAGGCGGAGCTGGACAAGTTCACCGTCTGGCCGGACGAGGACGCCGAGGAGGAGGCGGTCGCGTAGCGATGGCAGCGGCGGTCGAGTCCCAGGGGCAGACCGTGTTCCACCTGACCGGAAACCGGTCGGGCGAGGATCTGGAGCCCATCGACCCCGCCACGGTCCGCCCCGCACTCCTGGCCGGCTACCGCGACCTGGCGCGCCTGCGCTACGACTTCCCCGTCGTGCTCGTCGAGGGCCCGGCCGACGGAGCCTTCGTGCGGTCACTGACGTCGCTGGTCGACGAGGTCCTGCAAGAGATCGCCCCGCACGGCATCGAGGGGGAGCGGCTGCGCCGGCAGGTCCTCCGCCTGGAGCACGAGATCCGCGCGCTCGTCGGCAACGGCGCGCGCGGCATGCTGACGGATCTGTGGGACAGGGCCGCGCCCAACCTCGCCCAGGGCGACGAGAGCGTCGAGCAGATCCTTGCGCACACGGGCGCCCGTCTGCAGGTCGACGGCGAGATCGTCGACTGCGACCACGAGCTACCGGCACGCCTCGTCGAGCACGCCTGGCGCGGCGTCCAGGGGCAGAAGGCGCGCCGCTTCCACGAGGAGGTCAACCGGTTCGTGCAGGCGTTGTCCGACGTCCTGCGGGCCGCCTTCATCCACTCGGAGGGCGGGCGCCGGCCGGAGAGCCTGCGAGCTGCCATCGGAAACCCGCACCACGACCAGTTCGACTTCGAGGCCATGTCGCGCCTGCTCGGCAAGGGGGCCCCGAAGGACGAGCTGCCGGCCGGCCGGCGCGAGCGGATCGAGTGGGCGCTGCGGGTGTTGAGACGGCAAGGCTTCTTCGAACCGTCCCCGGGGACCGAGCTCGCGCAGGCGTCCGAGCCGCCCTACGACTACCGCTACGACAGCTGCGCGGACGCCGTCGAAGCATTCCGCGAGCGGCTGCCCGAGCTGGTCGAGCTCGTGAAGGCGATGTCGATTGCGGAGCTCGAGGCGCAGGGCCGCTACGTCGGGTCGCAGCACGACGCGTTCTTCGAGGACTTCGACGAGAACGCGCTCACGCCCGAGGATCTCGCCCTGTTCCCGGACTACCTCGTCTGCATGGACCCGGGCCACGCCGGCGCCGCGGAGAGCCGCCTGGTGCTGGAGGTGCTGTCATCCGACCTGCCCGTGAAGGTGCTCGTCCAGACCGAGGACGTTCTGGACGAGTCGTCGCTCGGCGCCGGCCACTTCGGCTTCGGCCTGCACAGCGTGCAGCTTGCGAGTACGGCGATGGGGCTGCACGACGCCTTCATCCTCCAGACCACGAGCTCGAACCTCTACCAGCTGCGCGCGCGCGTGCTCGACGGCCTGCACTACCCGGGCCCGGCCCTCTTCAGCGTCTTCTCCGGCTCGGCGACCCCGGCGAGCGACCTGCCGCCCTACCTCACGGCAGCAGCGGCGCTGGAGTCGCGCGCCTTCCCCACGTTCACCTACGACCCTTCGGCCGGGCCGGACTGGGCGTCCCGCTTCTCGCTCGAGGGCAACCCCCAGCCCGAGCTCGACTGGCCGATCGAGGAGCTCGAGTACGCGGACGCGGCGCTGCAACGCGTGACGGAGCAGGTCGCGTTCACGATCGTCGACTTCATGGTCTGCGACCGGCGCTTCGCGCAACACTTCGCGCGGGTCCCGCGCGCGCACTGGAACGGGAACACGATCCCGGTCGACGAATGGCTCTCTCCCGACCCGAAGGACGTCGGCGAGCGCATCCCCCACGTCCACGTCGTCGACGAGGACGACGCGCTCCACCGACTGATCGTCAGTGCCAAGGCGATGCAGGCCGCGCGCCGCTGCCGCGAGATCTGGCGCGGGCTCCAGGAGCTGGGCGGCATCCACAACTCGCACGCGGAACGGCTACTCGCACGCGAGAGGGCGGCCTGGGAGGAGCAGAGGCAGCGCGAGCTGGACGGCCTGCGCGCCGAGGCGACCACGCTGGTCGAGGCGCCGGCGGAGGCGCCGGAAGAGGTTGCGGAGCCCGCCCCGGGCGCGGCGGAGGAGGAGATCGCCGAGGAGCGCTCCTCGGACGAGGCGTGGATCGAGACCGCGCGCTGCTCGACCTGCAACGAGTGCACCGCGATCAACGACCGGATGTTCGTCTACAACGAGAACAAGCAGGCGTACATCAAGGATCCGGACGCCGGCACCTTCCGCGAGCTCGTCGAGGCGGCGGAGGCCTGTCAGGTGGCGATCATCCACCCCGGAAAGCCACGCAACCCGAACGAGGCAGGCCTCGAGGAGCTGCTCGAGCGGGCGAACGCCTTCCCGTAGGCCCCTGCGCCCAGCGGAGCCGGTCTAGTCGCCCGCCTCCGACTCGAAGTCGCCGGTGTGATCATCCTCGAGGCAGGCCGGGCACAGGAGCATCTTCACGATCAACTCGTCTACGGGAGAGGTGATCAGCTCACTGTGGCGCCAGGCGTGCAGCAGGTCCGGATCGGTCGGCGCAGGGCGGTCGCACTGGGCGCAGCGGAGGCCTGTGACGTCGCCCGTCACGGCGGTGATCTCCTGAACCGCCATTGCCCTCTCCTCTCCGTATGGGCAGAAGCTCAGCGAAGATCCACTTAGGTCACATGCTCTGCCACCGGGCCTGTAGACCTGCATCCGCGCGGGCACGAATCCGGGTTGCGGAATCTACGCATGGCCGGAGCACGGGCGCCGATGCGGCCGCCTCCGCGAGTGCGCCGGCCCGGCCGCGCGGACCGGCCGCTTGCCGCGCGTGCGCGCGAACCACTTGGCGCCAGTCGCCTCGAGACTGAGCTGGGCTGCACCCAGTAAGATCGTGCGGAAGTGATCGAGCGCTTCAGTCTGCACTGCCGTCAGGCTCTCGTTGCCGCCGAGCAGGAGGCGCGCTCCCTGAAGCACGGCCAGATCGCGACCGAGCACGTGCTGCTCGGCCTGCTCAGGGTCGAGGAGTCGGTCGCGGCACGAGCTTGCGGCTGCTGGGCGTGACGCATCGCAAGGCGCGCCGCCACGTCGTCCGGCTGGTCGATGTCGGGGCCGAACGCGTGGAGGGGCCGATCTCGTTCACGCCCCGCGTGCGCGAGATCATCGAAGACGCGTTCAGCGGTTCGATCTGGCTGCCCTTGCTCGTGAAGACGACCGTCGGCCCATCGTGCGAGCCGACGCCGCCGGTTTCGCGACACGCGCCGCGCCTACGCGCCAATCCCCGTAGTGAGGTGCGAACGGAGGAGTTGCTCCTGGCGCTGATCGCGCACGGCGAGGGTGTGGCGGCGCACGCGCTCTCCGACCTCGGCGTCGACCTCGACAAGGTGGCAGTGGCGAGCCAGTACGCCCGCTCTCCGTACCCGACGTTCGGACCGCCCTTCAAGCAGACCGAGTGGCCGCCCGCACCGCCGAAGCGGAACTAGTGGACGCGGCCATAAGTTCGTTCGTGTCTGGCAGGCCCAGGACGCAGGGAGGCCGCATACCCGTAGGTATGCGGCCGACCGAGGACAACGGCATGCGCCGCGTTTGCGGGCCGCCAGACGCACAACCGTACTTGTGGCCGCGTCCACTAGGTCCACCTCCAAATCAGAGGCGGAAGGGTGGTGTCGGCAGGCCGGGCTCGCCCAGCACGGCGTGCGTGTGCTGCACCGAGCGGAGCCACTCGTAGGTGACGCCCTTCGCGTGGTTGCAGGCGATTCCGGCCGCTGCCAGCCGGTCGAGGCCGCGCACGTGCATCTCGCCGGGAGAGAACGTCGCATCGACGACGACTACCACGTCGAAGCCCTGCTCGCACAGGCCGACTGCCGACTGAGCAACGCAGACGTCGGTCTCGCAGCCGACGACGACCGCGGTTCCTCGCCCGGTCGCGCGTACGGCAGCGAGGATCTCGGGAGTTCCTGCGAGCCCGAACGTCGGCTTACAGAGCGCGGGCGTCGCCGCGGTGAGGCGCTCGGCCACGCGGGGGTCGGTCGGGCCGTTCCGCTCGGGCTCCTCCTCGGTCACGACGATCGGAATCCCGAGCCGGGCCGCCAGCGCGACAAGCCAGACCATGCGATCCAGCGCGGTGCGCGCGGCCGCGGCGTCCTGCTCCGAGAACCACGCGCGGACGAGAAACCCGGGTTGGACGTCCACCACCACGAGAACCGCGTCATCTCGCTCGAGCAAGCCCACGCCGCAATCATCCCGAATCTCCGAACTCCGCCGACGGCGCGAGCGTCTGAAAGACCTAGAGTCCAAGTCGCCGGCGGAGCGCGAGCTCCCAGCGCCGCGGCGGGATCAGGCGGTCGATCAGCTCGCGGTGGCGGATCGAGGCGCGCGCGAGCGCGAACACGAGGACCGGCACGCCGACGAGGACGAAGACGTCTGCAAGATTCAACGCAAACGCGCCCACGACGAGTGGGTTCGGCACGCGGCCGCCGTGCTGATGCGCCGAGACGACGTTTCCGAGCACACCGCCCGCGACGACGCCCGCCGCTGTCGCGACGAGCCGGGACGGCAGCACAGCGAGGAGCAGCAAGACGACAAGCACGGAAATGGTGAGCACCGACCACGCGTGCGACCGCTGGTGGAAGTCCCATCCCTTCGTCGGGAACGCCGCCTTCACCGCGAGATCGACCGCCGCGAGAGCGAGTGCGGGTGCGAGGACGAGCATCAGCCGCAGGAGCATCTCCGGCTGCATCGGCACGGAAAGCCTCGAACATGACGCGCGAGCGGGACCGGACGAGCGCAGGAAACGTTCTATTGTTAATCGGGGCGTGGGCGCCATAGCGAGCGATCCCTTGAGGCCAGACCTCTTCGCCGCGCTCTGCGACGTGATCACGGAGCCCGAGCAGCTGCGCACGTACGAGTGCGACGGCCTCACGCGCCACCGCGTGGTGCCCGCGCTCGTCGCGCTCCCGGCGAGCGCGGAGGAGGTACAGGCGGTCGTTCGGCTCTGCAACGAGGAGGGGATCCCGTTCGTCGCCCGCGGCGCGGGCACCGGACTCTCCGGCGGCGCGCTGCCGGTGGCCGAGGGGATCGTGATCTCGCTCGCGCGGCTGACGCGGATCCTCGAGATCGACCTCGAGCACGGGTGGGTCGTCGTCGAGCCGGGCGTGACCAATCTGGACGTGACCAAGGCGGTCGCGGCGGAGGGCTTCTACTACGCGCCCGATCCGTCGTCGCAGCAGGTCTGCACGATCGGCGGCAACGTCGCCGAGAACGCGGGTGGCGCGCACTGCCTCAAATACGGTTTCACCGCCAACCACGTGCTGGCGGCCGAAGTCGTGCTCCCGGACGGCGAGCTGGTCGAGCTGTCTGTATGGGACAACGGGCCCGATCTGCTGGGCGCGTTCATCGGCTCCGAGGGCACGCTCGGGATCGCGACGAAGTTGACGCTCCGCGTCCTGCGGGCGCCTGAGGCGGTGCGCACGCTGCTCGCCGGCTTCGCGCACACCGACGAGGCGGGCAGCGCGGTTTCCGGCGTGATCGCGCAGGGAATCCTGCCTGCGGCGATCGAGATGATGGACGCGATCACGATCGAGGCCGCCGAGGCCGCGGTGAACGCGAACTACCCGGACGGGTGCGGCGCCGTGCTGATCGTCGAGCTCGACGGGGCCGCCGCGCAGGTGGAGGAGGATTCGGCTCACGTCGAGGCGATCTGCCGCGAGCACGGCGCGGTGGAGATCCGGGTCGCGGCCGACGCGGACGATCGCGCGACGATCTGGCGCGGTCGCAAGGCCGCATTCGCCGCAATGGGCCGGATCAGCCCCGACTACTACGTCCAGGACGGCGTCGTGCCGCGGACGAAGCTGCCTGAGGTGCTGCGCCGCATCGCAGCGCTCTCCGCGGAGCACGGGCTCCGCGTCGGCAACGTCTTCCACGCGGGCGACGGCAACCTCCACCCGCTCGTTCTCTACGACGGGCGAGTCGACGGACAGGCGAAGCGCGCCGAGACGCTTGCGGGGCAGATCCTCGAGGCCTGCATCGACGCCGGCGGGTCGATCACGGGCGAGCACGGCGTGGGGGCGGACAAGGCGTGCGTGATGCCGTTGATGTTCAGCGAGGCCGATCTCGCGACGATGCAGCGCCTGCGCTGCGCGTTCGACCCGCGCGGGCTCGCGAATCCGGGCAAGGTCTTCCCGACACCGCGCCTCTGCGGCGAGGTGCCCGGCCCTTACAGGGCCAATCCACTGGAGAAGGCCGGGCTTGCCCACCGGTTCTGAGCTCCTCGAGCACGAACCCGGCGACCTCACCTGCATCGTCGAGGCGGGGATCCGCCTCTCGGCGCTGCAGGCCGCGCTCCGCGAGCACGGGCAACGCCTCTCGCTCGACCCGCCCGGCGATCCGACGCTCGGCGAATGCCTGCTCGACGACCTCTCGGGGCCGCTCCGGCACCGCTTCGGCGGCATGCGCGACCTCGTGATCGGCGTCACCGTCGTGCTGGCGGACGGGACGCGGGCGAGCTCCGGCGGCAAGGTGGTCAAGAACGTGGCCGGCTACGACCTCGGCAAGCTCTTCTGCGGCTCGCGCGGCCGGCTCGGCGGCGTCGACCGGCTCGCGCTGCGGCTGCACCCGCGGCCCGCGGCGGCGCGCACGGTCGTGACCGAGCCGGACTGGGCAGCGCTCCACCGCTCGCAGCTCGTCCCGAGCGCGGTTGACATCGCCGCCGGCCAGATGCACGTGCTCTTCGAGGGCTCGCAGTGCGCGGTCGAGGCGCAGATGCGCGCGCTCGGAGGAGAGGAGGCTGACCCGTGGGACGAGCTCCGGGCGCTGCAGGCGCGACTGCCCGGGCGCGTGCGCTGGGACGGGCAGGAGGCTCCGCTCGTCCGGCCGGGCCCGTGCGTCGCCTACATCGAGGAGGTCCTCGCGCAGGCGTGGAGCCCGCTGGCCGAGCGCGTCCGCGAGGCGATGTGCAGCCCGAGCTGATCTCCGACTGCGTCCACTGCGGCTTCTGCCTGCCGACGTGCCCGACGTATTCGCTCTGGCACGAGGAGATGGACTCGCCGCGCGGCCGGATCTACCTGATGGGCGGGCTCGTCGACGGCTCGATCGAGCTCACGGACACGGTCGTCGAGCACTTCGACCGCTGCCTCGGCTGCATGGCCTGCGTGACTGCGTGCCCGTCCGGCGTGAAGTACGACCGGCTGATCGAGACGACGCGCGCGGAGATCGAGAAGCGCCACTCCCGCGGGCCGCTGGATCGCCTCCTTCGCAGCCTGATCTTCGAGGTCTTCCCGCACCGGAGACGCCTGCGCGCGGCGCTCCTGTTGCGGAAGCTGCCGGCGCCAGGGCCGTTCAGGGCGCTGAAGCAGATCGCGCCGCCGTGGGCCGCGCCGGAGTGGCCTCCGGAGCACACTCCGGGGACGGGCCCCTCGGTGGCGCTGCTCGCCGGCTGCGTCCAGAGCATCGTCTTCGGGGACGTCAACGCCGCGACCGCGCGGGTGCTCGCGGCCGACGGGTACGACGTCCACGTCCCGAGGGCGCAGGGCTGCTGCGGCGCGCTGCACGTCCACGCGGGCCGACTCGACGGCGGGCTCGCGCGTGCGAGAGAGACGATCAAGGCGCTGGAGAGCTACGAGCTCGTGGCCACGAACGCCGCCGGCTGCGGATCAACCCTGAAGGACTACACACACCTGCTGGCCGACGACCCGCAGTGGGCCGAGCGCGCCGCGGCGTTCTCGGCGAAGGTGCGCGACGTGTCCGAGCTGCTTGCAAACCCGCCGGCCGAGCACGCCGTGCGCAAGCCGCTCCGGTTGCGCGTCGCCTACCAGGACGCCTGCCACCTGCGCCACGCGCAGCGCATCGTCTCGGAGCCGCGCGAGGCGCTCGCGCAGATCCCGGGGCTGACACTGCTCGAGCCGGCCGAGCAGGAGCTCTGCTGCGGCAGCGCCGGCATCTACAACATCGTCCAGCCCGAGACCGCGGCGACGCTCGGCGACCGCAAGGCGCAGAACGTCCTCGCCACCGAACCGGACGCCTACGCGAGTGCCAACCCGGGCTGCCTCGTCCAGGTCAGCGCCGCCCTCCGGCGCGCCGGCCGCGCGCTCCCTACCGTCCACCCTGTCGAGCTCGTCGACGCGTCGATCCGGGGCATCAGCCCAACCGAGCTCCTCCGGGCAGCACGCCGCTAACCCGGTTCGCAACGCTCGAGCACCGGTAGAACGCCGGCGTCCGGAAGGGTGACAAAGCCCTTAAGACTCTGCGCTGGTATGAGCCGCTCCAAACGCTCCCAGCCGACGGGTAGGGCGGCGTCACGCGCCTTCGCGCCGAAGCTCCGCCGCGCGCGGCGCAGCGAGGCAGCGAGTCACCGGGAGCCCCGGGCATCGCCGGGGCTCCCCGTCCCGGTCAGGGCGTCGGCGTCGTCTTCGTACGCGAGCCCTGGCCCGAGCCCTTCAGGCTCTGCCGGAGCGCCTGTGCGGCCTGATGTGCCGCCTGGAGCGCGGTCTTCACCGCGTCTCGCTCCTGGGCGAGCTGCTGGTTCGCCTGCTGGACGAGCGGCTTGAGCTGACCCTTGCCGCTCTTCGACTGCTGAACCGCCTGGAGATCGGCCTTGAGCTGTGTCCAGTCGGCCTGCACCGCCGGCAGCAGCTGCCCGCGGTCCGACTGCACCTTCTGCAGGTCGGCCTGCAGCGTCTGCCTGACGGTCTGACGATCCGTCGACCCTTGCAGCGACTGTACGTCCGCGGAGATCTTCTGCGCATCGGCGAGCACCGTGCTGTGCAGCGTCGTCGCGTCGGTGACGAGCTTCTGGAGGTCCGCCTTCGCCGTGACGACCGGGTCGTCGGCCCGCGCAACCGCTGCGCCCACGCCGGCGGCGAGCACCACCGCAGCGAGCGCGTAGATCTTCTTCCGCATGTGTTTGCACTCCTTTTCCGAGGCCTGCACTGAGGCCAGATATCGGCAGGAGCCCAGGCAGGCTCAAATCACCGCCTCCCTCAGGTGACGACGCGGCGATGAAACGTGCGGAGGGCGAGGAGGCCGAGGCCGGCGCTGCCGCCGACCAGGGCGAGCGTGAATCCCCAGACCGGCATGTGTGTCCCGGCCGCTCCGGTAGAGCTTCGAGAGCCCGACCGTGCGGATCGGAACGGCCTCATCGGCCGCCGGCAGGCGACTCGCCCTCCCGCTCGCCATCGCCCGTTACGAGGAGCGCCCGGGGAGGTCCGGGATGAGGCCCTCCTCGACGAAGAGCGCGCGGGCCTCGTCGAGCGTGAGGTCGGCCGGAGGGACGATCAGGTCGGACGGCACGAGCTGCGCGTGCTCGAGCTGTTCCCCCTGTGTCCGCACGATCCGGCACAGCTCGCTCAGCCGCTCGGTCAGGCCGTGCTGGTCGCCGGCCTCGACGGCCTCGGCGGCCGCCTCGTCGATCTCGACGAGCGTGCCGGTGAGGGCGTCGTCGAGGCTGTACTGGCCCTCCCCCATCAGCCGGACGATCACTGGGCACCGCCCTCGGCCGCGGTGTCGTCGGCGGCCGCCGTGCTGCCGCCGTCGCCGATCGCCTTCGCCCCGGCGGGAGCACCCACCTCGGCCTTCAGCTGCGCGAGCTCGCTGTCGACCTCGGACTGCGAGGAGATCTGGGCGAGCTGCCGGTCGAGATCGGTCTCGCCGCCGGCAGTGACGTCCTCGAGCGCGCCCGACGAGACGAGCTCGTCGACCGCGGCGGCCCGCGCCTGCATCTGCTCGGTCTTCTCCTGGGCGCGCTGGATCGCGAGGCCGGTGTCGGCCATGTGCTCGCCGAGCCCGGTGGCGGCCTCGTTGATCCGCACCTCCGCCTCGGCGGCCGTGTACTGCGCCTTGATCACTTCCTTCTGCGAACGGAAGGCCTCGATCTTCGCCTGAAGCGCCTGCTCGTTCGCGACGAGCTTCTGCTGCTGATCCTCGAGCTGCTGTTGCTGCTGCTGGAGGCCCTGGATCTGCTGCTGGAGACCCGACTTGCGCTCGAGCGCCTGGCGGGCGAGATCCTCGCGGCCGGCGGCAAGCGCCTGGCGGGCCTCGCCGTCGAGCCTGGTCGCGGCCTGGTCGAGCTGCGCCGTCTGCAGCTCCAGCCGCTTCTTCGCGGTGGCGACGTCCGCCACACCGCCCTTCACCTTCTGGAGCAGCTCGAGCTGCTGCTCGTAGGAGTAGTCGAGCGTCTCGGTCGGATCCTCGGCCCGATCGAGCGCCTTCGACACCTTCGCCTTGGTGATCAACGATGCCCGCGCCATCAACCCAGCCATCCGCTCTTCCCCTTTCCCAAGGAACGCCGAGTGCCCAGCAGCCTACCCTCGCCGAGCCGGGCTGACCCACAGCCGTCGCCGCCGGCGCGTAGGCGGAGCTCCGGCCGAACCGCGTAGTTCGCCCCGATGGGCGCGGCCCGGCAGCGGTCTATAGGGTCCTCGTCCGGCAGACGAAGGGAAGGAGCCCAGACATGCGTCGGCAGCCAATCTCGATCCTGGCCGTCGTAATCCTCAGCGGGCTGGTCGTCGGGCTCGCGGGCTGCGGCGGCGGCAAGAAGGCGGCCTCCACGGAGACCACCACGGCGGCGAAGGCGAGCACGAGCACGACCTCGGCGAAACCGGGCCTCTCCGGTCTCGCATCCGCGGCGAACTGCACACAGCTCGCGGACCTGTCGGCGAGCTTCTCGCAGGCGCTCGCCGGCACCGGCGGCAAGCACCTCGAGAAGACCGCGGCGCTCCTGAAGCAGTTCGCCGACCGCACGCCCAAGGACATTCGCCCCGACTTCCAGGTCGTCGCCGCCGCCTACGCGAAGATCGCAGGCGCGCTCAAGGGCGTCGACCTCACCTCGGGCGCCACACCGAGCGCCGAGGTGCTCGCGAAGCTGACGAAGCTCTCGAGCCAGCTCGACCAGAAGGCGCTGACCAAGGCGTACGCGAACATCAGCGCCTGGGCGCAGAAGAACTGCACCACCAAGTGACCTCCGCCGCGGCGGCCGCGTTCGACGAGCGCGCACGCGCGCTCGAGCTTGCCGCGCGCCTGGGCGAGAACCCGTTCTCGTTCTGCCTTCGCTACAACGCGCCCTGGAGCTACCTCTTCGGTGCCGGGGCGGAGGGTGCGGTCGCGTATCTCGAACGCGAACGTGTCGCGCTCGTCTGGGGCGATCCGCTGGCCGCGCGCGAGGACGCGCAGCTCCTGCTCGACGAGGCGACGACCGCGCTGCGCGGCCGGGGACTGCGTACCTGTCTCGTGCTCGTCGGCGAGGAGACGGCGACGCACGCGCTCGCGCGCGGCTACGGCGTGCTCAAGATCGGCGAGCAGCCGTTCTTCTCGCTCTCTGAGTGGCGGCGGCCCCGCGGCGACCGCGGCAAGCACCTGCGCTGGTGCCTGAACAGAGCCTCCCGCGCCGGCATCGCAGTACGGCCGTACGAGCCCCGGGACGAGCCGCGCGCCGCCGACGTGCTGCTGGCGTGGGAGCGGCGGCTCGGCCGCCGGGCGGCGCGCTCGTTCCTACGGGCGTCGCCGCTGACGCTCGCGGAGGAGAAGCGGCTCTTCGTCGCCTGCCGCGGTGACGAGATCGAGGCGCTGCTCGCGTGCACGCCGGTGGCGGGCGACGGCTGGTTCCTCGAGGACCTCGTGCGCCGCCCGACCGCGCCGACGGGCGCGACGGAGGCGCTCGTGGTCGAGGCGCTCGGCGCGCTTGCCGCCGGCGGCGCGCAGCTCGCCTGGATGGACATCGCCCCGTTCCGCGGCTCGGTCCGCCAGCTCGACGGCCGGGCGCAACTGCTCTTCCGCGCGGCACAGCCGGCGATCTCCCTCTTCGACTCACGCTACCACTTCCGCTCGCTCACGACGTACGTCGAGAAGTTCGTCCCCACCGGCTGGAGCGCCCGCTACGTCGCCCTCAATCCGGCCTGGCCCACGCTGCGCCTGATCCGCGCGGTCAGCTCGCTGCTCTGAGCTACTCCGGGTGGTGCGCCGTCTCCTCCGGCTCCTCGTACCAGCGGACCCGGTCGCCGACGCGCGCCCGGATCCTCCAGCGGCGCGTCTTCGGCGCCTCCTGGGCCGCCTGCGCCAGCGCCGCCAGCTGGGCCTCCGCGTCGAGCCGGCCGCCGGCGGTCGCCTCCCGCCCGCCGGCGTCGAGGGCGCGGATCTTCTCGAGGTTCATCGTCACGGTGCGCCACCAGCCCCAGTCGCCTCTGCCGCCCGCTCCGCGTTCGCGCGCGGGTTCTTCCGCACCGACTCGAGCTGGGCGAGCAGGGCGAGCACGCCGCAAGCCTATGTCGCGATGACCTCGCCGGGGGTTAGCCGCGCGGAAAGCCGGCGGTCGAGAGCACGCGTCCGTCCGCGAGGATCGTCAGGGCCTCGTAGCCCTCGAGCTCCGCGGTCCACGCGGGGCCGTCCGTTCCCATCGCGAAGGCCGCCGTGGCGAAGGCGTCGGCGGTGCCGAGCTCCGGACCGGTGATCGTCACCGAGAGGACGCCCGCCGGCGGCAGCCCCGTGTGCGGGTCGACGACGTGCTGTCCCCGCTCGTACTCGCCCGAGGTCGCCACCGCGAGATCGGTGCCGCGAACGACCGCGGCGATCGCGTCGCGCTGCTGCGGGTGCTGGATGCCGATGCTCCAGTACTCCTCGCCGTCGGGGCAGCCGCGTACGAGCACGTCGCCGCCGGCGTAGATCGACCAGTTGCGCGCGCCGTAGGCGGAGAGGATCGCGCCGGCACGGTCGACCGACCAGCCCTTGACGAGGCCGGACGGGTCGAGCGCCTCGCCGCCGGCCCGCACGTTGAAGTAGCCGCCGGTGCGCTCTCGCAGCCGCTCGCACGCCTCGAGCACCGACTGTACGTCCGGGTGCGCGTCCAGGAGCGCGAGCTCGCCGCTGTTGAGGCGGCTGATCTCGCTCTCCTCCTTGTACGTGCTGAAGGTCGCGTCGACGAAGCGCAGCCAGCCGAACGCCTCGGCGACCGCCGCCCCCGACACCTCGCCGTCTCGCACGTCGATGCCCACCGGCATCCCCATCACGTGCTCGAGCCGGTGCATACGGAGCTACAGCTTGGCCTGGTTCAGCGCCGCCTGGAGCGACATCGCGTACGCCTCGCTCGTCATCGTCGCGCCGCCGATCAGCTGGATGCTCGCGCTCTGGGCCTGAAGCACCTCCGAGCGCAGCCACGGGATCGCCTGCGAGTTGATGAACTGGGAGCGCGGCCGCTCGGTGGGATACGTCGCGCTGATGTCGACGATCTTCTTGCCCTTGACCTTGACGGTCACCTGGATCGGCCCCCACTGCATGTTGACCGACGGGCCCTGAACAGTGCGAAGGACAGTCGACTTCTTCGGCTTGATCTTCGCGAGCGCGGCGCCGGGCGCGGCCAGCGCGACGGCGGTGAGAACTGCTGGGACTGCCTTGTTCATATAGCTCCTCTGGTCAGAGTGCGAACCGTTCGACGTGGACATACGCACGCGGCACGCCCGCGCCGCGCACGCTCTTCTCGATGACGTGCGTCATGGCCGGCGGGCCGCAGAGAAACACTTCGCGCTCGGCGACGTCGGGCACGAACTCCTGCAGGTGCTCGGCCGAGAGCAGGCGCTCGCCGCCGGGCGCAGCGTGGTCGCCGACGACGTACTCGAGCCTCGCTCCGCGCTCGCGCGCCAGCGCGTCGAGCTCGTCGCGGAAGACGACGTCCTCCTCGCGGACGACGCGGTAGAGCACTGCGACGTCGCCGTCGATCTCCTCGAGCAGGGTGCGCACCGGCGTGATCCCGATGCCGCCGGCGATCAGCAGCACCTTGTCGCGGCGCCGCACCGCGTCGGTGAACGTGCCGAAAGGTCCCTCCGCGAGGACGCGCGTTCCCGGCATCAACTCCGCCAGCCGGCGCGAGTAGGCGCCGACGCCCTTCACCGTGATCCGGAGCGAGCCGCTGTCGTCCGGCAGGGCCGAGAGCGAGAACGGGTGCGCCTCCCACCAGCGTCCGCGCACGGAGAGGAAGCGCCAGAGGAAGAACTGCCCCGCCTGCACGCGCAGGCGCTCGAGGCCTCGGCCGCCGATCCGCAGCGAGACGACGCCGGGTCCTTCGACCGCGACCTCCTCGACGCGCAGCCCGTGCACGAGCGAGCGTGCCAGCGGCTGGACGATCCGGAAGAGCACGAGCAGCGCAAGCGTCGCCAGGAAGAGCGAGCGCCAGTAGTCCGCGGCGACCGGATGGATCGTGAGCTCGTTCCCCGTCGGGATCTCGTGGAACCAGCTCAGCGCAATCGCCGCATAGGCCGTGAAGTGGACGGCGTACCACCACTCGTACGGGAGCCGGCGCCGCACGATCACGAGTGACGAGATGACGACGACGATCATCAGCGCCGTGCCCACCGTGGCCGTGATCATGCCCGGGTAGCTGCTGAGCAGCCGCGAGATCTCGCTCGGAACGCCGATCCGGTCCATCGCCGCGTACCCGATCGTGATCAGGACGACGTGGGCGAGGACGAGGTAGAGCGTCAGCTTCCCGTTGCGGCGGTGCCAGACCGTGAGCCGGTCGAAGCCGGTGAGCCGCTCGAGCCACGGCAGCCGGGCGAGCAGCAGCACCTGGACGAGCGCGAAGTACGCACCGAGCAGGCCGGTCAGCCGGCCGGTGCTCGTCGCCAGGTCTCCCCAGGTGTGGACGGCCGAGACGCCGCCGCCGCGCAGCCAGAGCCAGGTGATGACCCCGGCGTTCGCGGCGACGACGGCCCAGACCGTGATCCCGAAGGCGAGCGTGTGGGCACGGCGGCGCGCGCGGTGTCGCGCCGCCATCCGGGTGGGGAGGGATAACCCGAGCTCGGTCATCGGTACCGCGCATCGAAGCAGCGGAATCTGAGTTTCCCGTGAGAGTCGAGGCGGCTTTACGCAGGCCTTACCGCCCGACCTCTTAGCGTGGTCTCACCTCGAAGGGCAGACTTTGAGATGGAATGCTCGTGCTCGTGGTAGACGACGACCGCGCCGTGAGGGAGGCGCTCGAACGGGCCCTCCAGCTCGCGGGGTACGAGGTCGTGCTCGCCTCCGACGGCGACTCCGCACTGGCCGCGATCGAGGCGCGGACACCCGACGCGGTCGTGCTCGACGTGATGATGCCCGGCCTCGACGGGCTGGACGTGACGCGCCGGCTGCGGCGCGAGGGCAACCGCCTCCCGATTCTCCTCCTCACGGCGCGGGACGCCGTCGGCGACCGGGTCGAGGGGCTGGACGCCGGCGCCGACGACTACCTCCCCAAGCCGTTCGCGCTCGAGGAGCTGCTCGCCAGGCTGCGCGCCCTGCTTCGCCGCGCGCTCGAGCAGGAGCCCGCGGACGTACTGCGCTTCGCCGACCTCGCCTTCGACATCGGCTCGATGGACGCCCGCCGCGGCGGCCGGCGCTTCGAGCTGACGACGACCGAGGCGCACCTGCTCGAGCTGTTCATGCGCAACCCGCGCCAGGTACTGCCCCGGCCGCTCATCTACGAGCGCGTCTGGGGCTACGACTTCAGCCACTCGTCGAACGCACTCGACGTCTACGTCGGCTACCTCCGGCGCAAGACCGAGGGCGAGGGCGAACCCCGCCTCATCCACACCGTGCGCGGCACCGGTTACGTGCTGCGCGAGCCATGACGCTTCGCCTCCGCCTCACGCTCGCCGCCGCCGGCGTCGTTGCGGTCGTCGTCGCGGCTGCGTCGCTGACGACGTACTTCGTCATGCGGCACGAGCTGTACAAGCAGGTCGACAGGACGCTCACGCAGGATGCCGAGCAACAGGTGGATCACCCACGCCTCGAGTTTCACGGCTTCGGGCCGTACGCGAACGACTACGTCGCGTTCATCACGCCGAGCGGCACGCAGGCTCCGAACTATCGGTTCCCCGTCACGTCCGACATCAAGGCCGCCGCCAGTGGATCGCGCAACCGGTACTTCTTCGCGGACACGACGGTGCAGGGCCAGCCCGTGCGCGCGATCGTCGTTCCGATCACCGGCGGCGGAGCGGTCGTCGTGTTCCAGGCCATCCAGGACGTCACCCACGAGCTGAACCGCCTCCGCCTGATCCTGATTCTCGTCTCGGTAGGCGGCGTCCTCGCGGCGGCCCTCGCCGGCGCACTCGTCTCGCGCGCAACCCTCGCGCCGGTGCGCCGCCTCACCGGCGCCGCGGAGCGGATCGCGCAGACGGGCGACCCGAGCGAGCGCGTCCCCGAAGGAGGGCGCGGCGAGCTGGCGCGGCTCGGCGCTTCGTTCAACACGATGCTCGCCGCACTCCAGGAGGCGATCGAGACGCAGCGGCGCTTTGTCGCCGACGCCTCGCACGAGCTGCGCACGCCGCTGACGAGCATGCAGACGAACATCGACGTCTTGAAGGAGCAGGACCGGCTCGACCCGGAGGCGCGCCAGCGGCTGTTCGACGACCTCCAGCGCGAGTCGCACGAGATGCGCGACCTGATCGGCGGCCTGATCGAGCTCGCGCGCGGCGACGATCCGCGCCTCGAGCGGACGACGGTGCAGCTCGACGAGCTCGTCGAGAGCTCCGTCGAGCGCGCCCGCTCCCGCTTCCCGCAGCTGACCTTCGAGACGAGCCTCGAGCCCACGGCCGTCGAGGGCGTTCCCGAGCGGCTCGAGCGCGCCGTCTGGAACCTGCTCGAGAACGCAGGCAAGTGGAGCGAGCCGAAGGCAACGGTCGAAGTGACGCTGAAGGACGGTGACCTGAGCGTGCGCGACCACGGCCCCGGAATCGCGCCGGAGGACAGACCGCACGTCTTCGAGCGTTTCTACCGGTCCACTGCCGCGCGCGCGCTGCCGGGCTCGGGCCTCGGCCTCTCGATCGTGCGCGAGGTCGCGGAGGCGCACGGCGGCACCGTCTCCGCCGAGGAGGCGCCGGGCGGCGGAGCGCTGCTTCGCCTTCGGCTTCGTGCGTCGGGCTGACGCCCGCCGCCCGGTTGCTACGTGCGTCGGGCTGACGCCCGCCGCCCGGTTGAGTTTCGGCTTCGCGGAGCGGACGCCGGCCGAGCCGGCGTCCTCTTGATCTGACGCAGGGCGGCTGGCCCGATGGCGCGGGCGGTGGTGCTGCGCATCCCCGCCCGCGTGTGGTCGGCCTCCTGCTAACGCCTGCGGCGTTAGCCTCTGGCCCGAGCCGAAGCGGCAGGCCGCGGTTTACACCTGCAACCAGGTTGCGGGACGCAACCTGGTTGCAGCCTTTCGCGAGGTTCTTATCCACAACTCATTTCCGGCTGCTGAGATGAGTGTGCTTCATCGAGACCCTCCGAACGGCGTTGCGTCCCGACGTGACGCGATCCTCCGCAGTCGGCGCCTCCTCCTACCCCTGGCGAGGAGGCGTCGGCGGCGGAGCGGGAGCGTCAGCGCGCCGGAGCCGGCTCGCGCTCGGACGGTGCTGGAGCGGGAGCCGCGGGAACCGCGAACCAGGCGTCGGCGCCGCCAGTAGGCCGGTTCGACACGCCGGCGTCGCATCCGTGCGCTCCCGCGATCAGCGCGACGATCGAGAGCCCGAGCCCGCTGCCGCCCCGGCTGCGCGCGTCGTCGGCACGGCTGAAGCGGTCGAACGCACGCTCGACGAAATCGTCCGGGAAGCCGGGTCCGTCGTCCGTCACGTGCAGCTCGACGACGCCGTCGCCTTCGTGGGCCGAGAGGACGACGACGACGCCGTGAGCGAGGGCGTTGTCCACGAGGTTGCCGAGCGCTTGCTCCACGCGCAGCGGATCGGCGTCGAGCATCGCCTCGGTGTCCTCGACATGCACGGTCCGGCCGTGCGTGTGCGCGCGCACGGCGAACCGCGCCGCCACCGTCGTGAGGACGTCGAGCGCCGCCACGTGCTCGCGCCGGATGGGGAGCGCGCCCTGGTCGGCGCGCGCGATCAGCAGCAGGTCCTCGGCGAGCCGGGACAGCCGCTCCGTCTCCTCGGCCGCCGAGCGCAGCGCCAGCTCCAGCTCCTCGGCCGTGCGCGGCCGCCGCAGCGCGAGCTCGAGCTCGGCGCGGAGGAGCGCAAGCGGCGTGCGCAGCTCGTGACTCGCGTCCGAGACGAAACGCCGCTCGTGCTGGAAGGCCGCTTGCAGCCGGCCGAGCATGTCGTTGAGCGTCAAGGCCAGCCGCGACACCTCGTCGCGCGCGCGCGGCACCGGCAGCCGCCCCGGGCGGGTCGCGGTCACGGCCGCAGCGCGACGCCGCATCGCCTCGACAGGCCGGAGCGCGCCGGCGGCAAGGGCGTAGCCGGCGAACGCCGCGAGCAGCAGCGCGAGCGGAAACGCGATCGTCAGCTCGTGCAGCAGCCGGTGCAGCGTCTCCGCGCGCGGCTGGAGCGAGCGGGCGACGGCGACGACTCCGCCGCCGTCGGCGCGGACGGCGAGCACGCGCCAGTGGCCGGACGGCTTCTGGAGCTTGATCGACCGCCAGACCGTCCCGCCGGCCGCGACCCGCGCCGCGTCGACCGGCGAGAGCAGCGGCGTGAGTCCGGCGAGCGTCGTGCGCGCGACGGTGCCGCTGCCGTCGAGCAGCTGCGCGAGCGTCGTCCCGCCGGAGGCGTCGGGGTCGACCAGGCCGTGCTCGTCGTGGGCGTGCGTCGCGGCCTCGGTCGCCTGCGAGCGGAGCGTCTGATCGACCGACGTGAGCAGCGCGTCGCCCACCCGGACGTAGACGAAGCCGCCGGTGGCGGCGAGCACGACGGCCATCACGAGGGCGAAGGTGAGCGTGAGCCGGAGGCGGATCGGCAGCCGGCTCATCCGTCCGCCCTCAGCCGGTAGCCGACCCCGCGCACCGTCTCGATCGAGTCGCAGCCGAACGGACGGTCGATCTTCTCGCGCAGGTAGCGGACGTAGACGTCGACGACGTTGGAACGGCTCTCGAACGCGATGTCCCACGCGCCCTCGAGCAGCTGGCCACGCGTGAGGACGGCTCCGGGACGGCGCATGAACAGCTCGAGCAGCGCGAACTCCTTCGCCGACAACTCGAGCTCGGTCTCGCCGCGCCAGGCACGGTGCGCGGCCGGGTCGAGCCGCATATCGCCCACGGTCAGAACCGGCGGCCGCTCCACCGGCGCGCGCCTCGTCAGGGAACGCAGCCGGGCGAGCAGCTCCTCGAACGAGAACGGCTTCGTCAGATAGTCGTCCGCGCCTGCGTCGAGCCCGGCGACGCGGTCGTCGACCGCGTCGCGCGCGGTGAGCATCAGCACCGGGCTCCAGACGCCTTCCTGCCGCAGCCGCCGGCAGACGGCGAACCCGTCGAGCCCGGGCAGCATCACGTCGAGGACGATCGCGTCGTACGGGACGGCGTTGGCCATCCAGAGCGCCTCCTCGCCGCGGTCGGCGACGTCGGCGGCGTAGCCCTCCTCGCGCAGGCCGCGCGCCAGCAGGCCGGCCAGCTTCTTCTCGTCCTCGACCACGAGCACGCGCACGCCTCCATTGTCGCGCCCCCCGTCTGAGAGCGCGATGAAGCGTCTCATCGCTCCTTCATGCCCGCTTGCTGCACTGAAGCCCGTGGATACCCCGCTTCAGCGCGTCCGCACGGCCGGACATGTCCGCCGCGCGACAGGCGGCCCGGAGGGCAACGCGCGGCTGACGGCCGCGACCGGCGCGGTGCTGTTCGTGCTGCTCGCCGCAGAGGGCGTGACGATCGTCTTCCTGCGGCCGCTCCTCTCCGCCCACGTCTTCATCGGGATGCTCCTGATCCCGCCCGTCGCGCTCAAGACGGCGAGCGCCGGCTGGCGCTTCCTGCGCTACTACACGGGCGACCGCGGCTACCGGGCGAAGGGCCCGCCGCTGCTGCCGCTGCGGCTGCTCGCGCCGCTCGTCGTCGCGTCGACGGTCGCGCTCCTCGCGACCGGCGTCGCGCTGCTCGTCGTCGGCCCCGGCCGCGGCTTCGTGCTCGGGCTGCACAAGGCGAGCTTCGCCGTCTGGCTCGTGGCCACAGGGCTGCACGTGCTCGCGTACGTCTGGCGCGTCCCCGCCCTCGCGGCGTCGGACTGGCGCCGCCGCGACCCGGCGCCGGTCGGCGGCTCGTTCGCACGGCGGACACTCGTCGCAGGCGCGCTCGTGGCGGGCGTGATCCTCGCCGTCGCGACGGTGCGCTACGCGCAGCCGTGGGTGCACTGGGCGGCCGTCTTCCACGGCCACGACCACTAGGAGACCCTCCTACGAGCGCAAGCGCTCGAGCGCAGCCACGGCGTCCTCGAGCGACGCCGTGACCTCGCCGGCCGCAGCGATGCAGCCCTCGACGAAGAGGTTGAGGCCGTGCCCCTCCTCCAGCCGCAGGCCGCGGAGGTCGGTGAGCAGCCCGACGATCCCCTTCTTCGCCGGGTCCGACTGCATGAGCGCGTAGAAGAGGCCGACCTCGCACGCGGTGCCGTCGTCCACCTGCGGCCCGTCCAGGAGCGCGAGCACGGCCTCGGCGCCCGCCAGCCCCTCGACGTCCTTGGCGAAGATCTCCGCCGCGGTCGTGTTACCGAGCGCGAGCGCGTGCTCATGCGGCACGAAGACCTCGAACCCCCGCTCGCGTAGCCGAGCAGCGCATTCGTCGAGGTAGCGGCGTTCGTACGGCGTGAACAGCGGCCCGGCGAGATAGACGCGCACAGCCTAGGCTCGGCGCAGCAGGGTCAGCGAGAGGCCCGGCACCGTCACCGCCGCCCGTGCGGCGAACCCGTCTCCGGGCGTGACCTCGCCCGTTGCCAGCTCGAGCTCCCAGCTCGTGCCGAAGCGGCGCGTCGGCAGGGTGAAGGTCACCGGCTCGAGCTGCGCGTTGAAGAGGAGCAGGAACGAGTCGTCGACGATCTCCTCGCCGCGCTCCGTCCGGGACGGAATCTCATGGCCGTTGAGGAACACGCCGAGCACGCGGGCATCGTGACGCTGCCAGTCGCGCCACGTCATCCGCCGCCCGTCCGGCCGGAACCACCAGACGTCCGGCAGGCCCGACCCGCGCGTCTCGCGCCCGGTGAGGAACGCCGAGCGGCGAAACACCGGATGCGCGGCGCGCAGCCGGATCAGCCGCCGCACGAATCCGAGCAGCTCGCCGTTCGCGTGCTCCCAGTCGAACCACGACAGCTCGTTGTCCTGGCACCACGCGTTGTTGTTGCCGCGCTGCGTCCGCCCCAGCTCGTCGCCGCCGAGCAGCATCGGCACTCCCTGCGAGAGCAGCAGCGTGGCGAGGAAGTTTCGCTGCTGGCGCGCTCGTAGCGCCCTCACCGCCGGGTCGCCCGTCTCGCCCTCGACACCGTGGTTCCAGGAGCGGTTGTCGTCGGTGCCGTCCCTGTTTCCCTCGCCGTTCGCCTCGTTGTGCTTCTCGCTGTACGAGACGAGATCGCGCAGCGTGAAGCCGTCGTGCGCGGTGACGAAGTTGATCGACGCGAATGGGTCGCGCCCGTCCCGGTCGTAGAGATCGCTCGAGCCCGTGAAACGCCGCGCGAAGTCGGCGACGTTCGCCTGTGCGCGCCAGAAGTCGCGCATCGTGTCGCGGTACACGCCGTTCCACTCGGCCCAGAGCACGGGAAAGTTGCCGACCTGGTAACCGCCTGGGCCGACGTCCCACGGCTCCGCGATCAGCTTCACCTGCGATACGACCGGGTCCTGGTGGATCGTGTCGAAGAACGCCGACAGGCGGTCGACCTCGTAGAACTCGCGGGCGAGTGCCGAGGCGAGGTCGAAGCGGAAGCCGTCGACGTGGCACTCGAGCACGAAGTAGCGAAGGGAGTCCATGATCAGTCGCAGCACCGACGGGTGCACAAGGTTGAGCGAGTTCCCCGTGCCCGTGAAGTCTTGGTAGTACCGCGGCGCGCCCGGCATCAGCCGGTAGTAGGACGCGTTGTCGACGCCGCGAAAGGCGAGCATGGGGCCGAGATGGTTTCCCTCGGCGGTGTGGTTGTAGACGACGTCGAGGATCACCTCGATGCCGGCTTGGTGCAGCGCCTTCACCATCCCCTTGAACTCACGCACCTGCTCGCCGCGCCCGCCTGTCGCCGCGTAGAGCGCGTGCGGCGCGAGGTAGCCGATCGACGAATAGCCCCAGTAGTTCGTCAGCCCGAGGCCGTGCAGGAAGCTCTCGTCCGCGATGTGGTGAATCGGCAGCAGCTCGACCGCGGTGACTCCGAGCCCGCGGAAGTGGGCCAGCGCCTCCTCGGATGCGAGCCCGGCGTACTTGCCGCGCAGGTCGTCGCGCACGCCCGGGTGCAGTTTCGTGAACCCCTTCACGTGCACCTCGTAGATGACGGTGTCGGGCCACGGGGTCGCGGGCGGCCGGTCGTCCTCCCAGTCGAAGTGCGGGTCGATCACGACGCACTTCGGAATCGCGTCGGAGTCGTCCTCCGAGTCACGGACGAGGTCCGCGTCCTCGGCAGCGCTCGGCACGTACGGAAGCGTGTTTCCGCGTTCCCACCGCACCGGCCCTTCGACCGCCTTCGCGTAGGGGTCGATCAGCAGCTTGTACGCGTTGAAGCGCTGACCCGAGCTCGGGTCGTAGGGACCGTGAACGCGGTACCCGTACCGCTGCCCGGGCCCGACGCCGGGGACGTAGCAATGCCAGTGGAACGCCGTGCGCTCGGTCAGCTCGATGCGCCCCTCGTGGTCGTCGTCGTCGAACAGGCAAAGCTCGACGCGCTGCGCCTTCTCCGAGAAGAGGGCAAAGTTCGTTCCCTCTCCGTCCCACGTCGAGCCGAGGGGAAACGGCCTGCCGGGCCAGACGTCCACGATCAGCGCCCTACGGCGTAACCCTGCATGCCACGGGGATTCGCACCCGCCTTGAGCTGCCCGTCGCGCTCGCGGCCGACGGCGCTGACCCGGCCGAGCGACCACGGCGCGGACACCTCGACGTCATGGCCGCGCACGCGCAGGCCCGCGACCGTCTCCGCGCCGGCGCGTTCCTCGACGGCGACGTGCCGCGGCCGGGTTTGCCGCGGGTAGAACGAGCTCGGGAACGCCTCCGTGTGGTGGTTGGGCGCGTCGATCGCGGCCTGGAGGTCCATCCCGAAGTCGACGTGCGCGAGGAAGACGTGCAGCGTCCACTGGTCCTGCTGGTCGCCGCCCGGCGTGCCGAGCGCGAGGACCGGTTCGCCACCGCGCGCGACCAGCGTCGGCGAGAGCGTCGTGCGCGGGCGCTTCCCCGGCTCGAGCGAGTTCGGCAGACCCTCCTCGAGCCAGAACATCT
>JBEKEH010000058.1:0-29824 GCA_050013935.1 Gaiellaceae bacterium | reverse complement strand
TCGACGACCTCGCCCTCGCCGGCCTGGGGCCGGGGACGCTGCTCGACGACGAGCGAGCCGGAGCCGCGATAGGCGAGTACCTGCATCAGACGGCTACCTCGCTCCCGACGAGCACGGGCCGGCCCTCGAGCCAGGAGCGGTTCGAAGCGCGCACGGCGGCGACCGCGGCGCGCCCGTCGGCGGCGCCGGCGGCGGGCGGGGAGCCGGCGAGCGCCGCCTCGACGAAGCCGCGCAGCTCCTCCCGGTAGCCCCACTCGAAGCGCTGCGGCCACGACGCGTACGTCGGCACCTCGCCGGTGCCGCGCGTCCGGATCTCGAGCAGCGAGAGCGCACGGTGCTCGCCGACGACGAGCAGCCCCTCCGTTCCGAGCACCTCGACGCGCGCGTCGTAGCCGACGTCGGCGGGGCAGGTCCCGTCGATCGTCCCGAGCGCGCCGCTCGCGAAGCGCAGCGAGACGACGGCGTTGTCGTAGAAGTCGGGTGCCGTGACGCCGCGCGCCTCGCCCTTGAAGTTCGCGGTCTCCGCGTAGACCCGCTCGATCTCCGAGCCCACGAGCCAGCGCACGCAGTCGAAGTCGTGGCTGTTGACCTCCGCGAGCATCCCGTTCGACCGGCGCAGATCGTGCGCCCACGCGGGCGGCAGCCCCGGCCCGCGCGTGAGCGACTTCACGATCATGGGCTCGCCGATCTCGCCCGCCTCGATCCTCCGCTTGGCCTCGACGAACTCGGG
The DNA here is from genome assembly GCA_050013935.1 of Gaiellaceae bacterium. Classification (GTDB taxonomy): domain Bacteria; phylum Actinomycetota; class Thermoleophilia; order Gaiellales; family Gaiellaceae; genus Palsa-739. The sequence goes on along the minus strand of JBEKEH010000058.1, from coordinate 29,094 downwards.
CTGGAAGCGCCGCACGAAGCCGAGCTGCAGGACGACGCCGCCCTGCTCGGCCGCGGCGCCCATCTCGTCGCACTCCTCGAGCGTGAGCGCCATCGGCTTCTCGCAGAACACGTGCTTGCCCACAGACGCGGCGAGGATCGCGAGCTCTGCATGCGTGAACGTCGGCGTCGTGATCACGACGCCGTCGAAGGCGGCGTCGGCGAGCGCCTGCTCGAGGCTCGCGTACGCCGGGACGCCGAGCTCGGCGCCCGCTTTGCGTCCGACCTCCCCGTCCGCGTCGATGACGCAGGCGAGCTCGGCGGCGGACAGCCACCGGCTCGCGTTGACGGCGTGCACCATGCCGCAGCGACCGGCGCCGGCGACGGCGAGGCGGAACGAGCTCATGCGTGGACCTCCTCGCGCGAGACGAGCAGGTCGACGACAGCCCGGTAGCCGCGAAGCCGCCCGGCATAGGCGGAGCGAAGGGAAGGATCGGGCTCGACGCGCTCGCGCTCGGCAGTCGCCGCGAGCGCCGCCGCGGCGAGGTCGTCGACGGCGCCGGCCGCCGCGGCCGCGACGAGCGCCGCGCCCCAGCAGCTGAAGCTCTCGCGTCGCAGGCGCACGTACGGGAGGCCGAGCGCCGATGACTTGATCCGGTTCCAGAGCGCGTTGTCGCTGCCGCCGCCGATCACGCGGACATCGAGCGGGACGAGGCCGGGGAAGAGCTCGAGCGCGCGCTCGAGGAAGCCGGCGTACTCGAACGCGACGCTCTCGAGCACCGCGCGCGCGAGATCGCCGCGCGTGTGAGCGAAGTCGAGGCCGAGCCACGCTCCGCGCGCCTCCGGCGCCGCCGGCAGGATCCGGCCGCCGAGGTGCGGCACGAAGAGCAGCCCGCCGTCGCCGCGCGCGGCCGCGGCCTCCTCGACGAGCAGCTCCAGGGATGCGGCGCCGAGCACGTCGGGCAGCCAGCGCAGCAGGTCTCCGCCGGCGAGATACGCGAGCGAGATCCACTGCCCCGGGACGGCGCCTCGCATGAGCACGAGCGTCCGCGTCGCGACGTCCGGCCGGAACTCCGCGGTCGAGACGGCGAGCACCGAGGCGGTGCCGGCCGTGTCGAGCAGGTGCCCCGGGCGGACGACGCCCGCGCCGAGCGCCCCCGCGGCGGTGTCGCCGAGGCCTGCCGCGACCGGCGTGCCGGCCCGGAGGCCGCAGTCCCGGGCGGCCGCGGCGGTCAGCCGGCCGACGCAGTCGGTCGGAGCGACGATGCGGGGCAGCCGCGCGAGCTCGACGCCCATCTCTGCCGCGAGCTCGCTCGACCACGAGCCGCTCGCCGCGTCGGCGAGGCCACTGAAGTGGAGGTGGGTCGAATCGACGTACGCGTCCTTGGCCGCGAGCCCGCAGAGCCTGCCCGCGACGAAGGCGCTCGGCACGACGAACTTCGCGACCGACGCGTACACGTCCGGATGCCTGCGGCGCCACCAGAGGATCTTCGGGGCGTGCGCGACCATCGGCGGGCAGCCGGTCAGCTCGACGAGCTCGTCGCCGAGACGGTCCGCGATCTCCTCCACCTCGGGGCGGCAGCGCGAGTCGAGCCACGAGTCGTAGGGAGTCACGGCGCGTCCGTCGGCGCCGATGCCGAGGATGCCCGCCATCTGCCCGGAGACGCCGACCGCCGCGACCTCGCCCGGATCGCGGCCCGCCTCGGCGACGCAGGACGCGATCGTCGCCGTCGCCGCCCGGTAGAAGTCCTCGGGCTCCTGGTCGACCTCGTCGGCGGCGCGCCGGTGCAGCTGCAGAGGAGCCGACGCCTCCGCGAGACAGGCGCCGCCCAGCTCGAAGAGCGCCGCCTTGGCGCTCTGCGTGCCCACGTCGACGCCGACGACGAGCGGCTCGCTCACGGAAGCGAGCCTTCCTTCGTCATGGGCACCCGCTCGAATCGCGACGTGCCGCCGAGCGGCGTCGAGAGCTCCGCCTCGAAGGCGCTGCGATCGCCGCGGTGGTAGGCGATGAAGTAGTCGAACGGCCGCCGGCCGGTCGTGTAGCCGATGCTGCGCAGCACGAGCAGCGGGTCGCCGCGCTCGATGCCGAGCAGGCGCGCCTCACGCGCTCCGGCCACGGTGGCCTCGACCCGGCGGAGGCTCGAGACGATCGCGAGCCCGTACTCCTCCCGCAGGATCCGGTAGAGCGACTCCGAGCCGCTCAGGTCGCGCTCGGCGAGCCCCGGCACCATCGCGGCAGGCAGGTACGTCATCACGAGCACGTGCGGCTCGCCGTCGAGCGCACGCATGCGCTCGAGCTCGACGACCGGGTCGCCCGGCCGCAGCTCGAGGCTGCGCGCAACACTCGCCCCGGCGGGCACCTCGCCCACAGTGAGAACCGTGCTGTCGATGCGCTGCCCGCGTAGCGCCGCGTCTTCGGCGAGCCCGCGCAGCCCGCTGATCAGGCCCTCGGCGGTCTTCGGCATGGAGACGAACGTGCCCCGGCCCCGCTGCCGTTCGACCAGCCCCTCGTAGCGGAGCTCGGTGAGCGCCTGCCGGACGACGCCGCGGCTGAGGCCGAACCGCTCGCAGAGCTCGAGCTCGCTCTCGAGCTGCGCACCCGGTGGGAGCTCGCCGGAGGCGATGCGGCCTCCGAGCCATTGCTTGAGCTGGTAGTAGAGGGGGACGGGGGCCGAGCGGTCGAACGCGTCCCCCGAGTTGTCCAAATGTCGGGACATTTAGACATCGATCTATACTCCCTGCGATCGTGGACGTCAACCGATCTCGATGCTCCGGTCGAGCCGGGCGCGCGTAGCGGACGATGGCGAGCGTCGTACGCACCGTCCGGGGCGACGTCGACCCCTCCGAACTGGGGCCCACCGACGCGCACGAGCATCTGTTCTTCGTCACGCCGCTCCAGCCAGGCGACGAGTTCACCGACGTCGAGCGGGCGATCGAGGAGGCGCAGACGCTCGTCGCCGCAGGCGGGAGGGCGCTCGTCGACTGGACGCCGCTCGGCCTCGGCCGCGACCCGGGAGGCCTCCTCCTCGTCTCCGAGGCCACCGGGCTGCACGTCGTCGCGGCGACCGGCGTCCATCGCGACGCCCACTACCTCCACGACGACCCGCTGCGCAGCGTGACGGTCGAGGCGCTCGCGGAGCGCTTCGTCGCGGACGTCGGCGGCGAGGAGGTGCGCTCGGGCGTGATCAAGGTCGGCGCGAGCTACCACCGGCTCCAGCCGCTCGAGCAGAAGGCGTTCGCCGCCGCGGCCGAGGCGCACCGCCGCACCGGCGCCCCGGTCTGCGTCCACACCGAGCACGGGACGATGGGGCTCGGCATCGTCGAGCGCCTGCATGAGCTCGGCGTGGCGCCGGCGTCCGTCGTGCTCGCCCATCTCGACCGGAACCCCGACGCCGTCGAGCACGCGGAGACGGGCGCGACAGGCGCCTGGCTTCAGCTCGACGGCCCGGGCCGGACGAAGTACTGGCCGGACTCGACGATCCTGCAGCTGATCGCCGACCTTGCGGAGCGAGGGCTCGCCGGACAGCTCCTGCTCGGCGGCGACACCGGCCGCAGCTCGACGATGCGCGCCTACGGCGGCGGGCCGGGCCTCGACTACGTCTTCGCGCGCTTCAAGCCGCGGCTCGAGCGCGAGCTCGGCGAAGAGCTGTCGCACCGGATCTTCGTCGACAACCCGTCGCGCGCCTTCGCCTTCGAGCCGCGCTGACGAGAGCTGGTCGGGAGCGCTAGCTGGTCCCGCGAATACGCCGTGCGAAGCGCACGAGATCCTCTTGCGCACGGTCTACCTCGGCATCGCTCGCAACCGGACCGATCTGCTCCTCCGGTGTGCCGATACTTCGCAAGAGCACGAGGACGCGGCGCCCAAGCCTAGGCCGGAGCCGCGACGGTTGGACTGGTGAAGTTGACGTGGGGTGTCGCCCCCGCCACAATTGACGTGGAACGACTGTTCCACCATGTGAGTATGGCCGAAGCCACCGGCACCCAGGCGATCGACCGTGCGGCGCAGCTGCTCGTGCGCGTCGTCGAGTCGGCGCGGCCGCCGTCCGTCGGCGAGCTCGCAGAGAGAGCAGGACTGCCGAAGAGCACGACCTCGCGTCTCGTCGCCGCGCTCGAGCGGCAGGGGCTCGTGCAGCGGCTCGGCGACCGGGGCCGGCTGCGGCCCGGGCCCGTCCTGCTCCGCTTCGCGAGCCGCGACGGCGCGGGCACGCTCGTCGACCTCGCCGGGCCGTCGCTGCGGCGCCTCGCCGAGGCGAGCGGCGAGACGATCAATCTCGCCGTCCCCGGCCCTGCCGGGGTCGAGCACCTCGCGCAGGAGGACACCGAGCACCTCGTCGGGGTCACCGACTGGGTTGGGCGGCGGGTGCCGTTCGAGCTCGCCGCCAACGGCAAGTGCTTCCTCGCCTTCGGCCGCTCCGACGAGCCGAACCCGGACCTCGCGCGCGTGCGCGCGCGCGGGTACGCGACGAGCGTCGACGAGCTCGAGCTCGGCCTCAGCGCGCTCGCCGCTCCCGTCTTCGGGCCGGACGGCGTCGCCGTCGCCGCGCTCTCCATCTCCGGGCCGACCGCCCGGCTGACCTCCGACCGCATCGCCGCGCTCGCGCCCCTCCTGATCGAGGAGGCGACCGGGCTCGCGGAGCGGCTCGGCCACCGCGACCACGCACGAGGTGCCGCATGACGCACGACGAGATCCTCCAGGACCTCTACGACCACACGCTCGTCGGCCACGCGCCCGAGGTGAAGGACCTCGTCAACGAAGGGCTCGCCGACGGCATGGACCCCGAGAAGATGCTCTACGACGCACTCATCCCCTCGCTCGAGGAGGTCGGCGCACGCTTCGAGCGCGGCGACTTCTTCGTGCCTGAGATGCTGATCGCCGCGCGCGCGATGCAGGGCGCGCTCGACATCCTGCGCCCACTGCTCGCCGAGACGGGCGCGCAGCAGGTCGGCACCTACGTCATGGGCACCGTCAAAGGCGACGTGCACGACATCGGCAAGAACCTCGTGAACATCATGCTCGAGGGCGCCGGCTTCACCGTCCACGACCTCGGCGTCAACGTCGCGCCCGAGAAGTTCATCGAGGCGATCCAGGAGCACAAGCCGGACATCGTCGGCTTCTCGGCGTTCCTCACGACGACGATGCCGATGTTCAAGGCGAACATCAACGCGCTCGAGAAGGCCGGCATCCGGAACGACGTGATCGTGATGGTCGGCGGCGCGCCCGTGACGCAGCAGTACGCGGACGCGATCGGCGCCGATGGCTACGCGCCCGACGCATCGACCGCCGTGCGGCTCGCCAAGGACCTGATCGCGCGCCGACGCGCGGCGGTGCCTGCCTGATGGATACCGTCGTCCGGTCGCGGTCTAGGACCGTCGTCATCGGGCCCGAGCAGCCGTTCTGCATCATCGGCGAGCGGATCAACCCGACCGGCCGCAAGGCCTTCCAAGCGCAGCTCCAGGCCGGCGACCTCTCGCAGATCGAGACGGACGTTGCGCAGCAGGTCGCGGGCGGCGCCGACATGCTCGACGTCAACGTCGGCGACCCGCTCGCCGACGAGGTCGGGCTGATGGGCCGCGCGATCCCGCTCGTGCAGAGCCTCTGCGACCTGCCGCTCTGCATCGACTCCTCGGTGATCGAGGCGCTCGAGGCGGGCCTCGCGGCATACGAGGGGAAGGCGCTCGTCAACTCGGTCACGGGCGAGGACGAGCGGCTCGAGGCGATCCTGCCGATCGTCGCCAGGCACGGCGCCGCCGTGATCGGGCTTGCGAACGCCGAGGACATCCCGATGGAGCCCGAGCGCCGGCTCGAGGTCGCGAAGAAGATCGTCTCCGTCGCCGGCGACCACGGCATCCCGCCGGAGGACGTCGTGATCGACCCGCTCGCGATGCCCGTCGGCGCCGAGCCGCGCGCGGTGAACCTGTTCCTCGAGACGCTGCACCTGCTGCACGGCGGGCTCGGCGTCAACACGACGTGCGGCGCCGGGAACACGTCGTTCGGGCTCCCGGGCCGCCACACGCTCGGCGCGGCCTTTCTCGCCGTCGCGCAGAGCCACGGGCTGACGAGCGCGATCATGGACTCGCGCCGGCCGGAGATGGTCGAGTCCGTGCGTGCGACCGACTTCCTGCTCGGCCGTGACGAGTGGGGCGCGAACTGGATCCGGCGCTACCGCGAGAAGCAGGCGGCGGCGACGGCTTGAGCGCGGTCGCGGACATCCCGGAGCAGCCGCACCCCGACCGGGTGCGCCTCCGCTTCCTCCAGGTCGGCGAGGACCACGCGGTCAAGGAAGCGCGCGTACCCGCCGGCACGACGATCTTCGACGCGGCGAGCTGGAACGGCGTCGCGATCGACTCGACCTGCGGCGGCCACGGCACGTGCAAGAAGTGCAAGGTGCGCGTCGTCTCCGGTCGTGCGCCGCTGAGCCCCGTCGACCCGCGCGCGTTCACCGTCGACGAGCTGAAGGGTGGCTGGCGGCTCGCGTGCCGCGCGGCGACGCAGGAGGATCTGACGGTCGAGGTGCCGCCGCTCCAGACGCGCCCGAAGGCGGCGCTCGCCGGGGTGGGGCGTCACGTGATCCTGCGGCCGGCGGTGCAGAAGCGCTACCTCGAGCTGTCGGAGCCGACGCTCGAGGACCAGACGTCCGACCTCGAGCGCGTGCTCGGGGCGATCGACGACCTCGAGCTGCGCGTGCCGCTCGACGTCGCGCGCGGGCTCGGCACGACGCTGCGCGAGGCGGACTGGAAGGTGACCGCTGTCGTCTGTGACGACCTGCTGATCGACGTCGAGCCGGGCGACACCTCCGGAGTGCGGCATGCGCTCGCCTTCGATCTCGGCACCACCACCGTCGTCGCGACGCTGCTCGACCTCGAGACCGGGCAGCCGAAGGCCGTGCGGTCGGTGCTCAATGCCCAGCAGCCGTTCGGCGCCGACGTCATCACGCGCATCTCGGCGACGATGCTCGACCCGGATGCGCTCGAGCGGCTCCAGCAGCTCGCGCACGAGACGCTGCAGCTCCTCGCCGGCGAGGTGTGCGAGGAGGCGGGCGTCGACCCGAGCACCGTCTATGAGATCGTCGTTGCCGGCAACGTGACGATGATCCAGCTCGCGCTCGGCATCGACCCGCAGCCGCTCTCGATGGCGCCGTTCACGATCACGGCGCGCACGCTGCCCGAGGCCAAGGCCGCCGACTTCGGCGTCGCCGTGCATCCGCGTGCGCCGGCCGTGCTCTTCCCGGCGCTCGGCGCGTACGTCGGGCCGGACATCGTCGCCGGCATCCTCGCCACCGGGCTGACGCTCGACCGGCGCGTCCGGCTCTTCATCGACGTCGGCACGAACTCGGAGATCGTGCTCGGCTCGTCTGCGCAGGCCCTCGCCTGCGCGGCGCCGGCGGGACCCGCGTTCGAGGCGGCGCAGATCCGCTGCGGGATGCGTGCCGCCGACGGTGCGATCGAGGGTGTGAAGATCCGCGACGGCGAGGTCGAGCTGACCGTGATCGGCGACGTCGAGCCGGTCGGCCTCTGCGGCTCGGGGCTCGTCGACGCGGTTGCCGAGTTCCTCGGTGCCGGGATCCTCGACCATTCCGGCCGCTTCGTGCTCGGCTCGTCGGAGCGGCTCCGCACGATCGGCGAGGAGAACGTCTTCTACCTCAGCGACGACGTCTTCCTCTCGCAACGCGACGTCCGCGAGCTCCAGTTCGCGAAGGCGTCGATCGCGACCGGCTGGAACATTCTCTGCCGCGATCTCGGGATCGAGCCGGAGGAGATCTCCCAGGTGCTACTCGGCGGCTCGTTCGGCTCGTACCTGACGCCCGCGAGCGCCGTGAAGATCGGGCTCGTGCCGCGTCTGCCGCTGCCGCGGATCGTCGCCGCGGGCAACGTCGCCGGCGAGGGGGCGAAGATCGCGGCGCTCTCGGTGACGGAGCGCGCCGCCGCGCACGCGGTCCTCGAGGAGGTCGAGTACGTCGAGCTCTCCGGCCGCACGGACTTCAACGACCTGTTCGTGGATCAACTGGCGTTCCCAGCGTGAACGTGGTGGAAAAGGCCGCAACCAGGTTGCGACGCAGTCGCAACCTGGTTGCAGAAGTTGACGCACCGACGGTCATCGTCGCGTGCGGTGCTCTCGCGCTCCATGTGAAGCAGATCGCACGGCGTCGCGGGTGGAATGTCGACGTGCGGCCCGTTCCGCCGGAGCTGCACAACCGGCCGGAGAAGATCCGCTCGGCCGTCGAGGACGCAGCCGGCGGGGACGAAGTCGTCGTCGCCTACGCGCACTGCGGCGCCGATCTCGCCGGCTTCGCGCGGCTCGAGGGCGCGCACTGCTACGAGGTCTACGGCGCCGAGCACGAGCCGGCGACGTACTTCCTCACCGACTTCCTCGTGCGCAGCTTCGACCGCGTCGTCTGGCGCCGTCTCGGCCTCGACCGCTACCCGGAGCTGCGCGACGACTACTTTCGCAACTACGAGCGCGTCGTCTGGCTCGCGCAGGAGCCCACGCCGGAGCTCCACGCCGGAGCCGAGCGCGCGGCGGCTCGCCTCGGCCTGCCGCTCGAAGTGCGCGAGACTGGCGACACCGGACTGGAACGGGCGCTGGAACGACTACTGGAGGCAAGTTAGTGTCCCTCCGGCAGACGTCGGGCGGCTTCTCGCCCGCGATCACACTGCGCGCTGCCGCGTCCTCGGTCGCGCCCATAGGAACCGCTATGGGCGCTCCCTGCGTCCTTGCATCGCTTGGTGCTCGCGACCGAGAAACTCGCCGACGTTCACCGGAGGGACACTAATGCTGATCAACGAGATGCCGCGGTACGAGATCCTCGACGAGACGGCGCTGCAGGAGCTGGACCGCGGCTGGCGGCGGATCGTCAGCGAGCTCGGGATCGACTTCCTCCATCCCGAGGCGATCGACTACCTCGCGAAGGCGGGCCAGACGGTCGACGGCGACGTCGTCAGGTTCGACCCCGACTGGATCCTCGAGCAGGTGGCGAAGGCGCCGGCCGAGTTCGACCTGCAGGCGCGCAACCCCGAGCGGAGCGTCCACATCGGCGGCAAGCACATGGTCTTCTCCGCCGTCTACGGCTGCCCGTTCGTGCGCGAGGGGCTCGAGCGGCGCGATGCGACCTACGACGACTTCCAGAACCTCGTGAAGCTCGCGCAGTCGTTCCCCCAGCTCGACACGCCCGGCGGCACGATCTGCGAGCCGAACGACCGGCCGCTCGACTCGCGCCACCTCGACATGGTCTACGCGTTGATGACGCTGTCGGACAAGCCGTTCATGGGCTCGGTCACGTCGGGGCCGAACGCGGCGGACACGATCGCGATGGTGGAGATGGTGTTCGGGCGCGAGTCGCTGGAGCAGACGCCGGCGATCATCTCGCTGATCAACGTCAACTCGCCGCTCCGCTATGACGACCGCATGCTCTCGGCGCTGCTCGAGTACGCGAAGGGTGACGCCGTTCCTGTTGATGGGCGCGATGTCGCCGGTCTCGATCGTCGCCGCGCTCGCGCAACAGGTGGCGGAGGCGCTCGCCGGGATCGCGCTCGTGCAGACGATCCGTCCCGGCTGCCCAGTCGTCTTCGGCTCGTTCCTGTCGAACACCGACATGCAGTCCGGCTCGCCGAGCTTCGGCACGCCGGAGTCGGCAGTCGGCCTCTTCTGCACCGGGCAGATCGCGCGCCGCTACAAGCTGCCGTTCCGCGGCGGCGGTGCGCTGACCTCGTCTCAGGTGGTCGACGCGCAGGCGGGCTACGAGTCGATGATGTCGCTCTGGCCGACCTTTCTCGCCGGCACGAACTTCGTCATGCACTCGGCCGGCTGGCTCGAGTCGGCACTCGTCTCCTGCTACGAGAAGTTCATCGTCGACGTCGAGCAGCTCCGCATGCTGCACGAGGTGTTCAAGCCGCTCGAGGTGAACGAGGAGACGCTCGCGTACTCCGCGCACCAGGAAGTCGGCCAGGGCGGCCACTTCCTCGGCGCCGTGCACACGCTCGAGCGCTTCCGCGAGTGCTTCTACCGTCCGCTCGTCTCGTCGACCGACAACTACGAGCGGTGGGCGCGGAACGGTGGCAACGACACGGCGGCGCGGGCGTCGGAGATCTGGAAGAAGACGCTTGCCGAGTACGAGGAGCCGGCGCTGGATCCTCGTCTCAAGGAGGAGCTGAAGGCGTACGTCGACCGGAGACGGAAGGAGCTAGGTGATTGAGATGGCGACGGTGGGCGAGATCATGTCACAGGGGCTGTTGAGCGTGGAGGCGTCGACTTCACTCGTGGACGCGGCGCGGCGGATGGACGAGCGCCGCGTCGGGGCCGTGCTCGTGCTCACGAACGAACACGTGTCCGGGATCCTCACGGAGCGCGACATCCTCCGTGCTGTCGCGGCCGGGACGGTCGAGACGGCGGACGTCGGAGCGTGGATGACCCGCGACCCGGAGACGATCGAGCCGTCGGAGCCGACCGGCCGGGCGGCGGCGATCATGATCCACGGCGGCTTCCGGCACCTGCCGGTGGTCGACGGCGGCAAGGCGGTCGGGATCGTCTCGATCCGCGACCTGATGCGTGTCGTCATCGACGACGAGAGCCCGCGCGGTGCCTGAGATGTTCGTCGACGGCGCGTGGACCGGCTCGCTCTCGGGCGAGACGTTCACGGCCGAGTCGCCGGCGACCGGCGAGGCGATCGGAGTGGTGCCGAAGGGCGATCGGCAGGATGCCCAGCTCGCGATCGGCGCGGCGAACCGTGCCGCCGACGGCTGGTCGCGGGCGACGGCGTTCGAGCGGGCGGCGGCCATGCACCGGGTCGCCGACGAGATCGAGCGGCGACGCGACGAGCTGGCGCGGACGCTCACGCTCGACCAGGGCAAGCCGCTGCGCACCGAGGCGCACGACGAGGTCGAGGAGCTGATCCTGTACTGGCGCAACGCCGCCGAGGACGGGAAGCGGCTGGAGGGCCGGCTTCCGAACTCGATCTCGCCCGGCAAGCGGGTGCTGCTCGTACGCCGCCCGCGCGGCGTGATCGGCGTGATCACCCCCTGGAACTGGCCGTACACGATGCCCGCGGAGCTGATCGCGCCGGCGCTCGCCTCCGGGAACACGGTCGTCTGGACGCCGGCGTCGACGACCGCGGTCGCGGGGATCGCGCTCGCCGAGTGCGTTGCCGAGGCCGACCTGCCGCCGGGCGTCTTCAACCTCGTCACCGGCCCCGGACGGACGGTCGGGGACGAGATCGCGCGCAGCCCGGGCACGCACGGCGTCGGCTTCATCGGCTCGACGGAGACGGGGCAGAAGGTGGCGGAGGCCGCGGTGGGCAAGGCGGCCGTGCTCGAGCTCGGCGGAAACGGCCCCGTCGTCGTGATGGACGACGCCGATCTCGACCTCGCCGCCGAGGCGACGGTCACCGCCTGCTTCCTCTGCGCCGGCCAGAGCTGCACCGCCGGCGAGCGGCTGCTCGTGCACCGCGACGTCCGCGAGGAGTTCGTCGCCAAGCTCGCGCGGCTCGTCACCGAGCGCGTCGTGCTCGGAGATCCGTTCGCGGATGGGACGACGCTCGGGCCGCTGAACAACGCAGGCGTCGCGGAGAAGATGGACGAGCACGTTGCGGACGCGCTCGAGCGCGGTGCGGAGCTCGTCAGCGGCGGCTCGCGCGCCTCCGGCTTCCCGACCGACCTCTACTGGCAGGCGACGATCCTCGACGGCGTCCCGGCGGATGCGCTCGTCGCGCAGGAGGAGACCTTCGGTCCCGTCGCGCCCGTCGTCCCGATCGACTCGCTCGAGCATGCGATCGAGCTCGCGAACGCGTCGCCGTACGGATTGCTCGCGGCGATCTTCACGCGCGACCTCGCCGACGGCCTCCGCTTCGCCGACTCGGTGCGGACCGGATGGGTGAACGTGAACGAGTCCTCGAACTACTGGGAGACGCATCTCCCCTTCGGCGGACGCTCCGGCACCGCGAGCGGAATCGGCCGCGTCGGCGGCACTGCGCCGATGGAGGCGTTCACGGAGCTGCAGACGGTGGTGCTGTCCTGACGTACGACGTCGTGATCGTCGGCGGTGGCTCGGCAGGCTGCGCACTCGCGAACCGCTTGGGCGTGGATCCGTCGACGCGTGTGCTCGTGCTCGAGGCGGGCCGGCCCGACCACCTCTGGGACGTCTTCATCCACATGCCCGCGGCGCTCGCATTCCCGATCGGGAACAAGCGCTACGACTGGATGTACGAGTCCGAGCCGGAGCCGCACATGCACGGCCGCCGCATCTATCACGCGCGCGGCAAGGTGCTCGGCGGGTCGAGCTCGATCAACGGCATGATCTTCCAGCGCGGCAACCCGCTCGACTACGAGCGCTGGGCGGCGGAGCCCGGCCTCGAGAGTTGGGACTACGCGCACTGCCTGCCGTACTTCAAGCGGATGGAGAGCTGTCTCGCGGGCGCCGACGACTTCCGCGGCGGTGACGGCCCGCTCGTGCTCGAGCGCGGACCGGCGGAGGGGCCGCTCTTCACGGCCTTCTTCGACGCGGTGCAGCAGGCCGGCTATCCGCTGACGGACGACGTCAACGGAAGAAAGCAGGAAGGCTTCGCGAAGTTCGACCGCAACATCTCGCGTGGCCGGCGGCTGAGCGCTGCGCGGGCATACCTGCATCCGGTGATGTCGCGGCCGAATCTCGAGGTGCGCTGCCGGGCGTTCGTGAACCGCGTCGTGTTCGACGGAACGCGCGCGGTCGGTGTCGACGTCGGCGGAGAGACGGTGCGCGCCAACGAGGTGATTCTGTGCGGCGGCGCGATCAACTCGCCACAGCTGCTGCAGCTCTCGGGCGTCGGCAACGCGCACGAGCTGTCGTCGCTCGGGATCGACGTCGTGCACGACCTCCCCGGGGTGGGCGAGAACCTCCAGGACCACCTCGAGGTGTACGTGCAGTACGCGTGCACGCAACCGGTGTCGGTGCAGCCGGCGCTGAAGAAGTGGAAGCGTCCGCTCATTGGCGCGCAGTGGCTGTTCCTCCGCTCCGGTCCCGGTGCGACGAATCACTTCGAGGCCGGCGGCTTCATCCGCTCGAACGACGAGGTCGCGTACCCGAATCTCATGTTCCACTTCCTGCCGCTTGCGATCCGGTACGACGGTTCCGCGCCCGCCGCCAAGCACGGATATCAGGTGCACGTCGGACCGATGTACGCGGACACGCGCGGCTCCGTGAAGATCACGTCGACGGATCCACGCGCGCATCCGGCACTGCGCTTCAACTACCTCTCGACTCCGAACGATCGGCGCGAGTGGGTCGAAGCTGTCCGCTGCGCACGGAACATTCTCACCCAGCCTGCGTTCGATCCCTACAACGGCGGCGAGACGTCGCCGGGGTCGGCGGTGCAGACGGACGACGAGGTCCTCGACTGGGTCGCCCGCGACGCGGAGACCGCACTGCATCCCTCGTGCACCTGCAAGCTCGGGACAGACGCGCTCTCGGTCGTCGATCCGCTGACGATGCGCGTGCACGGCGTCGACGGTCTGCGGGTCGTCGACGCATCCGTGTTCCCGTACGTCACGAACGGGAACATCTACGCCCCGGTGATGATGGTCGCCGAGAAGGCCGCCGACCTGATCCTCGGCAACACGCCGCTGCCGCCGGCCACCGTCGACTTCTACCGGCATGCTGAACGAGCTTCGCGTCGGTGAGCTCCTTGCTGCGCTCGGAGCGCGGACGCCCGCGCCGGCGAGCGGATCCGCCGTCGCGCTGACGGCTGCGCTCGCCGCGGCGCTCGCCGAGCTCGCCGCGCGGTTCGCCGGCGACGACGAGGCGGCCGCCCGTGCGCAGGCGCTGGCACGGCGGCTCGTCGAGCTCGCCGACGAGGACGCCGCCGCGTACACCGCCTTCATGGCGGACCGAAACGACGAGACGCGCCGGCGGATCATCGACGTGCCGGAGGAGGTCGCCGACCGCTCCGGCGAGGTGGCGGAGCTGGCGGAGCGACTGCGGGCGCGGCTCAGCTCGAGTGTCGCCGGCGACGCCGAGGCCGCCGCCGAGCTGGCGCGCGCGGCCGCTCGCGTGGCGCGGCGCCTGGCAGAGCTCAACGCCTAGGCAAGGCCGCGTCCGGCGCCGCACATCGCCCGGAAACGTGGCACGCTCTATGGCGCGTGAGCAAGCAAGAGTTGGAGCTCGCGAAGGCACGGGCAGCGCTCGAGCGCGGCAACCTCAGGCGCGCCGTCAGGCACGCCTGGACGGCCGGTGTCGCGGCGGTGCAGGCGCGCGACGAGGAACACCTCGAAGCCGTCCTGGAGCTTGCCGCGGGCGCTCGCGAGCGATCGAGCGGCCGCCTCCACCGCGAGGCCGAGCAGCTCTTCGTCTACTGCACCAGCTCGCTTGCGGACGCGCGGGCGGGAGTCCTCAGGAGCTCGTCGTTCGGAGGGCTGTTCAGGCTGGGGGCGGCTCCGGCGAACAAGACGTGCCCCGACTGCGCGGAGACGGTGAAGGCGGCGGCCAGGGTCTGTCGGTTCTGCGGCCACCGCTTCGACGAGCCGTGAAGCCCGGGGTCAGCCGAGCTCGCGGAACGAGATCGGCTGCGCGCCCTCCCAGAGCGTGAGGCGGCCGAGCTCCCTCAGCTGCTCCTTCCCGTCGACGAGCGTCGCGAAGTGGTTGGCGGCGAGCTGCCCGGCCTTGCTCGCGAAGTTGCAGTAGCCGTAGGGGAAGAGCAGCTCGGTCTCGCTCACACCGCCGGGGTAGAGCGCGAGCTCCCCCGGGTGCGGGTAGCTCGTCGCGTTCTCCGGCCCGACGCCGAGGTCGCGGTCTCCCCACGGGATCCAGTTCGACTCGCCGCTCCAGCGGCAGTGGATGATCCGGTCGTCGAACGGGAGGATGGCGCGGAAGGCGGCCACGGTCTGCGGCGCCAGCTCCTCCTCGAAGCGGGCGACGAAGCGCAGGTAGTGGCCGTCGCCGAGCACGACCTCCAGCTCGACGCGGGTGAAGAAGGGCGACGGCGGCGAGAACGCCATCCGGTAGACGCCCGGCTCGAGCTCGTCGGCGAGGCTGGCGCGACCGTCCTCGTTCGTTTCCGCCGTCGCGACCTGCTCGTCCCCGCGCGTCAACTCGACGCGCACGCCGGCCGCCGGCCGGCCGAGGGCGGTGTCGAGGACGTGGGTCGAGAGCGAAGTCACCGGCGGATCCCCGCGCCATTATTGCGGTGCCCGCGCGGGATGTCCTGCCTTGTCGGTGAGCATCGAGAGCGACGGCTACACGCACGTCGTCGCCAACATCGCCTTGACTCCTACCTCGACGAGCTCACCTTCCGCTTCAACCGCCGCAAAGCAGCCAAGCGCGGCCTGCTCTTCTGCCGCCTGCACGGCCATCATCGCCGGTCCGGGAGCGGCCACGGTTGCTGGCGCGTGCCAGGTGGGAACAGAAGCGGCAGGTTGAGATCCGGAAACTCTCCGGCGACGAGCTGCCGAGTCTCCGCTACGAGCGCACCGAGCTCGCTCGCCGCTTCCTCCGGCGGCAAGCGGAAGAGCGACTGAAGCCGGTCGGCGAGCGACGGTGGCGCGAGCTCCATCTTCGCGATCAGCTCCCGCATCCGCTTCAACTCGAACCGCGCGAAGTAGACGCGGTTCAGACCGGCGAGTACGCCGAGCAGGTTGAAGGCGCCGTTCAACAGCATGTCGAGCCGCCACAGCTCGCTGTCGCGGGCGGCCATTGCCTCGCCGTAGTACCAGAGCGGGAAGAAATCCCAGTGGCGCTCGATCATCGCCCGGCGCAGTGGCTCGGGGTAGTTGCCCACTCGTGTCTGCCACTCCACGATCAACTCCTCGCCGTAGAGCGGCAGCCCTTCGGCTATGCCTGAGAGAAACTTCTGGTGAGGTGAGGCGATCTCTTGCAACTCGACGAGGAGCTGGTCAAGCTGCCATTCGACGCGATCGACCGTTGTGAACGCCACCTCCGTCCGGACACGGTCGAGCGTGAACTCCTCGCCGTTGAAATAGTCAGTCGGCTCGTGCCTTCGGACTGGATCCACGCCGCCGACCGCGAGCCTGATCTGCGCGAGCACGTCGACCAGAGGCACCTGATCGACGTAGAAGAGAAGGTCGACGTCTGAGAAGCGGTCAGCGTTTCCGCGGCCTGCCGAGCCTGCGAGCAGCGCGGCACGCAACGGCACACACGCAACCGCCACATCGACAACCCGCCGTGCGAGCGCGCGGAGATGCTCGGTCTCTGCGTTCAACCCGCACCGGGCCACATCGCCGAGGGCCGTTCGCGGACGCCCAACGGAGGAAGCCGCCCGGGTGCAGCCGGCCACTTCTCGGGGGCCAGCCGCGCCCAGTGGGTGGTAGAGGCCAGAACCCGACGAGGTTTCACATCAAGCCTCGCTACTCGTAGAGGACGAGCCGGTCGCGGTGCACCGCCTCGACACCGCGCGGGCGACCGCGGAGCTCCGCGGCATTCGCTCCCACGATCCCCTTCCCGAGCACGGTGCCGTCGAGCGCGGCGAGCTCGACCGCGTCGCCCGGCTCGAAGGAGCCCTCGCAGGCGACAACGCCGACCGCGAGCAGGCTGCGCCCACCGGCCGTGAGCGCTTCCCGCGCGCCGTCGTCGACGACGAGCCGCCCCGACGTCGGCTTCGCGTGACGCAGCCACAGCCTGAACGCGCTGGCCGGAGGAGCGGTCGCCGTGAACTTCGTGCCCCGCGCCTCGCCGGCCGCGATCGCGGCGACGACGTCCTTGCCTCGCCCCGAAGCGATCACGGTCGGGATGCCGGCGCCGGCGGCGAGGCGTGCCGCGGCGACCTTGCTCTCCATGCCGCCGCGGCCGAGCGGGTTGCCAGGGCCGAGCGACGCGGCGGCGACCGCGTCGCCGGTCGCGAGCGGCTGCGCGTCCGGGTCGGCCGGATGCGAGCTGTAGACGCCGTCCACCTCGGTGAGCAAGACGAGCAGCCGCGCTCCGAGCAGCACGGCCACCTGGGCGGCGAGCGCGTCGTTGTCGCCGAAGGTGATCTCGTCCGTCGCGGTCGCGTCGTTCTCGTTCACGACGGGGATTACTCCGAGCCGCAACAGCGCGCGCAGCGCGTTGCGCGCGTTGAGGTAGCTCCCGCGCTCGGCGAGATCGCCGGCCGAGAGGAGCACCTGCGCGACGCGGATGCCGTGCCGGCGCAGCGCTGCCTCCCACGCGAGCTGGAGGCGCACCTGTCCGGCGGCGGAGGCCGCCTGCAGCTGCGGCGTCGTGCGCGGACGGCGCGTCAGCCCGAGCAGCGGCAGACCGAGCGCGATCGCGCCCGAGGAGACGATGCAGATGCTCTCGCCTTCCTTGGCGATTGCCGCCATGTCAGCCGCTCGCGCGGCCAGCAGCGAGCGGCGGACGCGGCCGCCGCCGTCGCAGACGAGCGACGAGCCGAGCTTGACGACGACCGTCACCGGTGCTGGCTGCCGTCGCCGACGATCCGGTACTGGCGCAGGCCGAGGTCACGGTAGGTCACGGGCCCGCGCGGGCCCGGGAAGCGATCGACGTTGATGCCCGTCTCGGGGGTGCCGAGCAGCTCGAAGCCGTCGGTGAAGCGCGTGGTCGCGTTCCAGAGCGCCGCGGTGCCGCGGTAGCCGTCGAGGAACAGCTGCGCGGCCGTCGCATCGTCGGTGACGATCGCAGCGGCGAGCCCCGAGGTCTCCTCGTTCGCGATCTGCAGCGCCTCCTCCGGACCGTCCACGAGCTCGAGCGTGATCGTCTTGACGCGTTCAGGCTCGGACGCCCACTCGTGGCCTCGAGGCCGGTCGAGCGGCTGCACGCCGGCGAGCTCCGCCGTGCTCCGCACCTCGATGCCGAGCTCGCGGCAGACGCCGAGCAGCGTCTCGGCGAGCGCGGGCGTGGAGCGGTCGACGAGCGCGAGGTTGAGCCGGTTGCACACGCCGAGGCGGTCAAGACTGGCGCGGGCGATCTGCGCCAGGCGTTCCGGCGACGCGGCCGCGTGGGCGTAGAGGACGCCGCCGCCCTCGGCGTGGGCGAGGGCGCGGACGCCGTGCGCCGCGGCGGTGCGCGCGAGCGCGGCCGTGGAGGCGCCGCTGCCGCGCAGGATCACGAGCGGGAGCACGCCGGGGAGCGACACGAGCGCCTCGGCGCCGGCGTGCTCGGCCGTGCGCACGAGCCCGACCGCGGCTCCGTCCGCGCCGGCCTCCTCGAGCCCGGGTTGCAGCACCCGGTCGACGAGCACCGTGACCGTCTCGAGCGCGGCCGCGCCCGTCCGGAGCACGACCGCGTTGCCGCTCTTCAGGACCTGCGTCGCCACGTCGACCGCGACGTTCGGCCGCGCCTCGAAGTTCGCGCCGACGACCCCGATCGGGATCAGCCGCTCGGAGACCTCGAGCCCGTTGGGCAGCCGCCAGGAGCGAAGCTCACGGCCGATCGGGGAGAGCGTCGCGGTCGCACGGATTCCGGTGGCGATCGTCTCCAGCCGGCCGTCGTCGAGCCGGAGCCGGTCGAGCGCGCCGGCGTCGAGCCTCCCCTCGGCGGCCGCGAGGTCGGCCTCGTTCGCAGCGAGGATCTCGGCGCGCCGCTCGGCGAGCAACTCGAGCGCGCGGGCGAGCGCGCGGTCGACCCGCTCGTTCGTCAGCGTCGCGAGCGCGCGGCGCGCGGCGAGCGCCTCGCGCTCGACGAGCTCGACGACCGACTCGGTGAGGGTCGGGTTCAAGGCCATCACTCTAGTGGCCAGACCTTCTTCGTACATCGGCCTGATCCGCCCATGTGCGTCGGTCGGAGCCGGTGCGAGGGCTAAAGCACGAGCGGTTCTCTGTCGAAGGATTCCATCATGTTCACCGAGACCACCGCAGGCCGGCTCTCCGGAAGCGAGCACGCCGAGGTCGTCTGGTGGCGGTGGAGCCGGCTCATCGCGGCCGGCTTCGAGCCAACGCCGGCCTACGAGCTCGCGGTCGACTCGAGGATCGACCTCCACGCGCTGCTCGATCTCCTGGCCCGCGGCTGCCCGGCCCGCCTGGCCGCGCGCATCCTCGCCCCGCTCGAGGAGCGGCGGCGAGCCACCCGCGTTCAGTAGTGGACGCGGCCACAAGTACGGTTGTGCGTCTGGCGGCCCGCAAACGCGGCGCATGCCGTTGTCCTCGGTCGGTCGCATACCTACGGGTATGCGGCCTCCCTGCGTCCTAGGCCTGCTTGGTTTGCGAACCGCCAGACACGAACGAACTTGTGGCCGCGTCCACTAGCGCCCGAGGGCGCGGGCGACCGCGGCGATGTGCTCCGGCGTCGAGCCGCAACAGCCGCCGACGATGCGCGCGCCCCGGTCGGCGTAGGCGCGCACGTGCTCGGCGAGCGCCTCGGGGCCGGCCTCGTAGACGACGGCGTCGCCGACGATGCGCGGCACGCCGGCATTCGGCTTCACCCAGAGCGGAATCCCGGGTGCGGCGGCGAGGAACTCGGCCACGATAGCGTCGGTGTCGTCGAGCGAGCGGCCGCAGTTCGCGCCGAGCGCGGCGACGCCGAGAGGCTCGACGGCCGCGACGACATCGGCAGGGCTGACGCCCATCATCGTGTGGGTGCCCTGGTCGAAGCTGAAGGACGCGACGAGAGGTAGATCGGTCACGCCCTGCACGCCTTCGATCGCCCAGAGCGCCTCCTCGAGCGCGAAGAACGTCTCGAGCACGAGCAGGTCGACGCCGCCGTCGGCGAGCGCCTGTGCCTGCTCTGCGTATGCCTCGGCGCAGACCTCGCGAGTCAGGACGCCGTACGGCTCGATGAGCTGCCCGGTCGGGCCCATCGAGCCCGCAACGAGCCGGTCGTCGCCGACGGCCTCGCGCGCGAGCCCGGCGGCGCGGATGTTCACCTCGGTCGTCCTGCCGGCGAGCGGACCGTCCGCGAGTCGCGGGGTCGTCGCGCCGAAGCTGCACGTGAGCACGAGGTCCGAGCCCGCCTCGACGAAGCGGCGATGAAGCTCGCGCACCCGTTCCGGCGCGTCGACGACCCACTCCTCGGGTGCAACGCCGGGCTCGATCCCCATGTCCTGGTAGTTCGTCCCGGTCGCGCCGTCCGCGAGCAGGACGGGACGCTCGGCGAGCAGGTCGGCGAACGAAGGCATCGCGACAGCCTAGAGCGGGCTCTCGTGCGTCCCGGTCTCTCGCCGTGCCGCACCGGCCGGTTTACGGCTGGGGCCTGACACGAGCGCGCGCGCGAAGCTGTGCAGCGCCTGCTCGTCGCTGTAGGTGATGATCGGGCCGTGCACGAGCAGGCCTTCCGCCGCTCGTTCCTTGATCAGGGTGGGCAGGAAGTCCTGGGCGAGCCACTCGCGGCCAACGGCGACAGCACAGCGGGCGGTGATTCGGTGCAGGTCGTCGTCGAGCGTTTCGCTGTCGATCAGAGCCGGGCGGCGGACGAAGCGCGTCGGCCCGGCGGGCACTATCCGAGCGACCTGCTCGACGAGTGCGCGCCCGGGCTCGAGCGCGCTGGTGAAGAACTCGATCTCGACCTCGCGGTAGCCGCGTGGGATCACGCGGAGCGCCACCACCTGCGAGTTCGGAACATGCAGGATCTCGCCGGTGATGCTGCGGAGCGTGAGCGAGCGCAGCGAGACGGATTCAACGACTCCTTGTATGTCCAAGACGTCGATCGCAACCGTGTCCCCGATCCGAAACCAGCCCTCGAAGAACATGAGGAGGCCGGCGATCACATCCATGAGGAAACGCTGCGCGGCGAAGGCGATCACAATCGCGAGGAAGGACGCACCCGCGATCGTCTGCACTCGCTGCGCGCCGGAAAGGACGACGATCGAGAGCACCAATGCCAGCGCAAACGCGAGATAACGGACGCTCGTCTCGATCAGCGAGATCGCCGTCTCCCGCTGGCGGAGCCCCGTGATCGCGCCGGTGTCGAAGTCCTTCGTGGCGCCCCGCCGCCGCCGGTCGCTCCGGTCGACGAAGTAGGCGGCGAGACGAGCGGCGACCCGGCTCACGACCCAGGCGAGCACGAAGAGCGCGATGACGATGACCGCCATTGCGAGCGGCCGCCCAAGCGGTATGTCCCTTCCCAGCGCGTCGATGAGGTTCTTCAACAGAACGCCTCTCCGTTGGCCCTACGAGGGTCTTCCGGCCGGCGAGGCAAGGGAGTTCCTGCGGCTCAGCGCTTCGCCGGCGGCACGATCACGAGCGGACACGGAGCATGGTGGGCACACTGCTGACCGACCGAGCCGAGCAGCAGCCCTGCGAAGCCGCCCCGGCCGCGCGAGCCGACGACGAGCAGGTCCGCGCCCTCGGCCGCCTCGATCAAGGCCGGCGCTGCAGCCCCCTCGACGACTGTGCGCTCGACATCGACGCCGGAGAGCGCGCTTCCGAGCTCGGCGAGCTCGCTCTCGACGAGCTTCTCGGCGGCGCGTCGAACATCTTCGATCACGTCTGCGTCGAGCACCGGGTCGAGACCGGGCCCCGCCGCCATGTACGGAAACGTCCACGTGTGAACGACGCGGAGCGGTGCACCTCGCAGCTTGGCCTCCGCAACGGCCCAGTGCATTGCCTGCTTGGACTCTTCGGAGCCGTCGATACCGACGACGATCCTGGACATCTCGTCCTCCTATCGATTGCGTGTCTACGGTACAGGCCGGAGCTGGCGACGAATATTCGGAATACGACCCTCCGCCGGGCGCTCGCGCGCCCCGGTATCTGATGCCCATGAGCCGGCCGCTCCTGACCTCGCTCACCGTGCTACTGCTCCTCGGCCAGGCGCCCTCGGCGGCCAGGTCGGCCATTCCTAGCCCGCGTTGAGACCAAGGGTGGGAAACGACACGTGGCGCAGCTTTCCGGCCATCGCTGCCCGGATCTGGTCACCGAGCTGCGAGGTGTCGCCCGGACCGTAGATACCACCCGGCATCGCGACCACGACCGGCGCGCCGCCGGCGGCACACTCCCTGGCGAGCTCGTGAGCGAAGGCAGGCGAAAGGAGCGCTGTGGAAACCATCGAGATGCACCGGTGGCCGCTCCTTCCTTCTCGATCACATGCGCCGTAGG
Organism: Gaiellaceae bacterium; assembly: GCA_050013935.1. Taxonomy (GTDB): domain Bacteria; phylum Actinomycetota; class Thermoleophilia; order Gaiellales; family Gaiellaceae; genus Palsa-739. The sequence goes on along the minus strand of JBEKEH010000058.1, from coordinate 7,174 downwards.
CTGCGCAGGTTGTTTCTCCGTTACTTGGTGAGCGTGCCGAAGACCTTGACCGAGAAGCTGCCGTCGTCATGGCTGTAGGAGCCCGTCATCTTCAGGGTCCCCTTCGCCTTGGCGAGCTTTCCGGTCGCCCTCAGAACGGTGAGATGGGCGGTGATGGCGAAGTTGTGTCCGCCTTCGTCCCCGCAGCTGCTCGCGCCTGAGAGGAGCTTGAAGGCGATCGTGCCGGCGGCGCCCGTGATCGTGCCGGTGCCGCCGAAGGGGATGCAGGGCTGCTGGCTGGTGTCGCCGGTGCCCTGGCCGGTGATCGAGCCGGCGCCGATCAGCGTGCCTTTGCCGGTGCCGTTCGCCGAGATGGTGGCGACGTTGCCGTTGATCTGGGTCGAGGTCTGGCCGGCGTACGTGCCGGTGAAGGCGACCGCGCTCGGCTCCGTAGCGAGCGCACTGACGGTGAGGACGCCTTTCATCCCGGCGGCTGCGTGGCCGGGCACGGTGCAGCGGTAGGGGTACTTGCCCTGGTGCAGCGTCACCGTGAGCGTGCCGGTCTTGCCGGGCTTGATGAGGGCGCTCTTCTTTCCGGCGATCATGAGGTCGTGCGCGAGCTTGCCTTTGTTCACGAGCCGGAAGGTGACAGTGCCCGCGTGCACCTTTGTGGTCGCGAAGGCGAACTTGAACTCGGTCATGGTGACGGTGATGGACTGGGTCGTGGCGTGGTCGGCGGCGACGGCCATGGGAGGGACGCCGGCGAGCGAAACTGTTGCGGTGGCGGCAAGGACGGAGAGGCGGATGCGGGTCATGCTGCTCCTTGGCTCGCAGGGAGCCTGTTTTGCCGATGATCCTACCGACGATCCATCCGTGCTTCGACGGCCCGTGTGTGTTCACAGAGCACCCCTGAGTTCCTGCGCGCATGAGGGCAAGGCGACAGAGGCAGCCGAATAGCGGGGGCGCCGGACGGAGCCGGCGCCCCCGTCGTCGAATTAGGTGGCAGCGGCCGCGGTCGCGGCTGCGGGCGCGGGGAGGCCGATCCCTTCTGCCACTCGGCGGCCGTAGTCGGCGTCGCAGCGGGTGAGGTGGTCGACCATCCGCTCCTGAACCTGCCGCTCGCACTGGCCGAGCAGGTCGATCATGTTGAGCACGAGGTCCTCGCGTTCCCACTCGGGCATGGTGCGGTAGCGCTCGCCGGCCTGGGCGTAGTCGTTCGTGCGCGCGATCTTGCTGCGGGTGAGCTTGCCGCTGATCTCAGGCTCGTAGTCGGCGCCTGACCGGGGCGCCTCGGTGAGACCGCCGAGTGAGCTTGGCTCGTAGTTGACGTGCGGGTTCTCGCCGGTCGCGTCGACGTAGTAGGCCATCTGGCTGTCGCGCTGGTTGGTCGATGCTCTGGTCAGCGGAGCGTTGATCGGCAGCTGCAGGTAGTTGGGCCCGACCCGGTAGCGCTGGGTGTCCGAGTAGGAGAACGTGCGGCCGACGAGCATCTTGTCGTCCGAGAAGTCGAGGCCGTCCACCAGGACGCCGGTGCCGAACGCGGCCTGCTCGCTCTCGGCGAAGAAGTTGTCGACGTTGCGGTTCAGCGTCATCATCCCGACGGGGCGCAGGGGAAACTCGTCCTCGGGCCACGTCTTTGTGTCATCGAGCGGGTCGAAGTCGAGCTCCGGGTGCTCGTCGTCGCTCATGATCTGGACGTTCAGCTCCCAGCGCGGGTGGTCGCCGCGCTCGATCGCCTCGAAGAGGTCCTTCGACGCGTGCCCCAGTTCGGTCGCCTGGATCGCGTTCGCCTGCTCCTGGGTCAGCGACTCGATGCCCTGCTGCGTCTTCCAGTGGTACTTGACGAGCACCGCCTCGCCGGCGGCATTGACGAACTTGTACGTGTTGACGCCAAAGCCGTCCATGGTCCGGTAGTTCTTCGGGATCCCCCGCGGGCTGAAGAGCCAGGCCAGCATGTGCATCGACTCCGGCGTCAGGCTCATGAAGTCGAAGATGCGGTTCGGCTCCTGGCGGAAGGTGACGGGGTCCGGCTTCAGCGCGTGGATCACGTCGGGGAACTTGATCGCGTCGCGGATGAAGAAGACGGGCAGGTTGTTGCCGACGAGATCCCAGTTGCCGTCCTCGGTCTTGAACTTGACCGCGAACCCGCGCGGATCGCGGGCAGCCTCCGAGGAGTCGCGGCCGCCGATCACGGTCGAGAAGCGCAGGACGACATGGGTCTGCTTTCCCTTCTCCTGGAAGAGCTTCGCGCGCGTGTAGGTCGAGGCGGGCTCGTCGCCGATCTTCCCGTACGCCTCGAAGACGCCGTGGGCGACGAAACCGCGCGCGTGGACGATGCGCTCGGGGATGCGCTCGCGGTCGAAGTGGCTGATCTTCTCGAGGAACTGGTAGTTCTCGAGCGTCGCCGGGCCGCGGTCGCCGACCGTCCGCTGGCTCTGGTTGTCGTGGACCGGATGGCCCTGGCGCGTCGTCAGCCGACGGGGGGGCTTGCCGTTCTCAGCCATTTCTCTCCTTTGCGTCGATGCAGTCGGGGCAGCGGCCCCAGAAGATGATCTCGGCTTCGTCGACCTCGAACCCGGCGGCGGCGTCCGGGGCCAGGCACGGCGCCTCGCCCACGGCGCAGTCGACGTCGACCGTGCGCCCGCAATCTCGGCAGACGAGATGGTGGTGGTTGTCGCCGACGCGTGTCTCGAACAGCGCTGCGCTTCCGGCCGGCTCGATGCGGCGGACGAGCCCGACCTCGTGCAGGGCGCGCATGATGTCGTAGACGGCCTGGGTCGAGAGCGCCCCGAGCCGCTTGCGCGCACGCTCCTCCACGTGCTCGACGGTCACGTGAGGCGGGAGCTCGCGCAGGGCATCGAGGACGGCCAGCCGAGCGGCCGTGACCCGCAAGCCGTGTGAACGGAGGACTTCGGCCTGATCCGTGAGCCCGGTCATCGACGGCATCCTAGCTGGCCAACTTGAATGATTCAAGAAAAGGAGTCGATCCAAGCCGAACCGCGAAACGGCTCGGCGTTGTCGTCCGTTCGTTTGGTTCGGCGGCGCGCTAGCTGTCAGAATCAGCGCCGGTGAGACGGTGCGCCGCGTGGCTGGTCGCGATTCCGCTGATGCTCGCGGGCTCTCAGGTTGCGCACGTGTTTGCGTACCGTCTGGTCTACCCGGAGGCACACGTCAGGTGGCGCGTGCTCCTTTCGACTGGGCACGGCTATTTCGCGTACTGGCCGCTCGTGTGCGGGGTTGTCGGCGGCGTCCTGCTGGTCGGCTTCGTTGTGGGCGTAATGGATTCCGCGCGTCGTCGAGGGCCGCGGCCGCTGCCGGCCTGGGCGTTCGCGCTCTTGCCGCTGGTGGGTTTCACGGTGCAGGAGTTCACCGAGCGGTGGCTTGCCGGGAGCAGCTTCCCGTGGTGGATGGTGCTGCAGCCCACCTTCCGGATCGGCCTGGCGTTCCAGCTGCCGTTTGCTCTGCTTGCGTTCCTGCTCGCCCGACTTCTGTTGCGGGCTGCCGAGCGGGTCGTGCGTGCTCTGCGCGGCCGGGCGGCGCGGCCACGGCAGGCGGGAGTGTTGCCCGGGTGGTTTGCGCTCGCGGTCTGGCTACCGCGCGTCGCTGTCTTGGCGGAAGGGCACGCGGGGCGTGGGCCGCCGCTCGCGGCTGCTCCGGCGACCGTCGCTCTCTGCCGCTAAGAGACAGCTCATCAGTTCGTCGTGGCGGGCTTGCGGTTGTGCGCAAGCGGTGGAGGAGCGGTGTTCGTCGGATGGACGAAGCTCGACGGCTGCCGTCCGTCGAGGGTGCCGTTTTCCCGCGACTTCGAGGAGTGTCATGCGTATCCGATTTCGCACGCTTGCGGCGACCGTGGTCGTCTGCATGCCGGCTGTTGCCGGTGCTGCCGGCGCGGCGACCGCTGCGCCGCACACGGGCAAGGCGTACCCGGTCGCACCCTTCAAGGTGAAGGGCGCGATCAGCCTGTCTGAGAACGCGGCCACCCGCACGCTGACGGTGAAGCTGGATCTCAGCGGTTTCAAGCCGAACAGCCGCCACGTCATGCATGTTCATAAGGGCTTGATGTGCGCCAAGATGGCGATGGGAGGGATGCCGCCGCCGACGATGGGTCCGATCCTCGTGCCGCTCGGAGTCCACACCGCCGACGCCAAGGGCCAGATGAAGCTGACCTTCGCGGTCAAGGAGGCGCCGAAGCTCGTGTTCGGCGCGATCCACGTGATGGTCCACTGGGGCCCCAACATCAGCACCCCGAGCAATGCGCGACCGATGGCCTGCGCGGACATCCCGTGAGCGGCTCGACGACTTGCCTGCAGCCGCAGTCACGAGCGGCGTCACTTCCCTCTAACCGAAGGAGCATCATGCGCTACCCGCTTCGCTTGCTCGCGGCGTCGACGTCGCGGCGACGCTTGCTCGTCCCGGGACTTGTTGCGCTCGGGGCGCTCGTGTTTGTCTCGGCCGCTTCGGCGCATGCGCGGATCAGCCCGCCGGTGTCGCTGTCGAACACGCTGCAGCTGTACAGCCTCGCCGTGCCGACCGAGAAGGACAACGCGACGACGACGAAGATCGTGCTCACGGTGCCGAAGGGCTTCGGGATCGACTCGTTCGTACCGAGCCCCGGTTGGCATCGGGTGGTGCAGCAGACCGGCTCGGGTGACAGCGCGGTGATCCAGAAGGTGACCTGGACGGGCGGCAGCGTGCCGACCGAGGAGGACTCGCTGTTCCAGTTCCTCGCCCAGCCCGCCTCGAACGGCAAGTACACCTTCCAGGTCGAGCAGACCTACTCGGACGGCTCGATCGTCGACTGGTCCGGGCCGGAATCCGCTGAAGCCCCGGCACCGACGATCGAGGTGAAGAGCTCACTCGGCGGAGGCGGCACCTCGCTCCTGACGATCGTGGCGCTCGTGATCGGTGCGCTCGGCGTCATCCTGGCCGCGTTCGCGCTGTTCGCCGGCGGCGGCGGGAAGAGGCAGCTGGCATGACGCTGCGGGGGCGGGGCGTTCTGGCCGCACTAGCCGTTGCTGCGGCACTGGTCCTGCCGGGTGCGGCGTTTGCGCACGCCTACCTGGTCAAGACGGTGCCTTCGGCGAGCGGCATTCTCAACGCTCCGCCCCCCGACGTCGCTCTGACCTACGACGAGGCGGTCGAGCCGCGCTTCGCGATCATCTCGGTCACCGACGCTGCCGGCCGCCAGGAGACGACCGCGCCCGTGCACCGCTCGGCCGCGAACCCGGACACGCTGATCGTGCCGTTGCGGGCGCACCTGCCCGAGGGCTGGTACCTGATCTACTGGCGCGCGATCTCCGTCGACGGGCACCCCGTGCAAGGAGCGTTCACCTTCGCCGTCGGTCCGAACGAGGGGCCGGCGCCGCAATTCCGCGTGCCTTCGATCGCGCAGACGGCAACGACGCCGAGGCTGCTGGTCGCGCGCTGGCTCGTCTTCCTGACGGTGATGATCGCGATCGGCTTGTTCGTGCTGCGGATCGCGATCGCGCGGCCCCTGCTCAGGCGCGTCGAAGGGACGAGCCTGCGACGCCTCTCGGCGGCCTTCGTCATCTGCTCGCTGCTCGGCCTGCTGGCGATCCCCGTCTATCTGGACTTCTCAACCGCGATCGACTCTCTGCGCTCGGTGTTCGCAGTGGGGGCGCTCGTCCCGCTCTTCCGCGTCACAGCCTTCGGGCGTGGCTACGTGGACATGGAGATCTGCTTCGCCCTCTTCAGCGTCGCAGCCTGGACCACACTCTGGCTCGACCGGCCGCAGCGCGAGCACCGATCTGTCGCGGAGCTGATCGCTGCCTGCGGCGCGCTCGTCGCCGCGGCGGCGGTTCTCGTCCTCCCAGGCGCCTCCGGACATGCAGCGCAGACCTCACCGCGCGGCGTCTCGCTTCTCCTCGACTGGCTCCATCTCGTCTCGGGCTCGCTCTGGCTCGGCGGACTGATCGGCCTGCTCGTCATCTGGAAGAGCTTGCCCGCGCTACGCCGCGTCGCCGGACTGGCGGTCTGCGTTCCCCGCTTCTCCAACGTCGCCTTCGTCTCCGTGCTGCTCCTGCTCGGGACAGGCACGGGCGCGACGATCATCCACATGCCGATCCTCTCTGCCCTCTGGCAAACCTCCTACGGTGTCGCGATCCTCGTCAAGATCGGCCTGCTCGCCGCCGCGATGCTCCTCGGCGCCGTCAACCTGCTCCGCACCAAGCCGCACCTGATCGCGGCCCACGAGCGGGCGGAGCTCGGCGAGCCGGCCGCCCGGCTGCTCAGGCGCGCGATCAGCGGTGAAGCAGTCCTGGTCATCGCCGCTGTCTTCGCCGCCGCTGTGCTCTCGAGCCTCGCACCGCCCGCCAACGCGCTGGCCGAAGCCGGATCCGCACTCGCCCACGTCGGCCCCGGCCGCGTCGCAGCAGCCGTCCACCGGAACGGCTACACCCTCCAGGTCCTCATCACGCCCAACCGGGCAGTCGCCCAGAACACGTTCGCGCTCGAGATCACCAAGAACGGTGCGCCCGTCCGCGGCGCGAACGTCACCCTCACCTTCGCGATGCTCGACATGCAAATGGCAAACCAGGAATACCAACTCACCGAGACCCAACCCGGCGTCTACACGCGGCCTGCACCGGCCCTGGTCATGGTCGGACACTGGAGCCTGTCCTTCACCATCACCCCGAAAGGCGGCCAGCCGTTCACCGCCCTCATCGTCGACCACGCGACCGGATGAACCAGCACCCACCCCCCAACCGCAGCGCCCGCATCCGGCTGCTCGCCGCGCTCGTCGCACTCGCAGTCGGCGCCACCGCCGCAGTCATCGCGATCCTGCTCATCCACACCGTCCTCGCGTAGCCGAGCCAGCAAGACCAACCGCCTGACCGTGAGCCACCGTTCGATCGCTCGCCAACCCGTTTAGAGCGTCCCGGCGGTGTTCTCGGCAGCGGCAGCGGCGCTGCTATCCCGACCGCGGTGCGGCATTCGCGCCGACGACCGGCTTGTGCGGCGGGAGCGGGTAGCCGGTCACCGAGGCCACGAGCCGCGATGTCGCCTCCAGCTCGTTCCGGTCGATCCCGGTCGTAACGGCGAACTCGTCGCTGTGCGTCTCGAGCGCGGCGAGCACCTCTTCGAGCGCGGCGTTGCCGGCGCGCTCGCCGAGGCCGTTCACCGTGCACTCGACCTGTCCCGCGCCGGCGCCGATCGCGGCGAGCGTGTTCGCGAC
>JBEKEH010000057.1:0-19833 GCA_050013935.1 Gaiellaceae bacterium | reverse complement strand
CGGGCCTGGGCGCCGCGCGGAGCCGACCGCTTCTACAACCTCGTCCGCGCCCACTTCTTCGACGGGGTCAGGTTCTTCCGGGTCGTGAAAGGCTTCGTCGTCCAGTTCGGGATCAGCCCGACGCCGGCGGTGGCGGCCGCCTGGCAAGGAGCGGCGATCCCCGACGACCCGGTGAAGAGGTCGAACGCCAAGGGCACGATCACGTTCGCCGACGCCGGCCCCAACACGCGCACGACACAGGTCTTCATCAACCTCGCCAACAATACCTCCCTCGACTCCCAGGGCTTCGCGCCCTTCGGCAAGGTGTCGAGCGGGATGAGCGTCGTCGAGAGACTCTATGCCGGTTATGGCGACCGACCGAGCGCCGACCAGCAACAGATCACGCAGCAGGGAGACCGTTCCTGAGGAAGCACTTCCCCCGCCTCGACCGCATCGAGACCGCGAGGCTCGCCGCGGGCTGAGCCTCACGGTGGTCGTGATCGCGGTCGTCCTGCAGGCGGGACGCACGTCGGCGTCGTAGGGCGCTGCGGAGAGAGGGTCCCGCCGGGCAAACTGCCCCCGATGCGGCGGCTGCTCCTACTCGGTGCGGTCGCAGCGGCTCTCGCGCTTGCGTCTGCCGCGGCAGGCGGCGGCTTCCCTCGCTTCGGCGCCGGTTGCACGCGCGACGACTTCCGCAGCGCGGGCGGAACGGTACGCGCCGAGCTCTGCCGCGCGCCGCAGCCCGTGGGCGCCGCCGTCGTGGTGTTGCACGGCTGCGGGGGGTTCTCGACCTTCGACCACCGAATCGTGACGACGCTGCCGCGTTACGGGATCGCGACGCTCGACGTCGACTACTTCGAGCTTACGCCTCCCTCCGGAGACAAGGGGTTCTGCAACGCGCGCGGCGGGTTCGGCTTCGACTTCGACACCTGGGTCGAGATCGCCGACGGCGCGGCGGCGAAGCTCCGGTCGACGCCGGGCATGAAGTACGTCGGCGTTGTCGGCTGGTCGCTCGGCGGCGGCGTTGCGCTCGCTGCGGCCGAGGGACCGAAGCTCCGCCGTCCGTTCGCCGCCGTCGCGGGCTTCTCGACCGGCGCCTTCGGCGCGGAGGCGGCCGCCCGGCGGCTGCCGCCGACGATCCTGCTCTCTGGCGGCCGCACGGACGCGATCCCGCTCGCCGAGACGCTTCCGCTCTACCGGGCCCTGCGCAGCGCGCATGTTCCGGCCGCGCTCTACGTGTACCCACGTGGCTCGCACGACTGGCCCGGCCGCCAGGGCGCGCTCGGGATCGCACACGCGGCCGCGTTCCTACTGCGGTACCTCCGTTAGCAGCGGCGTCGTCATCCAGCGAAGATGTTTGACCGCCGGTCGGGATGCGCTCAGCGCCAGATGCCGGTAATCGGTTTCGCCTGTGCCGATTTGCCTAGCCGAGGCAGGCCCCAGGCGTCCTCGATCGTTCGCAGCAGGCCGTAATGGCCGGTCGGTCGCAGGAAATGTGCACCGGGTCGGACGAGCGGCCCAAGCGCAAGTGCTGCAACCCGGCCGCCGCCGCCGGTATCAGTCGAGCCCTCGTCGAAGACGACGAACACGACGCTGTCTGCCAGCTGCGGCCGGCGAAGCAGCGGGACGATGTTCTCGCGAAGCCAGCGGTCCCCGATCGAGACCGGGCAATCGTGCATGTCGTCGCACAGGTTGGGAACGACCAGCGCGTAGTCGGGCAGACGACCGCCGGCAAGATCCGAGCGCAGCTGTGCGAAGGGAACGACACGGGCTCGCCGGGCGGGACGATCGGCGATGTCGCTGAAATACAGGAACGGGTCATGCTTCTTCGCGTACAGGCCGGCGGTGGCGCCTGTGAACCCAGGCGCGGGAAGTCCCTCGGCGTAGGTCTTCCAGGTCAGCCCGGCGTGGTCGAGTTCGTCGGCAAGGTTGGGGGCGTCGACCATGCAGGAGGTGCAGTCCGACTCGATGCCCTGCGTCGAGCCGGACACGAGCGCGAGGTAGTTCGGCAAGCTCGGGTGCGCCACCGCGTCATAGGCGGTCATCGACGCATACCGCCGCGCGAGCGCCGCGAACGTCGGCGCGGCTGGACTGCCGACGATCTCGCCGCGCTCCTTGTTCTCGAACACGACGATCAGGACATGTCTGAAGCGCGGCACGCTTGGACTTCCGCCGGCCGCAGAGGCAACGGTTGCGAGCAGAAGCAACACAACGGCGGCGGGCGCTCTCGCTGCCAGCCTGGCCCCTAGCCGGCAAATGTGGAACCGAGGAAGGGTGATCGTGATCATCCGTCTATGCCGTCGAACGCCGAGCCAACCCTCGCCGCTCGTGCGCGTGCACGAATTTGAGCAGTGGGTGCATCAGGGCGCGTGTGCGGCCGCAAGGACGGCGCTTACGTAGCGGGCGACCGCCGCCGGAGAGGGCTGGCCTGCGGGCAGCTCCGCTGCGAACGCGGTCGTCCCGGTGAGTGTGTTGCTCTGCCACGAGATCGTGCTGCCGGCGAGCTGGGGCATCGGGTGGTACGGCAGCCCGGAGACGCGCGCGAACACCTTCTCGATCCGCCGGCCGCTGCCCGAAGCCCAGACCAGGTCCAACTGCTGATGGAACCAGACGGTCAGGTGCGGGTGCAGCGGGAGGCCAACCGGTCGGTCGAGAAGCTGGGGTTACCCGGCTGGGCTCGCGGGGGCGTAGGGTTCGACCATCGCTTCGGCCATCGCTCCTCCGGCGGCGGCCTGCTCTGCACTGAGCTCGGCCGAGCGGTGCATTGTGGTACGGAGTGGCACTTCTTTGAGGAGCCAGGAGAGGGCGAAGGGGACGATGGCGATTGCCGTGCCCCAGAGGAAGACACCGTGGAGGGCGTGGGCAAAGGCTTGCAGGAAGTCGGCGTGCACGGCCGGGGGGAGGTGCCGGGCTGCGGCGGGGCTGAGGTGGATGCCACTGCCGAGGCGGGCGACGACGTTGTGGGGGAGCCGGGCGAGTTGGTGGGAGAGCCGGGTTGCGAAGATGGTGCCGAAGACGGCGACGCCGAAGGCGCCGCCGACGGAGCGGAAGAAGGTGGCGGTCGAGGTGGCGACGCCGATCTCCTGCGGCCGGACATCGTTTTGGACGACAAGGACGAGCACCTGCATGACGAGGCCGATGCCGACCCCGACGACGAGCATGTAGACCGAGGCGAGCCAAGGAGCGGTGTCGGCTGCGAGCCGGGAGAGCAGGTACATGCCGACGACGAGAATCGCGGTGCCGGCGATCGGGAACGCCTTGTAGCGGCCGCTCTTGCTGATCGCCCGGCCGGAGCCGATCGACGTGGTCAGCATGCCCGCCATCAGCGGCAGCATCCGTAGCCCGGAGCTCGTCGGCGTCGCGCCGTAGACGAGCTGCAGGAAGAGCGGGATGAAGATGATCGCGCCGAACATCGCCATTCCAATCGCGAAGCCCATCCCGCTGGAGACGCTGAAGACGCTCGAGCGGAAGAGCGAGAGCGGCAGGATCGGCTCGGCGGCGCGGGTCTCCCACCAGACGAACACTGCGATCAGCGCGGTGCCCGCGATCCCGAGCCCGACGATAGTCGCCGAGCCCCAGGCGTACTCACTGCCGCCCCAGGTCGTGAGCATGATCAGCGCGCCGACGCCACCGCTGAGCAGCCCGGCACCGAGGTAGTCGATCCGGTGGCGGGCATGCGGCGTGTGCAAGTGCAGCCGCGTGACGACGATCGCGATGGCGATCGCACCTACGGGCATGTTGACGTAGAACACCCATCGCCAGGAGAGGCTGTCGACGAAGAAGCCGCCGAGCAGTGGCCCGGCGACCGAGGCGACGGCGAACACCGAGCCGATCAGGCCCATGTAGCGGCCCCGCTCGCGCGGCGAGACGATGTCGCCGATGATCGCCTGCGCGCCGACCATCAGCCCGCCGGCACCGATCCCCTGAAGGGCACGGAAGCCGATCAGCTCACCCATCGACTGGCTGAGTCCGGCGAGCATCGATCCGGCGAGGAAGATCAGGATCGCGGCCAGGAAGAGGGGCTTGCGCCCGACCATGTCGCCGAGCTTGCCGTAGATCGGCGTCGAGACGGTGGAGGCGAGCAGGTAGGAGGTGACGACCCAGGAGAGGTGATTGAGGCCGCCGAGGTCGCCGACGATCGTCGGCAGCGCGGTCGAGACGATCGTCTGGTCGAGCGCGGCGAGGAACATGCCGAGCATGAGCGCGGTGAAGACGGTCGCGAGCGCGCGCCCTTGCAGTGGAGTGTCGGTGTCCGGCGCGGTCATGTTGGGTTAGGCGTCTTCGAGCGCGGGCCGGGTCGGCTGCGCGTGCGGGACCGGCCCGTCGTGTTCGATCGCGAAGCGCGGCAGGCGGCGGTCGAGCCAGTGAGGGAATGCCCAGGCCCTGGCGCCGAGCAGCTCGAGCACGGCGGGCAGGAGGATGCAGCGGATGACGAGCGCGTCGAGGAAGACGGCGCTTGCGAGCCCGAGCCCGAACAGCTCGATCACCCGCTCGCCGCCGAGGATGAAGGAGGCGAAGACGACGACCATGACGGCGGCTGCGGCGGTGATCACGCGGCCGGTTTCGATCAGGCCGTCGCGGACGGCGGCGCTCGAGTCGCGCTGCAGCGTCCACTCTTCGCGGATGCGGGAGACGAGGAAGACCTCGTAGTCCATCGAGAGGCCGAAGACGATCGCGAACATCAGCACCGGCACGAATGCTTCGATCGGGCCCGACGAGATGCCGGGGAACCAGCCGAACTGGAAGACGGCGACGCTCACGCCGAGCGCGGCGCCGATCGAGAGCAGGTTCATGACCGCGGCCTGCAGAGGAATCAGGAGCGAGCGGAACACGACGAGCAGCAGCAGCGCCGAGAGTGCGACGACGACGCCGATGAAGAGCCACAGCTTCGAGGAGAGGACGCTGGAGAAGTCGATGAAGGTCGCAGTCGCGCCGCCGACGTAGACCGTCGCGCCGGTGCGCGCCTCGATCGGCGGCAGCACCGTGTTGCGCAGGTGCTTGACGAGCTTCGTCGTCGTCGCGCTCTGCGGCGAGGAGTCGGGGTAGGCGCTGATCACGGCGGCATCGCCGGAGGCGCTGAGTCGCGGCGGCGCGACCGCGGCCACGTCGCGGGTCTGAGCGACGGCGGCGCTGAGCTGACCCAACGCGGCGCTGTCGTGTGCGCGCGGCAGCTTGACGACCAGGGCGAGAGGGCCGTTGAAGCCGGGGCCGAAGCCTTGCGCGAGCAGGTCGTAGGCGCGCCTGGTCGTGAACGAGGTCGAGTCGTTGCCGGCGTCGCTCGAGCCGAGCCGCAGCCAGAGCGTGGGCGCCGCGAGTGTGAGCATCAGCGCGGCGGCCGCGGCTGCGGCCAGGGCCGGACGGCGCTGGATGGCGCCGATCCAGCGCGTCCAGAAGCCGAGTCGGGGCTGCTGGCGCCGCCGGCGGCGCGAGAAGAGACGGGCGAGCCGGCCGGGTTCGCCGACGCGGCGGCCGAAGAAGGTCAGCAGGGCCGGCAGCAGCGTGATCGAGGCGGTGAGCACGAACAGGACGGCGAGCGAGGCGGCGATCGCGAGGCCGTAGAGGAAGCCGACGCCGAGCGCGAACATGCCGAGCAGGGCGATCACGACGGTGGCGCCGGCGAAGAGAACTGCACGCCCGGCGGTGTCCATCGCGAGGGCGACGGCTTCCTGGACGTCGCCTCCGTTTTCGCGGTAGATCTCGCGGAAGCGGGTGAGGATGAAGAGCGCGTAGTCGATGCCGACGCCGAGCCCGATCATGCCGGCGAGCTCGAGCGCGAAGTTCGGCATGCCGAGGACGTGGGTGCCGAGCCCGATCAGGCCGATGCCGGTGCCGAGCCCGAAGAGCGCGGTCACGACCGGGAGGCCCATCGCCAGGAAGGAACCGAAGCTGATCAAGAGGACGACGATCGCGGCGAGGACGCCGATCGCGGTCGTCGTGCTCGGCGCGGCGAACTGCGTCTGCTGGATCGCCGGGCCGCCGAGCTCGACCTCGAGCCGGCCGGAGCGGATGCTCTCGGCGCGCGCGATCACCTTCTTGATCGCTGAGGTCGGGAGAACGTTGGCGCGCTGGTCGAAGAGAACGGTGGCAAAGCCGATCGTGCCGTCCTTCGAGATGCGTTTGCCGGCCTTCGGATCGAAGGGGCTGGTCACGCCGGTCACGTGCGGGAGGCGGGTGACGCCGGCCAGCATCGGCGCCACCACCGAGCGCACGCGCCCGTCGGTCAGCTTGCCGGTGCGCGTCTTGAAGACGATCTGATCGACGTCGCCGGACTGGGCTGGAAAGCGGCTCTTCAGGAGGTCGGCGGCGCGCTGGGCGCCCGTGTGGCCGAGCGTGAAGTTGCTCGAGTAGTGGCTGCCGACGCCTTGCCAGGCCGCCCCGACTCCGATCAAGACGACGATCCAGAGCAAGACGACGCTGCGGCGATGGCTAGCGCACCAGCGGGCGAGCGTGAGCATCGGTCGACAGTAGCAGAAACCGGAGGCTTACCTCCGGTTTCGTGCTATCGTCTTCGCCATGACCGAGATCGCGGGCGAGCAGAGGGGTGGGCGTCGCGACGCGCAGCGAAACCACGAGCTGCTCGTCGCGGCGGCGCGCGAGGTGTTCGCCGAACAGGGGGTCGAGGCTTCGCTCGAGGAGATTGCGCGCCGGGCCGGTCTGGGGATTGGCACGCTCTACCGGCATTTCACGACGCGCGAGGCGCTCGTCGAGGCGATCTTCGAGCGTCGCATCGGCGAGCTTGTCGCGGTCGCCGAGGCGGCGGCGGCCGAGCCTGACGGGTGGAGCGCGCTCGGTCACTTTCTCGAACGGACGCTGGAGCTCCAGGCCGGCGACCGCGTGCTCAAAGATGTCCTCATGCGCTATCCGCCGGGCGCGGGCAGGCTCGCAAGCGCGCGCGAGGAGATGCGCCGGCTGTTCGAGCAGGTGCTCGAGCGCGCCCGCGAGCAGGGCACGCTCCGCGACGACTTCACGCTTTCCGATCTCGCGCTGCTGTTCTGGTCGTTTGCGCCGCTGATCGATGCCACCGCCGAGGTCGCGCCGAAAGCGTGGCGACGTCACCTGCGCTGGCTCCTCGACGGGCTCCGCGCCGAAGCGGCGACCTCGCAAGCCGAGCCGCCGCTCACCGACGAGGAATTGCGCGCGGCGATGCATGCGCTGCGCGAGCAGCGCCTCGTCAGTCGCCACGCACCGGCTCACAGCAGAGCACGCACGTGACGCAGATCTCCACCGAGCGCGCTTCACACACCGAGGAGGCACCCGATGCGCATCCGCTGGTACGGCCAGTCGGCGTTTCTGCTTCGCGGCGAGCGAACAGTCTTCATCGACCCCTTCGGCGCGATGGAAGGACTCGCAGCGCGAGGAATGCAGTTCGACTATCCGTCGATTGAAGGCGTCGAGGCAGATGTTTTGCTCGTCACCCACGAGCACCGCGACCACAACGCCGTCGAGGTCGTCGGCGGCTCGCCGCAGATCCTGCGCTCGACCGCAGGCACACTCGACTCGCCGATCGGCGAGGTGATCGCCGTCGCCTCCGAGCACGACGACGCCGCCGGCACCAAGCGCGGCCCGAACACGATCTTCCGCTTCGCACTCGACGGGCTGCGCGTCTGTCACTTCGGCGACTTCGGTCAGGCCGAATTGCGCGCTGAGCAGCAGCGAGCAATCGGCGCGGTCGACATCCTCTTCCTTCCGGTCGGCGGCGGCCCCACTGTCGGCGGCGAAGCTGCCGCCGCGATCGTGCGCGCGCTCCGGCCGCGGCTCGTCGTGCCGATGCACTACCGCACAGACGCCGTCAACTTCCTCGAACCGCCGGACGCATTCCTCGACGCGCTCGGCGTCCGCGTCGAGCGCCTCGACGAGAACGAGCTCGAAGCCGAGCACTTCCTCGGTACCGCCGACCAACCGACTGTCGCACTGCTCGCGGTCCCCGCGGCGAGCTAACCGAAGAGGAGGATCACCGCTTCATGTCCGACTACACAATCGCAAACCTCAAGGAGATCGACGACTCCGCAGGCGAGTACGCACCGAACCTGGAGGCACACTTCGCCTGCAAACACCTCGACTCCGAGCACCTCGGCGTCAGCTATTTCCGCTACGGCCCCGGCTTCCGCTCACCGATGGGCCACAGCCACCGCGAGCAGGAGGAGGTCTACGTCGTCCTCAGCGGCTCCGGCCGGATCAAGCTCAACGACGAGATCGTCGCGCTCCGCCAGTGGGACGCCGTACGCGTCGCGCCGAACACCGTGCGCGCGCTCGAGGGCGGCTCCGACGGCCTCGAACTGATCGCGATCGGCGCCGACCGGCCGGAAGGCGGCGACGGCGTTCCCGCGAAAGACTGGTGGACCGACTGAGCCGGCAGACCACTGATCGTTTGGGGATGGCAATGAGCGACACCGGCGCCCGGCGGCTTAACGACGCCGCATGCGCCCAACGCGACGCCGAAGACGCCCTCTTCGTGGACCTCGACGACAACGAGCGCGAGCAACTGCGCCGGTTGTTGCTCAGCCTGCGAGACAGCATGACGACCGAACAGCCGGCAGCGTGCGCCCACGCCGGCGATCCGTACAGTTGGTGACGCCCGGGCAGCCAAACATTCGCCGGTTGAAGGAGGGATCGACATGAGCACCGCAGTCACGCAGCACCAGATGGTCGAGGGTTGGGCCGGATCGCACTGGCAACTCGACCGCGCGCAGTCCAGCGCCGAGTTCCGCGTCGAGCACTTCTGGGGGCTGATCACCGTCGCCGGTCACTTCGACCGCTTCGACGGCACCCTCGACGTCGACGCCGACGGCACCCCACTCATCGCGCTGACGATCGACGCCGCCAGCCTCGACACCGGCAACGCGACGCGCGACCGCCACCTTCGCTCCGTCGACTTCTTCGCTGTCACAGAGCACCCAGAGGTGCACTTCAACTCGAGCGACGTCACCGATACGGACGACGGAGTCCTGCAGGTCAGCGGCGAGCTCGAGGCGGCCGGCAAGCGGATCCCGATCAGCGCCGACGCGCGACTCCGCCCGCTCGACCAGCAGACGATCGAGATCGAGGCGACCGCGACCGCCGATCACCGTCAGCTGGGCATGACGTGGAGCCCGCTCGGGATGTTGCGCCCGCCCGCGACGTTGCACGTCAAGGCACGGCTCGCGCGACGGACGAACACGGCGAGCGCCGGTGGAGATCGGCAGTGAAGCTCGGCCGCTTGCTGCTGCGTCTCGTGGTCGGTGGGTTCTTCGTCGGCCACGGGACGCAGAAGTTGTTCGGCTGGTTCGGTGGCCACGGGCTCGACGCCACCGCGCAGAGCTTCGAGGTGATCGGGCTACGGCCGGGCCGAGCGAACGCGATCGCGGCCGGCGCGGCCGAGGCCGGCGGTGGTGTGCTCCTGGTCGCCGGCCTTGCGACTCCGCTCGCCGCATCGGTTCTGACCGGGACGATGTTGACGGCGATTCATCGGGTGCACCTGAAGAAGGGCCCCTGGCTCAGCAACGGCGGTTACGAATACAACGCCGTGCTGATCGCGGCAGCGATCACGCTCGCCGAGGTCGGGCCGGGCGAGCTCTCGCTCGATGCCGCGCTCGGCCGCCAGCGCTCCGGTCCCGGCTGGGCGCTCGCCGCGCTGGCAGCGGGCGCGCTCGGCGCAGGCGCCGTACACGTCCTCGCGGCACGATATCCCGCGCCCCAGGCCGCGCCCGCGCCGACCGCCGAAGCGGTCGCAACCGAAGCCGAAACGGCGTCGTGAAGATCAGGAAGCTGCCGCGAAAGCGCGCGAGCGCCAGGGCCGGCTCGACAAGCTCGGGGTTCACTGGTTCGAGCCCAGTACCGCCCATACAAAAGGCCCTGCTTGGGCCTTTTGTATGGGCGAGTTTCCGTTCGCCGTGCCTGCGTTCGGTGTAGCTGGGTCTACTTGCGGACGACGACGTGTTCGCAGTTCTTGGCGTTGTCGCGAGGGTAGTAGGCGGTGACGATGGTGTCGTTGCCGGGGCCGCAGTCGACGGTGTCGACGTAGCCGTCGGCGGCGTCGATCCAGTCGTTGCCGGAGCCGCCGTTTAGCCGGTCGGGGTAGAGGCCGCCGGTGATGTGGTCGTTGCCGGGGCCGCCGTAGATTCTGTCGGGGCCGTTGCCGCCGCTGATCGTGTCGTTGCCGGGGCCGCCGGTGATGGTGTCGTGGCCGATGTCGCCGCTGATCGTGTCGTTGCCAGGCCCGCCGGTGATGGTGTCCCAGCCGGCGCCGCCGTCGATCCAGTCGTTGCCGCCGCGCGCGTCGATCGTGTCGTCGCCGCCGAACCCGCAGATCGTGTCGCGGCCGTTGGTGCCGACGATCGTTTCGGACTTGTCGGTGCCGGTGGTGCTGCAGGGAAGCAGTTGCACGGGGAGCTTTGTCGTCTGCGCTGTCTGCCCGGTCGCTGCGACGGTCACGGTGAGCGTGAAGGTGCCGGGTCGGCCGGCGGAGACGGTGAGCCGGAGCGGTGTCGTGGCCAGGCCGGCGAGTGGTGCGAGCGCACAGTGCAGCACGGCTCCGCCGTTGTCGCAGCCGGGAGCGTCGCTGTGCACGGCTCCGCTCGAGGGGACGGCGACGAGGCTGAGACCGGTGGCGGTCTGGTTGCCGCGGTTTGCGAGCGTCAGATCGACAGGCGGCGGCGAGCCCACCGGGGCGGTTTCGCCGCTGAACCCACCCGTCAGCTCGAGGTCGACACAGTCCGGCAGCGGCGGCAGCGTCCCTGTGCCGGGCTGCCAGAGCAGCGGCCCGCTCGCGGAGTCGTCGGAGACAATGCGGAGCGGCCGTCGGCAGGTTCCGTCGGCGTTCACGTTGACGATGCCGAACTCGCCGCCGACGCTGAGCCTGGCGCTGTCGGGCCACCAGAGGGGGTCGAACCAGCTGAAGTCCGCCACGCCCTCGCGACCGCTGACGTTCCGCGGCCGGCCGCCGGCCGTGTCGACGACGTAGACATTCGCGCAGGCGCAGTCGCTGCGGGCGACGGGGAGGTCTTGCTCGTGGACGAAGGCGAGCTTGCTCTCGTCCGGCGACCACGTGACCCGGTAGCCGTTGGAGCTCGTGACGCGCCGAGCGCGTCCGTCGAGCGTGGCTACCTCGACGCCGGCGCGGTCGCCCCAGGCGATCCGCGTGCCGCTCGGCGACCAGCTGGGATCCGAACCGTCTGGATCCCCCCAGGAGGCATTGGTGTCTCCTGCCGAAGGGGTGACGATCCCCGGCGGGCCCACCGACGGGTCGACGATGTGCAGCTTGGTCAGTTGCGGGCCTGTGCCGTAGAGGATCAGCGATCCGCCCGGCTGCCAGATCGGCCCGCGAACGACGTCCGAGGACGTGGTCAGTGCACGCGCGCCCGAGCCGTCGGCGTGCGCAAGCCATACGTTCGCATCGGGTTCCCAGCCCTCGGTCTTGCCGACGCGCTTGAGCCAGGCCAGCTGCCGCCCGTCGGAGGACCAGGCGAGGTTCGTGTTCGCGGCGCCGTCGGCTCCGTCGACCGTGACCGCGCGCTGGCCGCTACCGTCGGCGTTCATCACCCAGACGTCGCAGCCTCGAGGCGTCCGCTTCAGCCAGGCAATCCTCGTTCCGTCCGGCGACCAGGCCGGCTGGCCGTTCGATACCCCGGTGTCGGTGGCGTCGAAGGTCAACCGTCGCGGCTCGCTGCCGGCGGCGTCGACGATGTAGATCTCGCCGGCCGTCACGCCTGACCCAGTTATGTATGTCCGATAGAGCGCGAAGGCGACGGCCGAGCCGTCCGGCGACCAGGCGGCCTCATACGCCGCGTGGTGGTCGCGTACGAGGGACGCGGTCAGGTCGACGAACCCGCTGCCGTCGGCGTTCGAGACGCCCAGACCGTCCGGCGCATCGAAGCCCTTGAACGGGAACACCTGGAAGAGCAGCCGCGCCGGCGGCGCATCAGCCGCCGGCGCCCCGGCTGTGAAAGCGAGCACGACGGTGATGAAGGCGACCAGACGCAGCGCAAACATGGACGCATTATCGGGCCGGCTCGACAAGCTGGGGGTCACTGGTTCGAGCCCAGTACCGCCCATTCAGCCGTTGTCACGCTGACAACGGAAAGTCGTGCAAACGAGCGCATCGTGCTATTCCGATCGCTCGACGAAACTGGTCATCGAACCGCTCGTGCCTTCTCGCGTTTTGGCTGTCTGCCGGCGCGCGCGAACGCACGAATCAGCTGAACAGGTCGAGCGGGGTCTCGAGTTGATCAGGGACGACCCGGAAGTAGGCCCGGCTTCACCGTTGATCCCGCTCGCCGAGGTTCTGCCTCAAGAAGGAACGTTCAGGCGATGGCTGACCGCGCACTGGCTGAGGCCCAGGGGGCTCGGTCATGTCGCAGACGCAGGCTTTCTGCTCGGGTCGCGCCTGGATCAAGCTGAGAAGTCGCAGCCGGGCCGGGTCAGCGGCACCGGCGGTTGCACCGGGGGGATAGTCGGCTTGTTCATCCCTCTGTCTATTGCAGGTGATCACTCCATAAGTTACTATGGAACATATGGGTATCTCTGTCAGATTCTCTCGGTCCGGGAACGCGAAGTGGTGGGCGCTCGCGGCCGTCAACCTTGCCGTCGTTGCGGTCTCGCTCGACGCGACGGTGCTGAGCGTCGCGCTGCCGACGCTCGCGCACTCCCTGCATGCGTCGGAGTCGGATCTGCAGTGGTTCACGTCGGGCTACCTGCTTGTCTTGTCGGCAGTGATGCTGCCGGCCGGGCTGCTCGGCGATCGCTACGGCCGCAAGCTGACGATGCTGGTTGCCCTGTCTCTGTTCGGCGCGGCCTCGGCTGCCTGCGCCTACGCGCCCTCGGCCGGCGTGTTCATCGCCGCGCGCGTTGTGCTCGGTGCTGCGGGAGCAGCGGTGATCGTGATGGCGCTGTCGGCGCTGGCGGTTCTCTTCAACGAGGCGGAGCGAGCGCGAGCCGTCGGTATCTGGGCAGCGGCGAACTTCCTTGCGCTACCGATCGGCCCGATCCTCGGGGGCTGGCTGCTCAGCCACTACTGGTGGGGCTGGGTCTTCCTCCTCAACGTTCCCGTTGTCGTCCTCGGCTTCATCGCCGTCGCAGCGCTGGTACCGGAGTCGCGAGCGGGCGAGCGGTCGCAGATCGACGTCGTCGGCATCGTCGGCTCGGTCGGCGGCCTCCTGGCTCTCACCTACGGTCTCATCCGGGCAGGAGAGCACGGGTGGAGCAGCAGCGCGGCACTGCTCCTGATGAGTGCAGGGGTCGCGTTGCTGGCGGCGTTCGTGCTCTGGGAACATTGGCTCGGTCAGCGTCCAGGAGGAGAGCCGCTCGTCGATCCGGCGCTTCTTCGCTCAGCCTCCTTCACTTGGAGCGTGATCCTGCAGGCGTTCTGCGTTCTTGCCATCGTCGGCGTGTTGTTCACGATGCCGCAGTATTTTCAGGGGGTGCTCGGCAGTAACGCGATGGGATCCGGTTTGCGCTTGCTGCCCCTCGTTGGCGGACTGCTCGTCGGCGCGCTTCCCGCCGATCGGCTCGCAGGTCGGATCGGCAGCCGGCAGGCGGTCGCGATCGGTTTCGGGCTCCTCGCCGCCGGGCTTCTTCTCGGCGCCCGCACGAGCGTGAGCTCGACCGGCACGTTCATCGCTAGCTGGATGGCGCTGGTCGGCGTCGGCATGGGGATCGCGATGGCAACCACCGCCACCGCCGCCCTCGCAGAGCTACCCGAAGAACGAGCCGGCGTCGGCTCAGGCGTGATGCAGGCGCTGAACAAGATCGGGGGCCCGCTCGGCAGCGCGATCCTCGGTAGTGCACTCACCTCCGCGTACCTTGCCCACCTCCAGCTCGCCGGGTTGCCCTCTGCCGCCGCCGCCGCGGTTCGGCAGAGCGTTTTCGGCGGCGTCGGCGTCGCACGCCAGCTCCACTCGCCAGCGCTACTCGAGAACGTTCATACAGCATTCGCTCACGGCATCGACCAGGCGCTCTACGTCTCTGCGGGTATTGCGCTCACCGCAATGGTCCTGGCGCTCGTCTTTCTCCCCCGGCTCAGGGCCGCCGAGGGAGCCGCACGTCGGTCGGCCGATCAGGAGGATGAGTTTGCAAGCGCTAAGTGACAAGCCCCCGCTCGGGCTGCGCGAGCGCAAGAAGGCGCGGACGCGGGTCGCGATCCAACACAACGCCCTTCGCCTCTTCCGCGAGCGCGGCTACGACGCCACCACCGTCGAGGACATCTGCGCGGCGGTCGAGGTCTCCGACACCACGTTCTACCGCTACTTCCCAAGCAAAGCCCACGTCGTGCTCTGGGACGAGTTCGACCCACTGATGATCGCCGCCTTCAAAGCACAGCCAGCCGACCTATCCTCGGTGCGCGCTCTCCGGCTCGCCTTCCGCCAGGTGTTCTCAACCATGACACCAGAGCAACAAGACCAGCAGCGGCAACGAACCGAGCTCATGCTCGCCATCCCTGAACTGCGCGCCGCGATGCTCGACCAGTTCTTTCAGACGTTCCAGCTGATCGCAGACTGCATCGCCGAACGAGCAGGGCAGCCGCCCACCGACCTCGCCGTCCGCACCCTCGCCGGCGCCGTCAGCGGCGCCGCCCTCGCCGTCATCTACACCCTCGCCGAGAACCCGAAAGCCGATATCGCCACCCTCTTCGACGAAACCATGGAACACTTCGAACACGGGCTCGCCGAAAGCAGCTGAGCGCAAAGCACAGCTACGGCCGCACGTCGCTCAGCACGGTCGCCGCGGAACGCTGCCATCGCGGAGACTTTCCACCGCTCAGCACGCTCTTGCCCTGATCACCGTTCCGTGAGACCCTTGAGGAGGGTTGCGAGGGTCTTCGGCGGGTTTGAAAGATGCCCAGTTAGGCCCATTTCCGAGAGAACGGGCGACATCGGTAGCCGGCGTGGGGTTGGCTGCCGATTCGCGTAGTTTCTCGCCGCCCGTTCAGTACATCCACCGACACCGCGTGTGCCCGTCTGCGGTATCGATGGGCCGAAGGAGGCGATTGGCAGTGTCTCGCCGGCCGGCGATGGCGGTTCTCTCCCTGCGGGCCGTCGGTGCGATCCTCGCAGCCTTCGGCAGCCTGCTCGGCCTTGCGGGTGCGGCGCCGCTCGCGAGCGCCGCGGCTCCCGGCGTCCAGACGCTGGTCTCGCTCAAGACCCCCGTCTACGCGTTCGCGCAGGATGGGCCGCGGATCGCCTGGACGACCTCCGATCCCAAGTGCGACGTGGCCGTGGTCGTGCGCACGGTGCCGACAGGTGCGCAAAGCACGCTGACTCGACCGGGGGGCATGACGTGCAAAACGCTCGCGAATTACGCGTACGGCGCCGGGACGCGCGAGCTCGTGCTGGCAGGAACGATTGCCCTCTGGGGCATCGTCACCGAGTCGAACACGGCGACCGACATCTGGCTCGTCGCCGGGTCGCCGGGAACGACCGATCGGGAGATTGCCGATGTCGAGTTCCAGGGAGGGATCACGAAGAGCAACCCGAAGCTCCCGGTGGTCCCGGTCGCGGGGCGGGGCGCCACGCTCGCGTTCGCAGCGGTGGGAGCCGGCGACACCGGCGAGGTGACTCGGATTGTCGCCGGGAAGGCGGTTGGGGTCGGCGGTTTGCGCTGCGCGACGGCGCTCGCCGCCGACGGCTCACGGCTCGCGGCTGCGGAGTGGCTCACCGCCGGCCTGCCTCTCAGCGACGAGCCGACCTGGTCGCCGAACGGCAAGCTGATCGCGTTTCACAGCGAACGAGAGTCCGTTCCCGGTATCGACGTCGTCGCTCCGGACGGAAGCGGCCTCCGCCGGATCGCCTCCGGGCCGCTCTTCGAGCCGGCCTGGTCGCCGGACGGGAAGCAACTCGCCTACGTCGACAACAACGGCACGTTCTTCGCCGCGAACGCCGACGGGAGCGGTGCCCACCGAATCTTCGCGAAGGCAGAGGCGGAGCAGCCGAGCTGGTCCCCCGACGGCCGGCGGATCGCGTTCATCGCCGACGACGGGCTGTACGCCGTCGGAGCCGATGGGACGGGAGCGAAGCCGATACTGAAGGATCCGTCCCCCAGCCTCATGGGGTTCCGCTACCAGAATCCCGCCTGGTCGCCGGACGGGAAGCTGATCGCCTTCAACGACGTGGGACCGACGATGGACGACGACAAGCTCGACGTGATCGCACCCGACGGCACGGGCCGCAAGGTCATCGGCGAGGGTCTGCAGCCGGCCTGGTCGCCGGACGGCTCGATGATCGCCGTCAGCGCGTCGTGCTCGATCGAGGTGCTGAAGGCAGACGGCACCGGCGTCCGGACGCTGACGAAGCCTCGCGGCACGAACTGCGACTCCAAGCCCTCGTGGAACGGATCGGCGCTCGTGTTCGCACGCGGCGAGACCGACGTCACCGGCGAGCTCGAGATCGTGAGCGCCGACGGCAGCGGGCTCCACCAGGTGCCGACCGGGGCGGTCGCGGCGAGGCGTGCCGAGATCGTCGTCCAGGGCGGCGCCACGATCCCCAACGTGCAGCCGAAGGCGATCGCGCTCAGCGGAAACACGCTCGCAGCGCTCGTCGGCAGCGCGATCGACATCTTCGACGCGGCGAGCGGAAAGCTGCTCCGGACTGTGCACGTGCCGGCTGAGACGGCGCCGTCGCTCGCGCTCTCCGGCACGAGTCTCGTCTTCGCCGTGAACCGCACGATCGAGCTCCTCGACACGCAAACCGGCGCGCTGAAAATGCTCGCCGTCGCGTCCTCGACGCCGATCGAACTCTCGATCGCCGGCAAGCGGATCGCGTGGGGCGAGTCGACGAGCTCCGGTGGCCGCATCCGGGCAGTGGAGCTCCCGTAGCAGCCGCGCCCGGTGAACTCGATCGTCATGCGGTGACGGTCGTCGTCGAAGCGGTACGCGTGAGCGTTGGCACCTACTCGCACCTGGCCGTCGCGAGCACGGTTCGCAACCTTGTCGTGTCGTGACGTTTGAAAGCTGCCCAGTTAGGGCCATCTGAAAAGGCGCCGCGAATGGCACCTGCGTGTAGCGCGGTTCAGGCGCTCGGCGTTCCCATCGCGACTACGAGCGCAGCGCAACGCTGCCGGTGAGTCGGCGGCCGTCGCTGACTATCCACGTCCCCGTCACGGTGCGGGACGGCCCTTGCGGGAAGCTGCACGTCCCGGCAAAGCCGTCGACGCCGATCGTGCTGACCGTGCCCGCACAGATCGAGCCGGTCAGGCTGTCCTTGAGCTGTAGCGAGGTGCCCGAGTATGTCCTGCCGTCCGTCGTCGCCAGGTCGATCCGCAGGGCGATCTCGCGTGCGCCCGTGCCTTTGCCGACGACCGAGACGAGTGAGCCGGAGCTGCCCTGCAGCTGGGAGATCGAGCCGGCGAACGAGACGTCGAGCGACGAGGGCGGGCCGGCCGCGGCCACGGTGTGCTTCGCCGCGGCACTGTGCGGCAGCGCCCCGAGCGCGACGACCGCTGCGGCTCCGAGCACGGCTCCCAGCGCCGCGAGACGCCGCAGCGGCACCGGGGCGAGGCGCCGCCGCAAGATCCGCCACGTGAGCGCGGCGGTCACGGAGCCGACCGCGACGACATAGATCGCAGCGAGCCAGAGCGAGCGGGTGTCCGTGCCCGCGCCCACTCCGTGCACGGTGGCGCCGGCCCAGACGAGGAAGCTCGCGTAGTGGGCGCGCCTCCACGCGCGGTAGGGGATCCGCGAGCGGAGCGCGTTCGTGACCGCAAGTGCGACCAGCAGCTCGGCAGCGACGATCCCGACTGCGACCCAGAGCGGCCGGTAGCTCGACGTGAACGGCACAAGGAGCTGCGTCAGGGAGAATCGCGTATAGGTGTCGAGCCCGACTGTGAGGATGTGCAGCGCGAGGAACACTCCGACGAGCAAGCTGCCGAACCGGTGCACGTCGGTGACGGCGAACTTCGGCCACCGCGGCAGCTGCACGCGGCCCGACAGCGTCAGCCCGAGGAGGACGACCCCGGTTAGCAGCACGTACGCGACCACTCCGGCCGCCCGCGCCGCGTACCAGTCGATCGGCAAGCTCGTCACGTTCGGCTAAGGCCCCTGCCGGGCTACGAGGTCGATGTCGAGACCGAGGGCGCAGAGACCGCCGACCCGATCGAGCCGCCGCTCAGCGACGAGCCGGCCTCGATCTGCGAGAGGAGAGCGGTCGGCGGCGAGAGCGTGGAGCCCGTCGCGGTCGCGCCCGGGTGTGTGGTGCGGGCGAGCACGAGCACGGCGGCGAAGCAGCCGGCGGCGGCGAAAGCGACCGCTCGCTTAGCCACGGCGGCGCGCTCGCGTCCCGCGGCGATTCTCGAGGTCTCCTGCATGTCTTCCAGCTAAGCGTGCGCAGATGAAAGCGAACTGAATCGCCGTTAAGAGTTCGGTGAGAGACAGACTTCGCGAGTTGAACCAGCGCACGCGGTACGCGCAAACTCGACACTCACCCGTTCCTCATGAGCGGCGGGCACCCTGCGACCGTGAGACCGGTATCGGCTCGGCGAATCCCGCCTGCCGCTCGGGCCGCCTGCGGAATCGAGCGCGTGCTGGCGCATGCGCCGGGGGGCCTGCTGGCGTCGGGCGCGTTGCTGTTCGCGGCGGTCGCGGCTCTCGCGGTCGTCCTGCTGCGCGCGCACTGACCGTGTCCGCCCGCCGGCCGCCTCGGGGCTGGCTCATCGCGGTCGCAGCGGTCGCGCTCGCCGTGATCGGGGCCGTTTCGGCTGCCTGGATCGCGACGCCCTCGGTTGCGAAGCTCCAGCAGCTCGTCGCGCGGCGCGTGCAGGGCGCGGGCGGCCGTGTCGTCCCCTTGAGCCGGGTCGCGCGGGACCTGCAGGACGCGGTCGTGGCGACGGAGGACGAGCGCTTCTACCGGCACCACGGGATCGACCTGATCGGCGTGCTGCGTGCGGTCCCCTACGACGTCACGCGGCTCTCGCTGGCCGAAGGGGCGAGCACGATCACCGAGCAGCTCGCGAAGCTCCTCTACCTGGGCGGTAACGACCACTCACCCTGGCGCAAGCTCGAGGACGTCGTTCTGGCGCTGAAGCTCGAGAGCCGCTACGGGAAGAAGCAGATTCTCGCGGGGTATCTCAACGCCGCCTATTTCGGCTACGGCGCCTACGGGATCGGCGCGGCGGCGGACCGGTACTTCGGCGTCTCGCCCGCGCGGCTCGACCTCGCTCAGGCGAGCCTGCTGGCCGGGCTCGTCCAGGCGCCGAGCGCATACGACCCGGTCGACCATCCGGCTGCGGCGCGGGCCCGCCAGATCGAGGTGCTCCGCTCGCTCGTGCGCGACCGGTACGTCACGACCGCGCAGGCGGACGCTGCGCTTCGCGCCCCGCTGGACGTCCGAGGCGTGCGGCTGGCCCGGAGCACGGGAGTGGCGCTCGAACCCGGCCCGAGCTTCGTCTGGTGGGAGCTCGCCGTCGGTGCGGTCGTACTGGCCGGGGGCGCGGGGCTCCTGCTCTTCGCCCGGCGGCTTCCGCTTGGCGTGCGGGTTGCGACGGCGGTGCGGCTGGTCGCCTTCGCCGCCCTGCTGGCCGGCGCGACCGTGCTTGTGCGTTCGTTCCGCACAGCCTGAGACCCGCATGTTTCTCGGCCGTCAGAGCTTGGCGCCGACGGTAGTGAAAGCGCCCTTCATTCCGCTCTCATCCGAGGCTGGTGCACTGGCGGGGTGGGAGTTCGCCGGTCCTTCGACCCGCGCGTCCGCGACGCGGCGCTCCGCCGGCTGCGGCGGCTGACTGCCGCCACGGCCGCCGCTGCGACCGCGCTCGCCGGTGTGTTCGCCGGCCTGGCCGCAAGCTCCATGCCCGGGCGGAAGGGCGGGCAGGTCGTGCCGCGACCGCTGGTCCCGCTACGGCTGCCGCAGGCGCACCGGGCCGTGCCACGGGCGCGGGCGACCAAGCACGTCGCCA
>JBEKEH010000056.1:0-20019 GCA_050013935.1 Gaiellaceae bacterium | reverse complement strand
CGCTGATCGGCGGCGCCGGCACCGTCTTCGGCGGCTTCGTGGGCGTCGTCGTGCTCTCCGTCCTCAACATCGGCTTCAACATCGTCGGCGTCAGCGCCTTCTACTTCGATCTGATCATCGGGCTCGCGATCCTCGGCTCGATGATCGCGAACGTCCAGCTCGGGCGGCTGAAGAACGTGGCGGGGCTGCAATGAGCGAACCCGACGCCCGCCCCGATGCGATCCGCGCCGAGCACATCGCCAAGCGGTTCGGAGCCGTGGTCGCTCTGCGCGACGTCTCGCTGCACCTGCGGCCGGGCGAGGCGCTCGGGCTCGTCGGCGACAACGGCGCCGGCAAGTCGACGCTGATCAAGATCCTGACCGGCTATCTGCGGCCCGACGCCGGCAAGATCTTCGTCGACGGCGAGGAAGTGCACCTGCGCTCGGTCGACCATGCCCGCTCGCTCGGGATCGACACCGTCTACCAGGACCTCGCGCTCGTGCCGGGGCTGTCGGTCGCCCACAACATGTTCCTCAAGCGGGAGCTCGTGAACGGCTGGGGGCCGTTCAAGTGGCTGAACAACCGCGCCATGAGCGAGCAGGCGCGCACGTATATCGCGAACATCGGGATCGCGACGCTCGCCTCGGTCGACTCGGAGGTCGCGCTGCTCTCGGGCGGGCAGCGTCAGGCGGTGGCGATCGCGCGCGCGACCCACTCGGCGGCCCGGATCCTGCTGCTCGACGAGCCGCTGGCCGCGATGGGTGCCCGCGAGGGGAAGCTGATCCTCGAACTGATCCAGGAGTTCAAGGACCGGGGCGACGTCTCGATGATCCTGATCGCGCACAACTACGTGCACGTCTTCGACGTCGCCGACCGGCTCAACCTGCTCCGGAACGGCGAGATCATCCTGGACAAGCTGACCGCGGACACATCGATCGACGAGTTGACCGAGATCGTCGCGAGCGAGTACCGCGTGGGCTCCTGACGGCCCGTCCGCCCGGGACCCCGGGACGGGACGAGAGGAGGAGATGAACCGTGAAAGCGCTCGGCGAGTTCGAAATCTGGTTCGTCGCGGGGAGCCAGCAGATGTATGGCGATGCGGCGCTGCGGCAGGTGGACGAGCATGCGCGGACGATGGCCGGAGAGCTCGACGAGGCGGAGGCCGTTCCCGTTCGCGTCGTGTGCAAGCCCGTCCTGACCACTCACGCGTCGATTCGCGAGCTGTGTCTCGAGGCGAACGCGGCAGACGACTGCGTCGGCCTGATCGCCTGGATGCACACCTTCTCGCCGGCGAAGATGTGGATCGCCGGGTTGGGTGCGCTGCAAAAGCCGCTGCTGCACCTGCACACGCAGTTCAACCGCGACCTCCCCTGGGCGGAGATCGACATGGACTTCATGAACCTGAACCAGTCGGCGCACGGCGACCGGGAGTTCGGTTATGTCGAGACGCGGATGGGCGTTAGCCGGAAGACCGTCGTCGGTCACTGGCGCGATCCGGACGTGCTCGAGCGCATCGGCACGTGGTCGCGGGCCGCCTGCGGCTGGCGCGAGGCCCGGTCGCTCGGCGTCGCCCGGTTCGGCGACAACATGCGGCACGTCGCCGTGACCGAGGGGGACAAGGTCGAGGCGCAGATCCGGCTCGGCATCTCGGTCGACGGCTTCGGCGTCGGCGACCTCGCCGACGCCGTGCGCAACGTCCCCGAGACGGCAGTCGACGGGCTGCTGGCGGAATACGAGCAGCAGTACGAGCTCGTGCCGGAGCTCCGGAAGGACGGCGCCCGCCGGGAGTCGCTCCGGGACGCGGCGCGGATCGAGGCAGGGCTGCGCGCGTTCCTCGACCGCGGCGGCTTCAAGGCGTTCACCGACACGTTCGAGGACCTCCACGGCCTGTCGCAGCTGCCCGGCATCGCGGCGCAGCGGCTGATGGCGGACGGCTACGGCTTCGCGGCAGAAGGCGACTGGAAGACCGCGGCGCTCGTGCGCATCGTCAAGGTCATGAGCGCGGGGCTGGAGGGAGGCACGTCGTTCATGGAGGACTACACCTACGACCTGCGGCCGGGGGACGCGAAGGTGCTCGGCGCGCACATGCTCGAGGTCTGTCCGTCGATCGCGGCCGAAACGCCGTCCTGCGAGATCCATCCGCTTTCGATCGGCGGCGGCGAGGATCCGGTGCGGCTTGTCTTCACGGCGGCGCCGGGGCCGGCCGTCATGGTCGCGATGCTCGATCTGGGTGGTCGCTTCCGGATCGTCGCGAACGAGGTCGACGTCGTCCCGCCGGACGAGGATCTCCCCAGGCTGCCGGTCGCCCGGGCGGTCTGGAAGCCGAGGCCGGATCTCGCCACCGCCGCGGAGACCTGGCTGCTCGCCGGCGGCCCGCATCACAGCGCCTTCACGGCGGCCCTCGGCGTCGAGCCGTTCGTCGACCTCGCCGAGATCGCAGGCGTCGAGCTCCTGGTGATCGACGAGCGGACGCGCGTCTCCGACTTCAAGAAGGAGCTTCGCTGGAATCAGGCGTACTACCACCTCGCCGGCGGGCTCTAGAGGACCGGAGGGATGACGCCGCACGCCGAGCTCCGCGAGCGTGTGCTCGAGGCCAACCGCGCGATCGTCCGCGCGGGCCTCGTCGTCCTCACGTTCGGCAATGCCAGCGGCATCGACCGCTCGGCAGGGGTGATGGCCATCAAGCCGAGTGGAGTGCCGTATGACGAGCTCAGTCCCGAGTCGATGGTGGTCGTCGACCTCGAGAGCGGCGCCGTAGTGGACGGCACACAGCGACCGTCGTCGGACACGCCCACGCACCTCGTTCTGTACCGGCGCTTCGACGCGATCGGCGGCGTCGTCCACACGCACTCCCCGTGCGCGACCGCCTGGGCCCAGGCTCGGCGCGAGCTGCCGTGCCTCGGAACGACGCACGCGGATCATTTCCGCGGTCCGGTGCCCGTGACCCGCCCGCTCACGCGCGAGGAGATCGGCGGCGCGTACGAGGAGCGCACCGGTGACGTGATCGCGGAGACGATCGAGGGTCTGCATTTCGACCCTCTCGAGATGCCGGCCGTGCTCGTCGACTCGCACGGACCGTTCGTCTGGGGAGAGGACGTCGCGCGGGCGGTCGAGAACGCGGTCGCGCTCGAGGCCGTCGCGGGGACGGCGCTGCACACGCTGCTGCTCTCGCCCGGCTCGGAGCCCGTCGCCGAGGAGCTGCTGCTGCGTCACTTCCTGCGCAAGCACGGGGCGGCGGCCTACTACGGCCAGGTCCGCAACCCGTGAAGGTGCTTCGCCTGCACGGCCCAGACGACGTCCGCCTGCACGAGGAGCCAGAGCCGACGGCCGGCGAGGGGGAGCTGCTCGTCCGCGTGACCGCGGTCGGCCTCTGCGGCTCCGACCGGCACTGGCTGGTCGAGGGCGGGATCGGCGACGCGGTGCTGGAGCGGCCGCTCGTGCTCGGGCACGAGTTCGTCGGCACGGTCGCCTCCGGACCGCGCAGCGGCGAGCGGGTCGCGCTCGACCCGGCGGTGCCGTGCGGCCGCTGCGCCGTCTGCCTCGCCGGGCTGCCGCACCTCTGCCCCGACCTGGCCTTCGCCGGCCACGGCTCGACCGACGGCGCGCTGCGGTCGTTGCTTGCGTGGCCGGAGCGGCTCGCGCACCGGCTCCCCGACGGCCTGTCGGACGCCGAGGCGGCGCTGCTCGAGCCGCTCGGCGTCGCGCTGCACGCGCTCGACCTCGGCCACGTCCGACCGGGAACGAGCGCGGGCGTCTTCGGCTGCGGCCCGATCGGGCTGCTGGTCGTCCAGGCGCTGCGCGCTGCCGCGGCCGAGACAGTCGTCGCCACCGACCCGCTCGCCCACCGCACGGCTGCGGCGGCGGCGTGCGGCGCGGTGCACGCTGTCCACCCGGGGGACCTCGCCGGCATCCCCCGGCCAGGCGGCCTCGGCGTCGACGTGGCCTTCGAGACGGCCGGCGAGGACGGAGCGGTGGCGGACGCGATCCACGCCGTCCGGCCCGGCGGCCGCGTCGTCCTCGTCGGCATCCCGGACGGCGACCGGACGAGCTTCGTGGCCTCGGCGGCGCGGCGGAAGGGCCTGACGCTGCTGCTCTGCCGGCGGATGGAGCCCGCGGACCTGCCGCGCGCGATCCGGCTCGCCGAGAGCGGCCGCGTCGACCTGGCCTCCCTCGTCGGCGAGCGGTACCCGCTCTCGGCCTGGCGGGAGGCGTTCGCGGCGCTCGTCGACCGGCGCGGCCTCAAGGTCGTCGTCGAGCCGCAGGCCGACGCCGGGGAGGCGCCGCGGTGAGCGCGGAGCGGTACGCGGTCGGCGTCGACTTCGGCACCGAGTCGGGCCGGGCCGTCCTCGTCTCCTGCGCCGACGGGCGCGAGATCGGGACCAACGTCTACCCGTACCGGAACGGCGTCATCGACGAGCGGCTGCCGGCCCCGCACGACGGCGTGCCGCTGGAGCCCGACTGGGCGCTGCAGGACCCCGAGGACTATCTGCGCACGTTCCCGGAGACCGTGCCGGCGCTGCTCACGGAAACGGGCGTCGACCCGGCCGACGTAATCGGCGTCGGCATCGACTTCACCTCCTGCACGATGCTCCCGACTCTCGCCGACGGGACGCCGCTCTGCCTGCTCGACGACCTCCGTGCCGAGCCGCACGCCTGGGTGAAGCTCTGGAAGCACCACGCCGCCCAGCCGGAGGCGGATCGCATCAACGCGGTCGCGGCCGAGCGCGGCGAGCCGTGGCTCCCCCGCTACGGCGGCCGAATCTCATCCGAGTGGTTCTTCTCGAAGGCGCTGCAGATCCTCGACGAGGCGCTCGACGTGTACGCGCGCGCAGGCCGGCTGATCGAGGCCGCCGACTGGATCGTCTGGCAGCTGACCGGAACCGAGACGCGCTCGAGCTGCACTGCCGGCTACAAGGCCCTCTGGTCGAAGCGCGACGGCTTCCCCGCCGACGCGTTCTTCGCCGCGCTCGATCCGCGCTTCGAGCACGTGGTCGACGAGGAGATGTCGCGGCGGATCGTGCCGATCGGCAGCCGCGCGGGCGGCCTGAGCGAGCGGGCGGCGGCCTGGACGGGCCTCCTGCCCGGGACGGCGGTCGCGGTCGCGAACGTCGACGCGCACGTCTCCGTTCCGGCGGCCACGGTGATCGAGCCCGGGACGATGGTGATCATCATGGGGACGAGCAACTGCCACATCCTGCTCGGCGACCGGGAGGAAACCGTCGAGGGGATGTGCGGCGTCGTCGAGGACGGGGTCGTGCCCGGCCTCTTCGGCTTCGAGGCGGGCCAGTCGGCCGTCGGCGACATCTTCGGATGGTTCGCCGAGACGTCGGTGCCGCCGGAGTTGCACGAGCGCGCGCGCAAGCTCGGCACCAGCGTGCACCAGGTGCTAGAGGAGGAAGCGGCGCAGCTGCGTCCCGGCGAGAGCGGGCTGCTCGCGCTCGATTGGTGGAACGGCAACCGCTCCGTGCTCGTCGATGCCGATCTCCGCGGCCTGCTCGTCGGCATGACGCTCGCCACGACCGCGCCGGAGATCTACCGCGCGCTGATCGAGGCGACCGCGTTCGGCACGCGCGTGATCATCGACGCGTTCGAGCACGCCGGCGTGCCGGTCGAGCGGATCGTCGCCTGCGGCGGCCTGCCCGACCGCAACCAGCTGTTGATGCAGATCTACGCGGACGTGACCGGCCGCGAGTTCGCCGTCGCCGCCTCGAGCCAGACCCCTGCGCTCGGCTCGGCGATGTTCGGCGCGGTCGCGGCGGGCGCCGCGCGCGGCGGCCACGACTCGATCGTCGATGCCTCGAAGCGGATGGCGCACCTGCGGCCCGAGACGTACCGGCCGGTCGCCGCGCATCGCGCCGTTTACGACCGTCTGTACCCGGAGTACGTCCGCCTGCACGACCTGTTCGGCCGCGGCAGCGACAACGTCATGCGCACGCTGAAGCGGATCCAGCGTGAGGCGTGACCGGGTAAAGCGAAGGCGCTTTCTCTCTCACCCGTAGAAGTTGCGCGTCCAGCGGTGCGGCCGGAGCACGTCGAGCTGCTCCGCCGAGAGCGGACCCCGTTCGACTGCGGTGACGTTCCGCTCGACGTTCCGCACCGTGCGCATGCCCGGAATCGCCGTCGAGACGGCGGGGTGCGTGACGCAGAAGCGCAGCGCGATCTCCGCGAGCTCGTCGACCGGCACCTGCGCGTCTGCGGCGACGGCCTGCGCGCGCTCCCAGACCTGCTGCTTGCGGTCTCCCGCGAAGTACCGGTTGCGGAAGTCGCCGTCCGGGAACTCGGTGTCGGGCCGGATGCGGCCCGTGAGCGAGCCTTCGTCGAAGGGCACGCGTGCGATCACGCCGACCTTTGCCGCCTCGACTGCCGGGAAGAGCTCGTCCTCCGGGCTCTGGTCGAAGACGTTGTAGATCACCTGGACGGTGTCGACGTGGCCCGACTCGACGAGCTTGACCGCGTTCGCCGGCTGGTGGTCGTTGATCGAGACGCCGAACGCGCGGATCTTGCCGGCGCGCTTCAGCTGCTCGATCGCGTCGAGCCAGTCGCCCTGGTCGACCCAATCGTCCGACCAGACGTGGAACTGCTGCACGTCGATCGTCTCGAGCCCGAGCCGCTCGAGGCTCGCCTCGGTCTGCTCGACGACCCAGTCGGCCGGAAACGCCTCCGCGGCGTGGACGCCGGGCGGCGCGGGCCACCGCATGTTCTTCGGCGGGATCTTGGTGGCGACGTAGACGGTCTCGGCGGCGTCCCGCACCGCTCGACCCACCAGCCGCTCGCTGTGCCCGCCGCCGTAGCCGGCCGCGGTGTCGACGAAGTTGACGCCCAGCTCGATCGCCCGCCGGAGCGCGCGCAGCGACTCGTCGTCGTCCGCGCCGATCCACATGCTCCCGCCGATCCCCCACGCGCCGAAGCCGAGGACTGAGATCTCGAGACCCGTGTCACCGAGCTTGCGATAGATCATGGATCGATCCTAGCGCCTTGACGAGCTGCCATTTCTTTCGGATCTCGTTCCTATTCCCGGATAGAGCGTCAATCTTTCCGCCACAAACTTGACAAAACCCTCCCGGCGCGAGAGATTCGCTTCGATGAAGTCGCGCCACGCTGCGCACGGCTCGCTCGAGGCACTCCGCGAGCGAAACCGGCTTCGGGTCGTCGACGCGCTTCGCCGCAGTGGAACCGCGACGCGGAGCGAGCTCGCCCGCCAGACCGGGCTCTCCCGGACGACGGTCGCCACCCTTGTCGCCGACCTGCAGGCGCGCGGCCTGGTCCGCGAGCCGCCCGACGAGACGCGTGCGGGCGTGCGCGGCCGGCCGCCCGGGCTGCTGCGTCTCGATCCGTCGGCGGGCCTCGGGCTCGGCGTCGACTTCGGCCACAGCCACGTGCGTGTCGCCCTGGCGGACCTTTCCTTGACGGTGCTCGCCGAGGCGGCGGCTCCGCTCGACGTCGACAACGAGGCGGAGGCGGCGCTCGACACGGCGACCGCGCTCGTGACGCGGGTAATCGAGGACGCCGACGTGGACCGCGGCCTGATCATCGGTGCCGGGATGGGCGTGCCGGGGCCGTTCGACCGCCGCCGCGGCGCGATCAACCCGTCGACGATCCTGCCCGGCTGGGTCGGGCGCGACGCGGGCGGCGAGCTCGCGCGGCGGATCGACGTTCAGGTCCGGGTGGACAACGACGCAAATCTCGGTGCATTAGGCGAGCTGAGCTTCGGTGCGGGCCGCGGCCTCACTGATGCGATCTACGTCAAGCTCTCGACGGGCATCGGCGCGGGCCTGATCCTCAACGGCCGCATTCACCGCGGCACGACCGGCATCGCCGGCGAGATCGGCCACGTGCAGGTGCAGCCGGGAGGGAGCGTGTGCAACTGCGGCAGCCGCGGCTGCCTGCAGACCGTCGCCTCGATCGTGCCGCTGCTCGCAGCGGCGCGCGCGGCGCACGGGCCGGAGGTGACGCTGCGCAGGCTGATCGAGCTCGTCGAGGAGGGAGATTTCGGTGCAAGGCGCATCGTCGGGGAGGCGGGGCGCGCGGTGGGCCGCGTGCTCGCAGACCTCTGCAACCACGTGAATCCGGAGGTGATCATCGTCGGCGGCGATCTCAGCGCCCTCGGAGAGCCGCTCCTCGCGGGCATCCGTGAGGCGATCGACCGCCACGCCCTGCCGGGCGCGGCAGACGCGGTCGAGGTCAGGTTGGGCGTGCTCGGCGAGCGGGCCGAGGTGCTGGGCGCGCTCGCGCTCGTGATCGCCGATACGGAGCGGCTCCGCTCGGCAGGCCTCGCGGCGCTGTCGGGAGTCGGATGAGGTGGCCCCGCACGGGCCAGGTCAGGGCGGGCAAAAGGAGGTGACCGCGACGGTCAACGGAGGTTCAGGCGGCACGGGACAACAGGGACAACAGGTTTGACAACAGGGACAACAGGGATCCATCACAAGGAGGGAACGTTGAAGAAGGTTCCGCGAGGGCTTCTTGCTCTCATCGGGGTGGCAGTCGCCGTCGCCGCGCTCGCTTCGGCTGCGCCGGCACGGGTCGCCACCCATCACGCCACCGTGCAGGCCTGCGCGCTGCTGCCGGATACGAAGTCGTCGACGCGCTACACGCTGTTCGACGCGCCGTATCTGACGGCTGCGTTCAAGGCGGCCGGTGTGTCGGCTCAGGTGCTCAACGCGCAGGCCGATCCGCAGCGGCAGAAGTCGCAGGCTGACCAGTGCCTCGCTTCGGGCGCGAAAGTCATCCTGCTCGACCAGCTCGACCCGGCGTCCGGCGCCGCGATCACGAACGACGCCGTCGGCCAGGGTGCGAAGGTGATCGACTACGACCGCCTGGTGGTCCACAGCAAGGCGTCGTACTACGTCTCGTTCGACAACGTGAAGGTCGGCAAGCTCCAGGC
The DNA here is from genome assembly GCA_050013935.1 of Gaiellaceae bacterium. Lineage (GTDB taxonomy): Bacteria > Actinomycetota > Thermoleophilia > Gaiellales > Gaiellaceae > Palsa-739. The sequence continues at coordinate 11,159 of JBEKEH010000056.1, read as the reverse complement.
GAACGGCCTGGTCGCCGCCCTGAAGGCGAACGGCACGTACTCCAACCATCCGGTGATCGCCGAGCTCAACGGCGGGATCCAGGACAACAACGCGCATCTGTTCAAGCAGGGCTACGACTCGGTGCTCAACCCGCTCTACAAGAGCGGCACCCTCAAGAAGGCAGCGTCGGGTGACCAGTGGACGGATTGGGATCCGAACAAGGGCCTGACGATCTTCGAGCAGATGCTCGCCAAGAACAGCAACAACATCCAGGGTGTCCTGGCGGCGAACGACGGGCTCGCGGGCGCAGTCATCTCGGCGCTCCAGAACCACGGCCTCAAGCCGATCCCCGTCACCGGCCAGGACGCGACGCCGACCGGCGTCCAGTACATCATCGCCGGCTGGCAGTCCGGCACCGTCTACAAGGCGATCAAGCCGGAGGCACAAGCCGCTGCCCAGGCTGCGATCAGCATCATCAAGGGCAATGCAGTCAAGACGAACGGCAAGGTCAGCGGCACGCCGTCGATCCTGCTGACCCCGGTCTGGGTGACCAAGGCGAACTACAAGATCCTCTTCACGGACAAGTTCGTGAAGAAGAGCCAGGTCTGCGTCGGCAAGTACGCGCAGTACTGCAAGTAAGCAGCGGTCAGCGTGTGGGGCGGCTTTGAGCCGCCCCACACCGCCCAGGACTGTGGTATGACCGCACCGATGACTGACACTCCGACGTTGGAGCTGCGCAGGGCCTCGAAGTCGTTCGGCTCGGTGCAGGCGCTTGCCGACGTCGACTTCGAGGTCCGCGACGGCGAGGTGATGGCTCTCGTCGGCGACAACGGTGCGGGCAAGTCGACGCTGATCAAGTCGGTCGTCGGCATCCACCCCTTCGACAGCGGTGAGGTGCTCTTCGACGGAAAGCGCGTTCACATCCACGGACCGAAGGACGCGGCGCGGCTGGGGATCGAGGTCGTCTACCAGGACCTCGCGCTCTGCGACAACCTCGACGTCGTCCAGAACATGTACCTCGGGCGCGAGGCGCACGACGTCCTGCACCGGCTGAAGGAGCCGGTGATGGAGCAGAAGACGGCGGAGACGCTGAAGACGCTCTCAGTGACGACGATCAGCTCGGTCCGCCAGACGGTCGCGACGCTCTCCGGCGGCCAGCGCCAGTCGGTTGCGGTCGCGCGCTCGGTGATGTGGAACTCGCGCGTCGTCATCCTCGACGAGCCGACCGCTGCGCTCGGCGTTGTGCAGACGCACCAGGTGCTCGAGCTCGTGAAGCGCCTCGCCGAGCAGGGGCTCGCGGTCGTGATCATCTCGCACAACCTCAACGACGTCTTCGAGGTCGCCGACCGGATCACGGTGCTCCGCCTCGGACGAAACGTCGGCGTATACGAGCGTGCGAAGACGACGCAGCAGGAGATCGTCGGCGCGATCACCGCCGGCGTGCCGACGAAGGTGGCCGGCATCGCCGGCACCGGCGAGGACGTCGCGTGAGCTCCCCTGCGCCGGCGGCCGAGACCACAGCCGAGCCGCGGGAGGGTGCCGTCGCCATCGCAGGCGCCTACTTCGAGCGGCTGAAGGCCGGCGACGTCGGCAGCCTGCCGGTGATCGTCGCCCTCGTCGCAATGACGATCTTCTTCACGGCGAAGAGCACCATCTTCTTCACCGCGATCAACTTCGACAACCTGATGGTGCAGATGGCCGGCACGGCGGTGATGGCCATCGGCGTCGTCTTCGTTCTCTTGCTCGGCGAGATCGACCTCTCGATCGGCTCGGTCAGCGGCGTCGGCGGCGTGGTCGTCGCCGAGATGCAGCAGGCCGGAACCGGCCACAACTTCGGCGGCGTCACCGCCATCATTCTCGCGATCGTCGTCGGCGCCTTGATCGGGGCGCTGCAGGGCACCTTCGTCGCCATCGTCGGGGTGCCGTCGTTCGTCGTCACGCTCGCCGGGCTGCTGGCCTTCGAGGGCGTGATCCTCAAGGCGCTCGGCATCCAGGGCGTCATCGGCATCCAGAGCAACACGGTGAACAACGTCGCGAACTACTTCCTGTCGGACAGGTGGGGCTGGGGAATTGCGGCGGCCGTCGCTGCCGCGCTCGTCGCGACCGCGGCGGGGAGCTACATCACGCGGCGCCGGGCCGGCGTCTCGACCGGCAACCTCACGCTCACGGTGCTTCGCGTGGTCGCGCTGTCGGTCGTCGTGTTCGGGGTGGTCGCCATCTGCAACCACTCACGCGGCGTGCCATTCGCCGGGATTCTGGTGGTCGGGCTGATCGTCTTCTGGACGTACGTCGCGCGGCGCACGACGTTCGGGCGGCATGTGTACGCGGTCGGCGGCAACCCCGAGGCCGCCCGCCGGGCAGGCATCAACGTCGTGCGCATCCGGATCCTCGTCTTCATGATCTCCGGCGCGATGGCGGCGCTCGGCGGCGTCGTCTTCGCGGCACGGCTGAGCTCGGTGGATCTCACCGCGGGCAGCGGCACCATCCTGCTCGACGCGATCTCCGCGGCGGTGATCGGCGGCACGAGCCTCTTCGGCGGCCGCGGCTTCGTGCGCAGCGCGCTCCTCGGCGCGCTCGTGATCAAGACAATCGAAAACGGCCTCGACCTGCTCGGCCAGACCGACTGGGTCAAGGACGTGACGACCGGCGTCATCCTCCTCGCGGCCGTCACCCTCGACACCGTATCCCGGCGACGACTCCAGGCGTCGGGCAGGTAGCCGCGGATCCGCGCGGAGTGGGCGCTCTGGCCCGCCGCCCGTCCGAACGGCAAAGGCTGGAGGCTAACGCGGCCGCAGGCGCGTTAGCAGGAGGCGGATCTACGCGGGCGGGGATGCCGGAGGCACCACCGCCCGCGCCACGGGACCTCAGGTCTTGAACCCCAAAAGGACGCCGGCTCCGCCGGCGTCCGCTCCGCGAAGCCGAAACTCACACCTGCGAGAAGTGCGCAGCACTTCTCGCAGCAAAGGCGTCCGCTCTGCGAAGCACAACATCACCCAACCTGAGAAGCGCAGCTTCTCAGGTTCTCAAAAGTACTTCGAGGCGGGTGCCGCGGCCGGGGGTGGAGAGGAGCGAGAACCCGCCCTCGATCGACTCGGCGCGGGCGCGCATGTTCTTCAGGCCCTGCCCGGCGGCCGTCTCTTCGCCTTCGAACCCCTCGCCGTTGTCGGTGATCGTGACGTAGCGCTCGCCGAACGGACGCTGACCGATCATGACCTCCGCCGTTGTTGCGTTCGCGTGCTTGCGCACGTTCGCCAGGCCCTCCTGCACGATGCGGAAGATCTCGATCTGCTCGTCCGGCGCGAGGCGGATCGAGCGGTCGACCTCGAGCTCGACCTCGAGCGATCCGTCCGCGGTGAGTATCTCGACGTAGCGGCGGAGCGCAGAGTCGAACGGCGCCGTGCCGCCGGCGGCCGAGAGGGCAAGGATCGCAAAGCGCGCTTCCTGCTGCGCGAGGAGGGCCGCCTCCTTCAACCGCGGCACAGCCTCTTCGAGCGGCGCGCCGGCCTCGATCATCGATGCGTGCGTCGACACCGCGAACAGGTACTGCGCGAGCCCGTCGTGGATCTCGCGGGCAACCCGCGCGCGCTCCTCGGCGACCGCCCGCCCGAACTCGGCAAAACGGATCGCGCGCCAGGCACCGACGAGGATCAGCGAGTACGACAGCATCCGCAGGAAGTCGCCCTGCGAGACGTATCGGCTCGCGAGCACCGGTTGGAAGACGAGCTGGAGCGCGGCGAAGACCATCAGCGTGAAGCCGAGCGCGAGCCACTGTGCGAGATCGTCGCCGCGGCGGCGGAAGCGCTCGGCCCAGCCGATCACGGCGATGAGAGCGATGAACGCCTGGAGCGCGAGCGTGCCTGTGAGGTAGAACGGCTTGGTCACCGCGTCTGGAACGCTGAGCGTGGGAAGCGACGAGCCGGTCGAGCGAAGAAGCGCCCACGCGACGAAGAGCACCATTCCGGCGGCGGCGACGGCGTTCGCGATCGCCCAGTCGCGGTACTTGCTCCGCCCGCGGACGAGCGGTGCGGCGGCGATCAAGGCCATGCCCAGCATCCCGCCGAGCAGCGCCGACCAGCCTTCCGCCGGGTGCACCTCCTGCCCGCCCAGCTGCGGGCCGATCGCGAACACGCCGGCCGAGAGCGAGGTGACGAAGAAGCCGCTCGCGAGCAGGAGGTCGACCCGGCGCCCCTCGACCGAGAAGCGCACGGCGGCGAGCACCGCCACCAGCATGCCGGCGAGGCACATCGTGGTCTGGAGCACGAGCCGCAGGGAGGGGAGGTCGTACTGGGTCTGGAGAACGGGGTGGGTCAGGAACAGCGCCAGGCTGGCGCCGAGCAGGCAGGCGAGCAGGAGCTCGCCCAGCAGCCAGCTCTGGAAGTCGGTCTTGCCGTCCTTCACCTCCCTCTTGTCGGCAGAACCATCCCTGCCGATAAGGGTGGGGATGGCGACTCGCGTCCTGATCGTCGACGACCACCCGCTCACCCGGGAGGCGCTCTCGTCGCTTCTGAGCGCGCACGGCTTCGAGGTGGCGGGCAGCGCTTCCGACGGCGCCGCGGCGATCGCGGACGCGGCGCGGCTCCAGCCGGACCTCGTCCTGCTCGACCTCTCGATGCCCGGCATGGACGGCATCACCGCGCTGCCGCGCCTGCGCGAGGCGGCGCCCGAGTGCGAGGTCGTCGTGCTCACGGCGTCCGGCACCGAGGAGAACCTGCTCTCGGCGATCCGCGCCGGCGCGGCCGGCTACCTGTTGAAGACCGAGCCGCCGGAGCGCATCGCAGCGTTTCTCGAGGGCGTGGCCGGCGGCGAGGCGGCACTGTCCGGCTCGATCGCCCGGCGCCTGCTCGAGCAGGTGCGGCACGGGAACGGCCGCGGCTCGGGCGTGCCCGACTCGATCGCGTCGACCCTGTCCGCGCGCGAGGTCGAGGTGCTCCTGCTGCTCGACGAGCATCTCGGCACCGACGAGATCGCGAAGCGGCTCTTCATCTCCGAGCACACCGTGCGCTCGCACGTGAAGAGCCTCCTGCGCAAGTTCGGCGTCTCCTCGCGCCGCGAGGCGCTCGAGCACCTCGCCGCAGCCCGCTCGTAGCGGGATCTCACTCACCGTGAGGGATGCGGTTCCCCAAGCCCGGGGCACGATTCGGAGCTCTCCGGCGCCGATGATCCGGGCAGGCCCCTCCACGCGCGAGAGGGAATGGCGGATTCCACTGCGGCAGCAAACGGCTCCTTCGTCGGGAGCCGTTTGCTTTTCAGTGGCGCGTGAAGCCGTCGAGCGCGGCGTCGACGAGCCCGGGAAGCGTGTCGATCTCGTATCCGCCCTCGAGCACGGCGGCCACCCGTGGCGCGAGCGTGGCGCAGCGCCGGGCGAGCTCGCGGAAGCCGTCCTCGGTGACGCACATGTCCGCGAGCGGGTCGTCGACGTGCGCGTCGAAGCCGGCTGAGACGACCACCAGCTCCGGCGCGAAGCGCGTGACCGCGGGCTCGACCGCGTGCTCGAAGGCGTGCACGTATTCGTCGTCGCCGGAGCCCGCGGACATGGGGACGTTCAGCGTCGTCTCGCGCTGGTCGTCGGGGCCACCGCTCGTCCACGGGTAGAACGGCCACTGGTGCAGCGAGACGAACAGGACGCTGTCGTCGTCCTCGAACATCGCCTGCGTGCCGTTGCCGTGGTGGACGTCGAAATCGACGATCGCCACCCGCTCGAGCCCGAGCTGCCGCTGCGCGACGCGGGCCGCGACGGCGGCATTGTTGAAGATGCAGAAGCCCATCGCCCGGTCGGGCAGCGCGTGGTGTCCGGGCGGTCGCACGAGCGCGAACCCGCCGCGAAGGGCGGCTTCGATCGCCGTGCCGGCCGCGAGGCGTGCGGCCTCGTACGTCGTCTCGGAGCCGATCGTGTCGTAGTCGAGCCACGTCGGGTCGTCGATCGCCCGCACGCGCGCGACGTGCTCCTCGGTGTGGCAGAGCAGGAGCTCGTCCTCCGTCGCCCGGCGGCCCTCGCTCCAGAGGTGCTGGTGCTCGAGCAGCACGGCGAGTCGCTCCGGCCGCTCCGGGTGATTCCCCGTCGGGTGCAGGCGGGCGAGGGCGGGGTGTGTCAGGACGTCGATCGGACGACCTCGGCCACGCGCTCGGCGACCTGGTTCAGGCCGAGCTCTCGGAGAAAGGACGACGCCTCCGCCCAGGTGGGTGTCTGGTGTGTGAGGGGAGGAAGGGGGGCGGAGGCGTCCATCGTCGCGATTCGCCGGTATAGCCGTAAGTCCTCCGCCTCGGCCGCGAAGCGGCCGTCTGCGAGCACCGCCTCGAGCGTTCCGTACTGCCGCAGCAGCTGCGCCGCCGTCTTCGGCCCCACGCCGCGCGCGCCGGGCAGCTTGTCCGACGGGTCGCCGCGAAGCGCGATCAGGTCCGGCACCTGCTCCGGCTCGACGCCGTAGCGTTCCCGCACCTCGGTCGGCCCGACGTGCGCGAGCTCGCTGACCCCCTTCACCGGCTGCAGGATCGTCACGCGGTCGCTGACGAGCTGGAACGCGTCGCGGTCGGAGGTCGCCACGACGACGTCGCCCGGCCACGCGTGGGCGGCGGCGGCGAGGAAGTCGTCCGCCTCGTAGCCGTCGGCTTTCGCAGCCGCGAAGCCGAAGGCGCGCACGATGCCGGGCAGGAGCTCGAGCTGCTCGAGCAGCGCGTCGTCGAACACACGGCCCGACTGGTAGGCGGGGAGCGCCTCGTGCCGGTAGGTCGGGACCGTGAGCGTGTCCCACCCGACGACCACGGCGTCCGGCGGCTCGCGTTCCCAGAGCCCGACGAGCATGCGCGTGAAGCCGACGAGCGCTCCGGCGGGGCGGCCGCCGGCGCGCGTCACCGTCTTCGGCAAGCCGTGATAGGCGCGGTGCGCGAACGAGTCGCCGTCGACCGCGAGCAGTGTGCTCAGAGCGACGCCTCCAGCTCCTCGATCCGCGCCATCAGCCGGGCCGTCGCCTCCACCGCCGCGTCGGAGACGTCCTGTCCGCGCAGGTCGTCGATCTCGACCGGCGGCCCGTAGGCGACGCGCAGCCGCTCGAGCCTGAGCAGGCGGTCGGTTCCCTTCACCGCGGCCGGAATGAGCGGCACGCCCGCCTCGAGCGCGATGCGGGCGGCGCCGGTTCGCGGCCGCGCCTCGAACTTCTTCACGAGCCCTTTGCTCCGCCGCGTCCCCTCGGGGAACATCGCGATCGCGTTGCCCTCGCGCGCGAGCCGCACCGCCGTCTCGATCGCGACCGTGTCGCGTTGGCCGCGCCGCACGGGAAAGGCGCCCGCGGCGTCGATCAGCTTGTTGAGAGGAAACCAGTACAGCTCCGACTTCGCCATGAAGCGCAGCTGCCGCTGCGGCCAGAGCGGCAGGGCGAGCGGCCACGGGTCGAAGCTCGAGACGTGGTTGCAGGCGAGCACGCAGCCGGTCTCCACCGGCACGTCCTCGCGCCCGCGCGCGCGGAGCCGGTACAGGCCGAACAGGATCGGCCAGCTCAGGAAGGCGATCACGCTGTAGGTGCGGCTTCGCGGCACGGGAGGAGTATCGAGGGGCTTGCACCTCCGTGTCGAATGCCCGATATCGCCCACACCAGGGCGGCTCGACTGCTTCGCTAAGGTGAACCACATGGCCAAGACGCTCGTGATCGCAGAGAAACCGTCCGTCGGGCGCGACCTCGCGTCCGCGCTTCCCGGCTCGTTCCCGAAGAGCGAGGGCTATCTCGAGTCCGACGACTACGTGATCACCTGGGCCGTCGGCCACCTTGTCCAGCTCGCCGACCCCGAGGAGTACGACGAGAAGTTCAAGAAGTGGCGGATGGCCGACCTGCCGATCGTGCCGGACGAGTTCTACCTCGTCCCCCGCGATGCGAAGTCGAAGAAGCAGCTTAATGTGATCCTGAAGCAATTGAAGCGCGATGACATCGGCCTCGTCATCAACGGCTGCGACGCCGGTCGCGAGGGTGAGCTGATCTTCGCCTACATCTACGAGCTGTACCGGAGCTCGCTGAAGAAAAAGGACGGCGAGCCGAAGCGGGTCGAGCGCCTCTGGATCTCCTCGATGACGAAACAGGCCATCCGCGAAGGCTTCGAGCGCCTCCGGCCGGGCGAGCAGATGCGCCCGCTCGAGGAGGCTGCACGGTCCCGCTCCGAGGCCGACTGGATCGTCGGCATGAACGCAACGCGCGCCGCTACGATCCGCGGCCGCGCCTGGGTCGGCGGCGTCGTCTCCCTCGGCCGTGTGCAGACGCCGACGCTGGCGATGCTCGTGAAGCGCGAGCGTGAGATTCAGGCGTTCGTGCCGGAGCCGTACTGGCTCGTGCACGCAGCCTTCCAGCCGCCGTACCAGGGCCTCTGGTTCGAGGGCGACGAGACCCGGATCAAGACCGCCGAGCGCGCCGACGAGATCGTCACGAAGGTGAGCGGCAAGGACGGCACGATCACGAAGGTCGAGCGCAAGGAGCAGTCTGAGCGCGCGCCGCTGCTCTACGACCTGACCTCGCTGCAGCGCGACGCGAACCGCCGCTTCGGCTTCAGCGCGCGCCGCACGCTACAGGCGGCGCAGTCGCTGTACGAGGGCAAGAAGGCGATCACCTATCCGCGCACCTCGTCCCGCTATCTGTCGGGCGACATGGTGCCGCAGCTGAAGATCGTCGCCTCGACGCTGCAGGACATCGGCGACTACCGCGAGGCCGCGACCTACGTCATGCGCCTCGACCAGCTGCCGCTCGCGCGCGTGATCAACGACGAGAAGATCGACGACCATCACGCGATCATCCCGACCGACATCCCGCACGGCGTCGAGGCGTTTTCGCCGGACGAGCGCCGCATCTTCGATCTCGTCGCGCGGCGCTTCCTGTCCGTCTTCCATCCGCCGGCGCGCTATGCGCGCACGACCGTCGTCACCGAGGTCGAAGGCGAGAGCTTCCGCACGCGCGGCAAGGTGACGCTCGAGGCCGGCTGGCGGGGCGTGTACGGACTCGAGCCCGACGCGGAGAAGCAGTCCGAGGACGAGGACTCGGAGGGCGGCGAGCTGCCGAAGCTCGAGGAAGGCCAGACCGTCCGCTGCCTCGCCGCCGAGCGCGAGGACAAGATGACGAAGGCGCCGCCGCGCTACACGGAGGCGACGCTCCTCTCCGCGATGGAGACCGCCGGCAAGCTCGTCGACGACGAGGAGCTGCGCGAGGCGATGAAGGACTCCGGTCTGGGGACGCCGGCGACGCGCGCGGAGATCATCGAGACGCTCATCCGCCGTGAGTACATCGAGCGCGTCGGCCGCGACCTCCAGCCGACGCCGAAGGGCCTGCAGGTGATCACGATGCTCGACGAGCACAAGCTCACCTCGCCCGAGCTCACCGGCGACTGGGAGAAGAAGCTCGCAGACATCGAGCACGGCCGCTTCCAGCGGGCGAGCTTCATTCAGGAGATCGCGAAGTTCACGGGCGAGATCGTCGAGCAGATCGAGTCGCTCGACAAGGAAAAGCTCCGCCCCGAGCGCGTCGAGCTCGGCCCGTGCCCCCGCTGCGGCGCCGTGACGGGCGAGATCATCCGCGAGAACTCGCGCGCCTACGGCTGCACGAGCTGGAAGAGCCGGGAGGAGACGGGCTGCGGCTTTGTCATCTGGAAGCGCGTGGCCGGGCGCACGCTCACCCCGGAGCTCGCGCGGCAGCTGCTCGAGGAGGGCAGGACGCGCGAGGTCCTGTCCGGCTTCCGCTCCCGGAACGGCAAACCTTTCCGGGCCCGGCTCGTCTTAAATAGAGAGGGGAAGGTCGAGTTCGACTTTCCTGTGCGTGCACAAGCCAAGGAGACGGCCGCAGCGGAGCCGGCGGCAGCGGAATAGCACGGCGCAGGAGCACGTTCGAGATCTTGGACGCCCAGGCCTCCAGGGCCGCGACGGTTACCCTGGCAGGCGGAGGACTTCCCTCCTAAAGTGAGAAGCCTTGCTGACGCTTTCCGACGCGGGACCATGAAGGGACTGAGTAGACGCTGACGCAGAACCAGCTTCACGAGTTGCTCGAGACTGATCAGGCCCGTGCCCTTGTCGAAGGCGCGGAGGAGCGCGGCTACGTCGAGCCGGCGGAGCTCGAGGCGTTCGCGCTCGAGCTCGACCTCAACGAGGAGGAGATCGAAGAGCTCACGCGCGAGCTCGAGCGGATCGGCCTCGAGGTCGGCGCGCCGGTCACCGCCGAGGGCGCTGCCGCCGCCGCCGAGGCGGAGGCCGAGAAGGCCGCAGCCGAGGCCGCAGCCCTCGAAGCGGCGGCCGAGCTGTCCGGCGCAGCCGACAGCCTGCAGCTGTTCCTCGCCGACGTCGGCCGTCACAAGCTGCTGACGGCGGCCGAGGAGGTCATGCTCGCGAAGCAGATCGAGCGGGGCGAAGCGACGGCGAAGCGCCGCATGATCGAGTCGAACCTGCGCCTCGTCGTGTCGATCGCGAAGGGCTACCGGGGTCTCGGCGTGCCGTTCCTCGACCTGATCCAGGAGGGCACGCTCGGCCTGAACCGCGCGGTCGAGAAGTTCGACTGGCGGCGCGGCTACAAGTTCTCCACCTATGCGACCTGGTGGATCCGCCAGTCGGTGCAGCGCGCGGTCGCGAACCACGCGCGCACGATCCGCGTTCCGGTCCATGTCGTCGAGCGGCAGCAGAAGCTGTCGCGTGCGGCGCGGCGGCTCGAGGTCGAGCTGGGCCGCGAGCCGACGAAGGACGAGCTTGCAGAGGCGACCGGACTGCCGATGCAGCACGTCGACGAGGCGCTGGGCGCCGCACACGCGTCGGTCTCGCTGAACCAGACGGTCGGCGCGGACGACGAGGGCGAGCTGGGCGACCTCTTCGCTGACCGCGAGGCCGCCGACCCGTTCGACGAGGCGGAGGAGTCGCTCCGGCGCCAGGGCGTCCGGCGCGCACTCGACGCGCTGCCCGAGCGGGAGCGGCGGATCCTCGAGCTGCGCTTCGGCTTCGAGGGCGAGCCGTGGACGCTCGAGGCGATCGGCCACGAGCTCGACCTGACGCGCGAGCGCGTCCGCCAGCTCGAGGGCCAGGCGCTCGCACGCCTCGGCGCACTCCGCGATTTGATCTCTGTCGCGGCCTGACGGCCGCGACAGAGGCTGGGTTTCTGCTTCGCCGAGCGGACGCCGGCTGAGCCGGCGTCCTCTTTTCTGACGAGGGCCCGTCGGTCCGGATAGCGCGGCC
>JBEKEH010000055.1:0-20080 GCA_050013935.1 Gaiellaceae bacterium | reverse complement strand
AGGGTCGATGCCGTGATCCGGATGTCGCAGGAGGTCCACGACGCGCTGCACGACGGCGACTCGGTCGTCGCGCTCGAGACGACGCTCGTCGCGCACGGCTTTCCGCCCGGCGAGGGTGTCGAGGTCGGGCTCGAGTCGGAGCGGCAGGTGCGCGCGGCCGGCGCCGTGCCGGCGACGATCGGGGTGCTCGACGGGGAGATCGTCGTCGGGCTGACGGAGGACGAGCTCGGCCGCTTCAGCGCGGACGCGCGCAAGGTGGGACCGCGCGATCTCGCCGCCGCGGCGGTGCAGCGCGCGGTCGGAGCGACGACCGTCGGCGCCACGCTCGCCGTCGCACGCGCGACGAACATCCTCTGGCTGGCGACCGGCGGTCTCGGCGGCGTGCACCGCGGCTTCCCCGACCCGCCCGACGTCTCCGCGGACCTCGCTCAGCTCGCCCGCACGCGGGCGCTCGTCGTCTCCGCGGGCGTGAAGTCGCTGCTCGACGTGCCGGCGACCGCGGAGGTGCTCGAGTCGCTCGGCGTGCCGGTGCTCGGCTACCGGACGGACACGCTGCCGCTCTTCTACGCGGCCGCCGGCGGGCCGAAGGTGTCCGCCCGCGTCGAGTCGGCGGCGGAGGCGGCGCAGATCGCGCGCCGCCACTGGAACCTCGACGGCGGCGGTCTTCTCCTCGGCCGGCCGCCGGACGAGCCGCTCGACGACGTCGAGCCGCTGATCGAGCAGGCGCTCCGCGCCGCGCACGACGAGAGTGTCTCGGGCCAGGCGGTGACGCCGTTCGTCCTCTCGTATCTGCACCGTGAGAGCGGCGGCCGCACGCAGCGCGCGAACAGGGACCTCGTCGCGCAGAACGCGCGCCTCGCGGGCGAGATCGCGGTCGCGGCGGGTCCGTAGTTCTCCCGATGGCCAGGGCACGCCGCGCGGCGACGGTTAGGCGGTAGACGAAGGAGGAGGACATGAAGATCTCGACCCTCGCGATCGCCGGCCTCGGGCTGGCCGCGGTCTTGCGTCTGACGCTCCGGAACACCGGCGTGACGCGCTACGAGCGCCGACGGCCGCTCCCGGGCGACGCGCTCGTGCCCGACGCCGGGAAGCCGTGGACGATGGCGACCACCGTCGACGCGCCGCCCGTCGCCGTCTGGCAGTGGCTCGTGCAGATGGGCTGCGACCGCGGCGGCTTCTACAGCTTCGACCGCCTCGACAATGCCGGCCGCCCGAGCGTCGAGGAGATCAGGCCGGAGTGGCAGACGCTCGCACCCGGCGACCGGCTCGACTCGCACCCGTCCGGCCGGACCTGGTTCGTCGTCGCCGAGGTCGAGCCGGAGCACACGCTCGTGCTGCGGGCCTCGATCGATCTGCGCGCGGGTCGCTCGTACGACCCCGCCGGCGAGCGTCCCCGCTTCTTCGTCGACTCGAGCTGGACCTTCGTGCTGGAGCCGCTGGCGTCGCGGACGCGCGTTCTCGTGCGGACGAGGTCGGCAGAGCGCCCGCGCCTGCTCGCGCAGCTCGCCGGCTACTTCCTCTTCGACCCCGCGCACTACGTGATGCAGACGAGGCAGCTCGTGCGCATCCGCCGTCTGGCCGAGAGTTCCGAGCTGCTGGAAGCGGCCTGAGCTTCGCCCGCGGGCACGCGCTCCTCGACGAGCAGCTCCGCGAGCGCGCAGTGGCGTAGGCTCCGTGGCATCGCCGACTACCGGTTTCTCGACGAGTGGCACGTGCCGGCCGATATCGAGCGCGTCTACGACCTGCTCGGCCGGCCGCTCGACTACCCGCGCTGGTGGGGCGAGGTCTTCCTCGCCGCCGAGGGCGACGGTGGAGAGCCCGCCCCCGGCAAGCGCGTAACCGTGAAGGCACGCGGCTTTCTGCCCTACCGGATCCGCTTCTCGATCACGTGCCTCGACGTCGACCGGCCGTACCGGATCCACTCGCGGCTCGACGGCGACTTCGAGGGCACGGGCACCTGGCTGTTCACGGAAGAGGAAGGCGGCACGCACGCGGTGCTCGACTGGCGGCCGTCCGTGCAGAAGCCGCTCGTGCGACAGCTGACGCCCGTGCTTCGTCCGCTCTTCCGCGAGAACCACGCGTGGACGATGCGCCGCGGTCTCGAGAGCACGCTGCGCGTTCTTCAGGGCGACACCTAGGCCCGCGGGCTAGAGGTTCTTCCGCGAGAACGCCGCCAGCGCGACGGCGCCGACGGCGACGAGGTACCCGACCGCCCAGACGCGGATCGTCCATCCGTGCACGTACGCGCCGCCGAACGGGCCGAGCTGCAACAGGAAGCTGGTGAGGCCGCTCGTGTTCTCGGTGATCATCCGCAGCGCGTCCTGGTAGAGCGCCTCGAACGGCAGCGCCCACGCCGCGATCGTCGACGCGTGCGTGATCGCGTGCGAGTTCAGCGCGTGACCGATCGACGCGAGCAGCCCCGCCACGAGGCCGCCGCCGAAGAGCATGAACACGGCGATCCCGTTCGCAGTCGACGAGAGGACGATCGAGCCGAGAAGCGACAGCGCGATCACGATCGTGACGCCGCCGGCGAGCTCGAGCCCGGGCCAGGCGATCCGGGCCGGCCACCAGTGGCCGGTCAGCCCGGTGATCACCATCGCGCTGAAGTAGACGGCGAGCACGTAGGCGACACACACGCCGGCCGCGCCGAGGAAGCGTGAGAGCAGCAGCGTCGAGCGCCCGATCGGCCGCACGACGAGCGGCTGCAGCAGGCCACGCTCGGCGTCGCCCGACACGACGCCGAGCGTGAGGAACACGGCGAGCACGACGCCGAGGAAGAGCGTCGCGAACATCGCGAGCCCGGTGAGGAACGCGCCTGCGAACGTGCGCGTGTCGACGTTCACGTCGCGCGGCGGCGTGATGTTCGACAGCTGGCCGAAGACGAAGTGGTTCGCGAGCCAGAACAGGACGAGGAAGATCGCGGTCAGCAGCACGACGACGGCGAACACCTTCCGCCGCACCGCCTCGCGAAAGCCGTACTCGACGATGACTGCGACGCCGCTCAATCCGTCTCCCCGCCCACCGCTTCGAGGTACACGTCCTCGAGCGTCGAGGTGAGCACGCGCACGCCGTAGACCTGATGACCCGCCGCCACCGCCTCCGCCACGAGCCGCGGCGCGTCGGTGCGCGTCGCGCCGTCGATGCGGCGGACACCCTCGTCCGTTTCAAGCTCGACGCCGCGCGGGCGGGACAGCTCTGCGGGCGTCCCCGCGGCGACGAGCTCGCCGCCGAGCAGGATCGCGACGCGGTCGCAGACGAGCTCGATCTCCGAGAGCAGGTGCGAGTTGAGCAGGACGGAGACGCCACGGCCGCGCAGTTCCTCGAGGAGCAGGCGTACGGTGCGGCGGCCGACCGGGTCGAGCGCCGAGGTCGGCTCGTCGAGGAGCAGGACGCGCGGCTCGCCGACGAGCGCCTGCGCGACGCCGAGCCGCTGCTGCATCCCCTTCGACATGCCGTCCACGCGGCGGCCCGCGGCGTCCGCGAGCGCGACGAGCTCGAGCAGCCGGCGCCGCTCGGCGGCGCCGCCGTGCGAGCCGGCGAGGCGCTGGTGCAGCTCGAGCACCTCGTCGGCCGTGTACCAGCCGGGGAAGCGGAAGAGCTCGGCGAGGTAGCCGAGCGCAGCCCGTGCCGCCCGCGTTCCGGCGCGGGCACCGGCGACCTGCGCCTCGCCGGCGCTCGGGCGCACGAGCCCGACCGCGATCTTCACGAGTGTCGACTTCCCGGCGCCGTTCGGGCCGAGCAGGCCGACGAGCTCCCCCTCGGCCACCTCGAGATCGACGCCTTTCAGCGCCTCGACGGAGCCGTAGCGCTTCGCAAGCCCGCGGACGGCGAGTGCAATCGGCACAGAGCGAGCGTAGCGGGAGTACCCTAGAGACATGCCCCGCGGTTACATGGAAGGACCCGCAGCCGAAGAGGCCGAACGCATGGCCGAGGAGGCAGCGCGCGTGAAGCACGTCCAGGCGAAGGCCGCGGTCTATCCCGCCGTGTACGGCTCGACGGACGACCACCCGGAACCGCACTTCCTCGGCTGGCGGAACGAGGTCGATCCGGACGAGCTGTTCGCGTCCGGGAAGGCGTGGGGCGTGACCATCCGCCGCGTCGCCGCCGCAGCCGGCTGAGCCGCCGAGACAAGCGCCGCCGGCATCGCGTTCGCAGCGCCTAACGGACGTCAGGTGACAGCGCGCTCGCGCATACATCCCGCATCTCACCAGCGGCGCCCACGCAGAGGAGGCGCGACGGGCTTACGAATCGATCTTTCCGGCGCGGGTGTAGCGGACAAGCATGAAGTCGTGCTTCCGCGAAGCCCCTGTGCTGCCTACGACGACGATCTTCCCGTCATGCTGGAGGGCGAGGGCCGTCCCGCCGACCGCGAAGCGTGTCTGCTTGCCGCCGCTGCCGAAGCGAGCGTCGAGGCGCCCGTCAGGCGTGTAGCGAACCAACGAGTTTCCGTCTAGGGCGACGATCTTGCCGTCTGGTTCGATTCCGAGTCCTGAAACAGCGGCGGAGACGAGCCTGCCGCGCTTGCCGAAAGTCGGGTCGAGCCGTCCCGCCTGCGTGAGGCGAACAAGCCCATAAACCTTCCATGGCGTGCCTGCAGGCGGCTGCGAGACATACATCCCCCATCCGGCGACGACGATGGAGCCGTCGGCTTGAAGCGCGAGAGCGGCCACACCGTTCTGGTCGGCGAGCGAGAAGACCGTCTGGCCGCGCTGGCCGAAGTTCGGGTCAAGGCGGCCCTGGTTGGTGAGGCGGACGAGTACTTCAGCCTCACCGAGGTGACAGCACACACCGACGGCGAGGATGAGCTTCCGGTCTGGCTGCACAACGAGCGCGTCCGCGCCGCTGAAGTCGTCCCAGCCCAGGTGGGTGACGACCTTCCCGCCGCTGCCGAAGCTCGGGTCGAGCCGTCCGCTCAGCAGGTAGCGAGCAAGCGCGAGGTCATAGCAGCTGCTGCCGGCCGCGACGATCTTGCCGTCGTCCTGAAGCGCGAGCGCGGTTGCCTCGTCGCGGAACGTCTGACCGCGGCAGCCGCGACCGCCGAAGCTCGTCCGTACGATGCCCCCCGTGCCGAAGCTCGAGTCGAGCCGGCCGTTCGGCAGGTAGCGGACGAGCACGAACTGCCGCAGGCCGCCGACCGCGATGATCTTCCCGTCGCGCTGGACTGCGACCGCGACGGCGCCGTGCCGCGGCCAACCGGCGGGCGCAGAGGCACCGACGTCCGTCACGACCTTCCCGCCTCGACCGAAGAGCCGATCGAGGCGACCATCTGGCAGGTAGCGGGCGAGTGCGAACTCATTGCCGCGTCCGCCCGCTGCCACGATCCTGCCGTCCGGCTGCATCACAACCGCAGCAGCGCGATCATGGCCGCCGAAGTCTGTGCGAACAACGCCTCCCTCCCCGAAGGAAACGTTCGCGGCGCCGCTGCCTGGAGCGCCACACGCGCTCGCAACGGGAAGCAAGATGCCGACCAGGAGCGCACTGGCAACCACGGCCGCCCGCTCAGCGTCCGCCTGCGGTCGCCCCCCTGACTCGACACTGCCGGGCGCCGCAACCAGCGTGTCGACAAATGCGCCATCACCGACTCTTTCGCTGCGTGCTGACAGCATCCCCCGGTTCCCGCTGCTCATCATCAGCGAAAACTCTGGTCTCCGATATGCGCGCCGTTCGCGGGCATTTGAGCGCTCGGTCGCGTCTTCCGATCTTCGCGGATCCCTACCGGGTGACATTCCCGGACGCTGGCCCACGTCAGATCACTGTTCCCTGGTGAAGAGGGACCGGCTCAGCGAACGGCTTTGATCACTGTTGCGGCAAGTGTCGGCTTGAACGGGCGCTCGCCGCCGACGGGTACCAGCGCATCGGTGAGGGCGCGCACGACTGCGTCGGGATCGGCGCCGCGTTCTGCAAGCTCATGCGCAAGTGGCGAGCCGAACGCGAAGCCAGCAGCCAACTCTGCGGCCGACGGCCCGAGAGCCTGAACGCGGACGGTTTCCAGCTGCACGTCCTCCCACCCCGCGTGCGCCATATCTACACGGATCCGACCGGTCTCGTGATAGCCGTATGGGGTCTCCATGAAACGGGGCGGATCAGCCGGAAAGAGTCTCGCGACTGTCGCATGGATGGCACCGGCGACCGGATTCGCTTCGAGCGAGTGCCAGATGTTCGCGAGCAGCAAACCGCCAGCGGTGAGCACCCGACGCGCTTCCCGGAAGCCCTGCACTTTGTCGGGAAGGAACATGAAACCGAACTGGCACACCACCACGTCGAATGAGCCGTCCTCGAACAGGAGTGCCTGCGCGTCGGCTTGTTGCCAGACGATGCCGGGAGCTGGAACCGCATCTCGCGCATAGGTGAGCATCGGTTCGTTCAGATCGGTAGCGACCAAAGTCGCAGAGTCCCCGAGCGATTCCTGCAAGCGCCTCGTCACGATGCCCGTGCCGCAGGCGATCTCAAGCACCCGCAGCCGATCGCCGGTCGGGAGCCGCGATACGAGATCCACCGCGTACGGTTCAAAGAGGACCGGACCCAGATACCGGTCGTAGAAGCCCGGAACCGAATCCGAGAACTCCGCGGCGGAGCTACTCACACTCGTTCGTAGCGACGGTTAGGAGCCACGGCGACGAATAGCATTGCGGCGGGGGGTCGGCCGGCCCTCGTGAGCGAGAGGAAGACCGTGATCAAGGTCAGCGTCTTGTACCCGAACAGCGATGACTGCAAGTTCGACATGACGTACTACTGCGACAAGCACATGCCGATGGTGAAGGAACTGTGTGGTGACGCATGCAAGGGGATCGCCGTCGAGCAGGGCCTCGGCGGCGCCGAGCCCGGATCCCCGGCCGTCTACGTGGCGATGGGTCACCTCCTGTTCGACTCGGTCGGTGGATTCCAGGCCGCGTTCGAGCCGCACGCGGCGAGAATCATGGGCGACATCCCGAACTACACGAACTCGACACCGACGATCCAGATCAGCGAGATCAAGCTCTAACGCGTTCAATCCCCGGCGCCGACCGTCAGGGATCAGGCCCGACTCCCGCGGGTGACATTCCTGAACTGTGAGTGTGCGGGGCAGCGCGCCTGGCTACCCCGCAGTCCGTCTTCAGCGGGGGAACGTCTCGTGAACTGGGAACTCCTTGATATCCGGAGGACCCTGCATCTCCACACCGCTGGCTGCGGCCGCCTGCTGAATACGACCCTGGAACTCGTCGAAAGCCGACCGAGACTCCCAGAAGTCGATGACACCCCAGCCTTCGTCGACCGGGCCCGAGGCATGGAAGAGCAATCCCTTCGGCGGGTTGCTATCCGGATCGATGTGCGCGTTCACGGCGTCGAACTGTTCCTGCGTCATTCCGGCAAACTTGATTCGGATCCCGACAGCCATCTTTGCCCCGTTCCGTGGTGGGTGGACGGTCGAGCCTACCGGTCGAGGCAACCAGAGACAACCGCTCAGGCGACATTCCCACGCGCTCGCGCAGGCGACGCTGGTCTCGGCGGGGTCAGCTTCATGAACCGGGGCGTTTGATCGAACGGCGCGGCGGTTGCGGACATATATGAGGTGATGGCCCTCCTCACCGCGGTCGGCCCGGACTCTGAGGCGTCCCCGGACGCCTTGGCGCATGTGCGCCTGTGGGATGCGTACGCCGGGGCGATCTACCGCTACTGCTTTCGCCGCATCGCCGACGCGGCTCTCGCCGAGGACTTGACTTCGATCGTTTTCCTGGAGGCGTGGCGACGGCGCCGCGACGTCTCGCTCGCGCCGGAGGCGTCGTTGCCGTGGCTGTACGGCGTCGCCACGAACGTGTTGCGCAATCAGCGACGGAGCCAGCGTCGCTACCAGGCGGCGCTGGCGCGGCTGCCGCGACCGCTGGAGGAGCCCGACTTCGCGGACGGTCTCACCGACCGACTCGATGACGAGCAGCAAATGCGGCTGATCCTCGACCAGCTTCGCATGCTCTCCCGGCTCGAACAGGAGGTGCTGAGCTTGTGCGTCTGGGAGGGGCTGACGCCGCGGGCTGCGGCTACTGCGCTTGCCGTACCGGAGGCGACGGTACGCACGCGGCTGCATCGCGCCCGCGAGCACCTGCGGACGCTTGGCGAAAGCGGCGCGGACGCCATCCCGGCTCGACAGCCAGACGCAACGCAAGGAGACCTTCCATGAGCATCGACCTTCTCGATCCTCCCGCGCCGACGATGCCCGAGCGCGAGCTGACGCGCCGCCGCGCCCACCTGCTCCGCGAGATCGAGCACGCACCCACCCGGCGGCCGCACGAGGCGCCCGGCGGCGGCGGACCTTCGGCGCTGTTCAGGCGGAAGGTGCCGCTGGGCGGAGTGGGGCGAAGGGCCGCGCTGGGGGTTGTTGTCGCGGCGCTGATCGCTGTTCTTGCCGTCGTTGTTCCGCAGAGGTTTGGTCGCAGCCAGATGACGCTCGTCGACCAGGCGATCGCAGCGATCGGTAGCGGGCCGACGATCCACGTCGTCCTCGACGAAGGGCCCGGCGTACAGCTCGTCGACCTTCGCACGGGTAAGACCAGGCTGCTGCAGAGCGGGGCCGAGGTGTGGTCTGACCCGAAGCTCGGCACGGTCTGGGTCTCGACCCTCGACGGCAAGCGGACGCAGAGGTTCGTCGTTCCAGCGTCCCAGAACGCACCGGTATTCCCGGTATTCGCATGGTGGCGAACGCTCGTCACCGGCTACCGCGCCCAGCTACAAAGTGGCGCCTACCACCTCGTCGGCACCGGCCAGATCGCAGGACAGCCGGTCGACTGGATCGACAGCAAGCCAGTCACGACCGGCGCGTCGGGCAAAGAGGTGACAGAGATCGCGATCTCGCGTGCGACCTACAAGCCTCTCTACTGGCGTGAGCGCATCAACGGCACCATCAAGCCAGGCTCAGGCGTTCGCCTGATCAACATCGAGACACTGCCGCGGCAGCCCGCGCTGTTCGCGCACCCGACGCTCCCGTTCGGTCCGGGCCTAGCGGGTTTTGCCGGAAGCGGCGTAGCCACGACGCTGCGCGACGCGCGCGCAGCCATGAACCCCGATCCGGTCGTTCCGCCCGCACAGATCGCCAGCCTGCGGCGCACCTGGGTCGGCCTGCCCAACTACCTCACACCGCCCTACAACTCCTACAAAGACCAGATCAGCGGCGTCGCCCTCTACTACGGCCACCTCGACCAATACGGCGACCCGGCCTACCAGGGCTCGTACATCTCGATCACCGAGTTCCCACACCGCAACGCGGTCGTCACCTTCAACGGCGTCAGCCTCTTCCGCCAAGACGCCGCGATCATCACCAACCACCTGTACCACATCGCCACCATGAAGACCCAGGGCCTCTACGTCATCATCCAGGCAGGAAGCCATGCAGAAGCGCTCGCAGCGGCGCGGGCGCTCGCCCACCAACGCGGTTAAGCGGGAGCGGAGCATTCGCGAAGCTCCCGCCTAGGTTCATCCCGCTCGCCGGCTCACGCGCCGTTCGACCACTACGTCGACTTCTGACGTTTCCTCACCCCGTCGAGGTGCGCGGTCATGGCATCGTCCACGTCTTGCGGATATGCGTAGCCGAGCGCGTCGCCGACTTCGGTCGCAACTCGCCGGAAGAGGGCGGTCGTGCGGAAGAGGGCGGCCCAGCTGTCCTCGATGCCGGTCCCGACGTACGTGCTCGCCAGCTCCGACCAGATGTCGGCGGGCAGCAGGCGCTCGAGGCCGCGGCCGTACGCGCCCGGCTTCAGCGACCAGTCGTGGTCGAGCTCGATTCGCCACTCGAGGAACCGGCGCAGCGCGACGAACTTCGCGTCCCAGTCGAGCATGAACTTGGCAAAGAGGACCTCGCCGCGCCAGAGGCTCTTCGCGACGTAGGTCGTGTCCCACCAGAACTCGTCCACGAGCGCGTCGTACTCCGCCTTCGTCGGCTTGGCGGGGATGTGCGCGCGGTATGTGGGCGGTTGCCAGCCCGACGTCCGCGCGTCCTTGTCGAGAAGAACGCGATAGCCGACGTCCAAGCCCTCCGGCAGGGCGGGCTCCTCCGCGACCCGTTCCAGGAGGGCGTCGGGCCATACCGTGTAATCGACGCGTACGCCGTCCTCGTAGATGACGCCGTGGAAGTACGCCGTCGTGCCGTAGAGCTCGTGCCGGTCGCTCCAACGCACCAGCGGCCGGCCGTACGCCGACACCCAGGCGTCGTCCGCGGCAAACGCGGCGGCGTCGCGAGCAGCGACGATCACGTCGTAGTCCGAGAGCGCGTCGGCCCCGCCGTCCGGCTTCGCGCGGGAGCTCGTGAGGATCAGGGCGCAGATGGAAGGCTGCGCCTCGCCCCACGCGACGAGCTTTGCGAGAACGTCGGCCTCGTCGGGCAGCACCAGCATCGGCCGCAGGATAGAGCCGCAAGAGGCGGCGACCGCCGCCCTCTCGCGCGCGCTAGCTGAGCGTCTGAACGAACTCGTCGATCGTCAGCGCGGGCAGCGTCTGGATCTTCGTCGAGCCGCGCGCGCCGAGAGCGACGCTGACGCGGGCGACCGTCGCCGTGTCGGGCGCCTCGACGACGCTGACGAAGTCGAAGTCGCCCAGGGTCGCCCATTGGTGCAGCACGCGCGCGCCGAGCTCCTCGACGTCGCGGTTCACCTCGCGCAGGCGGTCCGGGTTCGACTTCAGCGTCGCCACGCCCTGCTGGGAGAGCCGGGAGAGCAGGATGTAGATGGGCATACGGGGAGCCTACTTGACCCGCGCCGCCTGATCCACGTAGAGGAGGCCGGAGCCGATGAAGAGCAGCGGCGAGAGGACGAGGTCGGAGAGCACGGCCGCGACGTCCTGCGTCTGGTTTCCCTGGGTGTGGAGCAGGACGAGCAGCGCGTAGCGGCTCACCCCGAAGACGAGCGCGAGCGTCGCGAGGCCCGCCACGGCGTGGACGGCGTCGGCCCGGCCGAGCTGCAGGCCCCGGCGCAGCGCGGCACGCACGCCGAGGCCCTCGACGAGGGCGGCCGGGACGCCGAGCCCGAGCAGCGCGAAGAGCGCGATTCCCGGCAGGACGTACAGGCGCACGAGCACCGGGAACGGCAGGAACACGATGACGGCGACGAGGAATGCGTTCACCGCCGCCTGCCGCGAGGGGCGCGCACCCGTCGCGATCGCGCAGGCCCGCACGTACGCCGCCGCGAACACCGGCGTGAACGCCCAGAGGGCGAGCGTCTGCACCGCGACGCTGCGGCCGAAGCCCACCAGGTCGATGCCGGCGAAGACGAGGCCGAGCGGGATGACGCTCCAGAACCGCTGGCCGTAGAGGCGGATCGACTCGGCGACGAGCTGGCCGACCGTGCGCTCGCCAGGAGGTAGCGCCTCGGGCCGCGGCTCCCCGGTGCGCGGATAGGACAGCCTGGCCACGGCCCCGGAGGGTATCGTCACGCCATGGGCTACGACGTCGTGCGTGCCGACTCCGCCGAGTACGAGGAGCGGCCAGGACACGAAGGGCAGGCGGTGCGGCTCGCCGCCGACGTGACGGTGCCGGCGAACCTGACCGACTCGCGTGCGCGGCTCTGGCGCTACCCGGCGCACACGCGCGGCCGGCGGCACATGGACCACGGCCAGGAAGAGGTCTTCGTCTGCCTGCGCGGCACGCTGACGATGCTGCTCGGCGAGCCGCCGCAGCGGGTCGACCTGAAGCCGGGCGATCTCGCCGCCGTGCACCGGGATACACCGATGCAGGCCCGCAACGAAGCCGACGAGGAGGTCCTCTTCTTCGCCTACGGCGCGCCGCCCGTCACGGGCAACGCGGAGTTCCTCGACGACGTCGTCGACGCGCCTCCCGCCTAGCCGAGCGCGGAGACGAGCTTCGGCACCGCGTCCGCGAGCGCGACGAGCGCGTCATCGATGCGCCACTTCGCGCGGTCCGGCTCGCCGGCCGCGTTCGACACGGCGCGGAGCTCGACCGCCGGCACGCCGGCGAGCCCCGCGGCGCGGAGAACGCCGAAGCCCTCCATCGCCTCGACGTCGCAGACGGCGCCGCCGCCTCCGACCTTGCCGCACGTCGCGATCGGCAGCACGAGCGCCTCCGGCAGCGCGGCGCGGGCCGCAGCGAGCAGCGCCGGGTCCGGCTCGATCCGCTCGACGCGCGCCAGCGTGAAGGCCGCGTCGAGCACGTCGCAGTAGACGGATTCGGAGCCGAGCACGAGCGCCGGCGGCTCGATCCCGCGCGCGCCCGCGATGCCGATATGGAGCACGGCGTCGGCGCGCCGCGCGGCGAGCGCCCGCGCCGTCTGGAGCGCGGACTCAACGGGCCCGATCCCGCAGCAGAGCGTCTCGGCGCCCGCGACGAAGGAGAGCTCACGCTCGGTGGCGGCTACGACGAGCAGCACGCGACGGACGCTAGCGCACCCCGGAGCGGCGCCCGCCGCCGGGGCGCCGCTCCGCCTGCACGGATCGGCTAGCCGCCGAGCTGGCCGCGGATCTCGCCGGCCGGGTTCTTCGCCGTGTGGACGTTCACGTAGAGCAGGTGCTTCGTGAAGTCCTTCATCAGGGCCGCGCTGATGGTCGCGGTGCCGGTCATCCCGCTCTGGCACGGGCCGACAGCGGCACGACGACGTTGCCGGCCTTGCCCATCCCGCCGAGATGGATGTGCGCGGCGGTCGCCGGCCCGGTGAGCTTCGAGAAGCTCAACTTCCACGCGGGTCGCGGGAACGGTTTGCTCACGGGCAGGGGCCGGGCGCCGGGCTGCCGCCGGGCCCGAGCAGGTGCTGCACGCCGTCGGCGCCGACCGACTCGATGCAGTAGGCCGTGTCGTTCGCCCAGCGCAGGCGCAGCTGCAGCCCGCCGCCGACGTCGGCGTCGACGTACGTCCCGGCGACCGCGTGATACTGCTCCAGGGAGCGCGCCACGTCGGCGAGGCTCGGCTCCGTCAGCGCCTGGACGACCTCTGCCTGCGCCTTGAAGATCACCCGTCCCGGGTGACCGATGTGTCCGCCGTTGCCGAGGGCCATCCCTGCGGCGACGACCAGGCATGCCGCCCTACCCGGTTCCACCCCGTATGGATCGGCAGGAACCGCGAGCGGCTAAAGGCCGCTCTGGAAGGCGCTCAGGCCGCGGCCGGCGCCGCCGCCGCTGCCCTCGTGAAGACGAGCTCGCCCTCGGCGGCGTCGACGCGGATCGTGTCGCCGTCGGCGAAGTCGCCCTCGAGCAGGCGCAGCGCGAGCGGGTTCTCGACGAGGCGCTGGATCGCGCGCTTCAGCGGTCGCGCGCCGTAGGCGGGATCCCAGCCGGCGTCGGCGAGCAACTGCTTCGCGGCGTCCGTCAGCTCGAGCGTGATGTGTCGCTCCGCGAGCCGTTCGCGCAGCCGCTCGAGCTGGAGCTGGACGATCTCGGCGATCTGCTCGCGCGTCAGCAGCTGGAAGACGACGATCTCGTCGACCCGGTTCAGGAACTCCGGCCGGAAATGGTCGCGCAGCTGCTCGGCGCTGCGGATGTTCGAGGTCATGACCAGCACCGTGTTGCGGAAGTCGACCGTGCGGCCCTGGCCGTCGGTCAGCCGGCCGTCGTCGAGCACCTGCAGCAGCACGTCGAACACCTCCGAGTGCGCCTTCTCGATCTCGTCGAGCAGGACGACGGAGTACGGGCGCCGGCGCACCGCTTCCGTGAGCTGACCGCCCTCGTCGTAGCCGATGTAGCCGGGCGGCGCGCCGATCAATCGTGCGACCGTGTGCCGCTCCTGGTACTCGGACATGTCGAGCCGCACCATGGCGCGCTCGTCGTCGAACATGAACTCCGCGAGCGCGCGTGCGAGCTCCGTCTTGCCGACGCCGGTCGGGCCGAGGAAGATGAACGAGCCGATCGGGCGGTTCGGGTCCTGCAGGCCGGTGCGGGAACGGCGCATCGCGTTCGCGATCGCCTCGACGGCCTCGTCCTGCCCGATCACGCGCTGGTGGAGCCGCTCCTCCATGCGCACGAGCTTCTCCGTCTCGCCCTCGAGCAGCCGGTCGACCGGGATGCCCGTCCAGCGGGCGACGACGGCCGCGACGTCGTCCTCGTCGACCTCCTCCTTCACTAGCAGATCGACCTGCGGCCGATCCGCTAAGGCCTTCTCGAGCGCGGGGATCTCGCCGTAGCGAATCTCCGCGACGCGCTGAAGGTTCCCGTTGCGCTCCTCGCGCTCCGCCTCCATCCGCAACTCGTCGATGCGGCGAGTGGCGTCCTTTACGCGCTGCAAGCTCTCCTTCTCCCTCGCCCAGCGAGCGGCAAGCCCGTCACGGTGCTCCTTCGCTTCGGCGAATTCCTTTTCCAAAGGATTCCGCGTAGCGGAATCCTCAGTTGCCATCGCGGCGAGCTCGATCTCGAGCTGGCGCACACGCCGATCCGCCTCGTCGAGCTCGAGGGGCGAGGAGTCGATCTCCATGCGCAGCCGCGAGGCAGCCTCGTCGACGAGGTCGATCGCCTTGTCGGGCAGGAAGCGGTCGGCGATGTAGCGATGCGAGAGCACGGCGGCCGCGACGAGCGCGGCGTCGCGGATGCGCACGCCGTGGTGCGCCTCGTAGCGCTCCTTGAGTCCACGCAGGATCGCGATCGTGTCGGCGACCGACGGCTCGCCCACGAACACCGGTTGGAAGCGTCGCTCGAGCGCGGCGTCCTTCTCGATGTGCTTGCGGTACTCGTCGAGCGTCGTCGCGCCGACGCAGCGCAGCTCGCCGCGCGCCAGCATCGGCTTGAGTAGGTTCGCGGCGTCGACGGCGCCCTCGGCCGCGCCCGCGCCGACGATCGTGTGCAGCTCGTCGATGAAGAGGATCAGCTCGCCCTCGGCGTTGCGGATCTCGTTCAGCACCGCCTTCAAGCGCTCCTCGAACTCGCCGCGGTACTTCGAGCCGGCGAGCAGCGCGCCGATGTCGAGCGCCCACACCCGCTTGCCCTTCAATCCCTCGGGAACGTCGCCGGCGACGATCCGCTGCGCGAGCCCCTCGACGATCGCCGTCTTGCCCGTGCCCGGCTCGCCGATCAGCACCGGGTTGTTCTTCGTGCGCCGCGACAGCACCTGCATCACGCGCCGGATCTCCTCGTCGCGCCCGATCACCGGGTCGAGCTTGCCGCTCTCGGCTTCCGCCGTGAGGTCGCGCCCGAACTTGGAGAGCGCCTGATACGTGCCTTCCGGGTCGGGAGAGGTGACGCGCGCCCCGCCGCGAATCTTTGCGATCGCCTCTTCGAGCCGATCGCTGGGCACAACATTGAGCGCGAGAAGCAAATGCTCGGTCGAGACGTACTCGTCCTCCATGCGCTTCGCTGCTTGGAGAGCCGAATCCAGCACGCGGGAAAGCGCGGCAGAAACCGTCGGCTGCTGCTGCGCGCCCTCGATGTGGGGCTTCTGCGTGATTCGCGCTTCCGCCTCTGCTCGGAGCGACGCCACGTCATAGTCCGCAGCCTCAACGAGGCTGCGGACCAGTTCCTGGTCGAGCAGCGCGAGGAGCAGGTGCTCGGGGTAGAGCTCGGGGTTGCCGAGGCGGCGCGCGAGATCCTGTGCGGCCGCGACGGCCTCCTGGGATTTGATCGTCAGCTTGTTGAAGTCCATCAGCGCTGCCGCCTGCGCTCGGGAAGCCGCTGCTCGCCGTAGGGGACGAGGTCGCGGCGGTAGTGGCGATGTACGTCCTTCACGTCGTCCTTCAGCTGCCGCTGCAGCGCTTCGATCTGCGCGTGCGCGCGGCGCAGCTCGTCCTCGAGCCTCAGCACGAGCTCGGCGCCGGCGAGGTTGAGACCGAGCTCCGTCGTCAGGCGCTGGACGATCCGCAGCCGGTCGACGTCGGCCTCCGAGTAGAGGCGCGTGCCGCCGGGCGTGCGCTTCGGCCTGACGAGCCCTTTCGCCTCGTACATGCGCAGCGTCTGCGGGTGCATGCCGACGAGCTCGGCGGCGATGCTGATCATGTAGATGGGGCGGTCGTTCATCGGGTCTGTCTCCGCGAGCGCAGGACGAAGAACGCCGTGAGCGCAGCGAGGACGACGGCGAGGGCGACCCAGCCGCCGATGCGCCAGGCGTCGACGATGCCGCGCCAGGCGAAGAACCAGATGAAGAACTTCCCGAGGAAGCCGAGCTTCAGCGCCGCGACGCCGCCGGCCGCAACACCGCCGCCGGCGGTCTTCAGGCCGAGCTTCTTGCTCTTCTCCTCCGCCGTCTCGGGCTCGGGCGCCTCGTGCGGACCCAGCTGCAGCAGATCGTCGTGCTTCGCCATCAGCCGCTCACCTGCTTCAGCTGCTCGAGCAGCTCGCGCTCCTTCTTGTTCACGCGCTTCGGCACCTGGATGCGCACGCGCGCGAGCACGTCGCCCTTGCCGGAGCCGGAGAGCTTCGGCGCGCCGCGGCCCTTGATCCGCAGCAGCTTGCCGTCCTCCGAACCCGAGGGAATCTTCAGTGACACGGGGCCTTCGGGCGTCGGCACCTCGACGGAGCCGCCGAGCGCGGCCGTCGCATACGACACCGGCACCTGCACGACGAGGTCGTCGCCGCGCCGCTCGTACGTCGGCGACGCGGTCACGCGGGTGACGACGATCAGGTCGCCGTTGGGGCCGCCGTTCTCGCCGGGCTCGCCCTTGCCCTTGAGGCGGATCCGCGTTCCGTCCTTGACGCCGGGCTTGATCTTCACGGCGTACGTCTTGATCCGCCGCTCGCGGCCGGAGCCCTTGCACTTCGGGCACGGCTGCTCGATCACCGTGCCGTTCCCGCGGCAGCGCGGGCACGGCTGCGAGAGCGCGAAGAGCCCCTGGCTCTCCACCCTCACGCCTCGCCCGTTGCACTCCGGGCAGATCACCGGCGCCGTCCCCGGCTGCGCTCCGGTGCCGCCGCACTGGCTGCACACCGTCATCAGCTCGACCGGCACCTTCGCCTCGGCGCCGCGGAGCGAATCCTCGAACGAGAGGTGCACCTCTGCCTCGACATCGTTGCCGTGGAGCGGTTGCCGCTGCGGGCGTCCGCCGGGCCCGCGGCCGCCGAGACCGCCGAAGATCCCGCCGAACAGGTCGCCGAGATCGCCGAAGTCGATGTTGCCGAAGTCGACGTTGGTGCCGCCCGCCCCCGGGCGGCCGTTCTGCGCACCGAAGCGGTCGTACGCCTTGCGCTTCTCCGGATCGGAGAGCACGTCGTACGCGTGCTGGATCTCCTTGAAGCGCTCCTCAGCCTGCTTGTCGCCGGCGTTGGCGTCCGGATGGTGCTTGCGCGCCAGCTTCCGGTACGCCTTCTTGATCTCGTCCTGCGAGGCGTTCTTCGGCACGCCGAGGGTGTCGTAGAGCGGCTTAGCCATCGCTCCCCTGTTGCGGCCCGGCAACGACGACGCGCGCCGGGCGCACGACGCGCTCGCCGAGCGTGTAGCCCTTCTGGATCACGTCGAGCACCGAGCCCTCGTCGGCGTCGGAGGGCTGCGCGACCAGCGCCTCGTGCACGTGCGGATCGAACATGCCGCTCGTCTCGATCTCCTTCACGCCGTGCCGCTCGAGCAGGGCGGCGAGCTCGCGGTGGACGAGCTCGACGCCCTCCTCGAGCCGCGACTCCTCGTGTTCCGCCGCGGCCTGGAGCGCACGCTCGAGATCGTCGAGGATCGGCAGCAGCTCGGCGACGAGCCGCTCGTTCGCGAACGTGACGTACTCCTTCCGCTCGCGCAGCGTGCGCTTGCGGAAGTTGTCGAAGTCGGCGGCGGCGCGCTTCCAGCGGTCGACCGCCTCGTCGCGCTCGGCCTCGAGGGCGGCGAGGCGCTCGACCTCGCCGCCCTCGGCGGCCTCCTGCTCCTCGATCTGGACGTGCTCGTCGGCCATTACGACGTCTTCGCCTCGTCGTCGACGACCTCGTACTCGCCCTCCTCGACGACCTCGTCGTCGGCGGAAGGAGCGCCGTTGCCGCCGCTTGCGGAGGCCTGGGCCTGCGCGGTCGCCTGGGCGTAGACCGCCTCGGCGAGCTTGTGCGACGCCTCCTGGAGCGCCTCGGTCTTCGCGCGGATCTCGGCGACGTCGTCGCTCTCGAGCGCGTGGCGGAGCTCCATGATCCGGCCCTCGATCGTCGAGGCCTCGGCCTCGTCGAGCTTGTCCCGGTGCTCCTTCAGCGAGCGCTCGGTCTGATACGCGAGCGTCTCGGCGACGTTCTTCGCATCGACGGTCTGGCGGAGCCTGTGCGCCTCGTCGGCGTGCGCCTCCGCCTCCTGGATCATCTTCTTCACCTCGTCCTCGGACAGGCCGGAGCCGCCGGTGATCTGGATCTGCTGCACGTTGCCCGTGCCCATGTCCCTTGCGGACACGTTGATGATCCCGTTCGCGTCGATGTCGAAGGTGACCTCGACCTGCGGCATGCCCCGCGGCGCCGGCGGAATGCCGACGAGCTGGAACTTCCCGAGCGTCTTGTTGTACGTCGCCATCTCCGACTCGCCCTGGAGGACGTGCACCTCGACCGAGGGCTGGTTGTCCTCGGCCGTCGTGAAGACCTCGGACTTCTTCGTCGGGATCGTCGTGTTGCGCTCGATCAGCTTCGTCATGACGCCGCCCTTGGTCTCGATACCGAGCGACAGCGGCGTGACGTCGAGCAGGAGGATGTCCTTGACCTCGCCCTTGAGCACGCCTGCCTGGAGCGCGGCACCGACGGCGACGACCTCGTCCGGGTTGACGCCCTTGTGCGGGTCCTTGCTGAGCAGCTCCTTGACCTTCGCCTGCACGGAGGGCATGCGGGTCATGCCGCCGACGAGCACGACCTGGTCGATCTTCGACGGGTCGAGCTCGGCGTCGGCGAGCGCCTGCTTCGTCGGGCCGACGACACGCGCGAGCAGGTCGGCCGTGATCTCCTCGAGCTTCGCGCGGGTGAGCTGCAGGTCGAGATGCTTCGGACCCTCCGGCGTCGCGGTGATGAACGGCAGGTTGATCTGCGTCGTCATCGTCGACGACAGCTCGATCTTCGACTTCTCGGCCGCCTCGTAGAGGCGCTGGAGCGCCATCGGGTCGGCGGAGAGGTCGATGCCCTGGTCCTTCTTGAACTCGGCGACCATCCAGTCGACGATCGCCTTGTCGAAGTTGTCTCCGCCGAGATGGTTGTCACCGGCGGTCGACTTGACCTCGAAGACGCCGTCGGCGAGCTCGAGCACGGACACGTCGAACGTGCCGCCGCCGAGGTCGAAGACGAGGATCGTCTGGTCGATCTCCTTGTCGAGCCCGTAGGCGAGCGAGGCCGCGGTCGGCTCGTTGATGATGCGGAGCACGTTGAGGCCGGCGATCTTGCCGGCGTCCTTCGTCGCCTCGCGCTGCGCGTTGTTGAAGTAGGCGGGGACGGTGATGACCGCGTCCGCCACGGGCTCACCGAGGTACGCCTCGGCATCGTGCTTGAGCTTCTGGAGGATCATCGCGCTGATCTCCGGCGGGGCGTACTCCTTGCCCGCCGCCTTCACGCGAACGTCCCCGTTCGGGCCCTGCACGACCTCGTACGGGATCATCGTCATCTCCTCGGAGACCTCCGAGTACTTGCGCCCCATGAAGCGCTTGATCGAGAAGACGGTGTTCAGCGGGTTGGTGACCTGCTGGCGCCGCGCCGGAGCGCCGACGAGCCGCTGGCCGTCCTTCGTGAACGCGACGACGGACGGCGTGGTGCGCCCGCCCTCGGCGTTCGGAATCACGGTGGGCTCGCCGCCCTCGAGCACGGCCATGCACGAGTTTGTCGTACCCAGGTCGATGCCAATCGTTTTTGCCATGTCTGTCCTGTCCTCCTGGTGAGAAAATCTAAGCCTCTTTATAACAGATAATGCCCTCGGGCGTGCTACGCACGTCCTCTGGGGCTGGTTTCGGCTTCACGGAGCGCCCGGCGGCCAAGCCGCCGGGCTCTTGTCTGGCGAGGGCGGTGGGGCCGGGTAGCGCGGGCGGTGGCGGCTACGCCGTCCCCGCGCGCGTGGATCCGGCCTCCACGAACGCTCCGCGTTCGCTTCGGCCCTTGGCGTCCGGCCCAGGCCTAAGGGTTGAACCCGCCGCTCGTCGACCGGTACGGGCCGGCGGTTAACGCCGCAGGCGTTAACCAGAGGCCGACCCCACGCGGGCGGGGATGCCAAAGGCACCACCGCCCGCGCCAGCCCACCCACCGCCCCTCGCCAGAGAAAAGGACGCCGGCT
>JBEKEH010000054.1:0-20992 GCA_050013935.1 Gaiellaceae bacterium | reverse complement strand
GCAGCGCGCAGCGTGATCGCGTTCCAGAAGCCGGAGGACATTTGCTGAAGGGGCACTACCGCCCGATCGCCACGATCTTGGCCCGCCACGTCCCGCGCGGAGCCTCGACCGTGATCTTGTCGCCGACCGCCTTCCCGAGCACCGCCCGGCCGACGGGCGACTCCGGCGAGACGCCGCCGACGCTCGAGATCTCGAGCGACATCCGCTCGCCGTCGTCCCGCTCGAGCTCGACGCGCGAGCCGACCGTAACGACGCCGCTCGCGCGCGCAGCCTCCTCGTCGATCACGACCGCGTCGTGCAGCCGCGCGCGCAGGATCGCGATCCGCCGCTCGAGCAGGCCCTGCTCGTTCTTCGCCGCGTGGTACTCGAAGTTCTCCGAGAGGTCGCCGTGGCCGCGTGCGACCGAGATCGCCTCGACGATCGCCTTCCGGCGGGGCCCCTCGAGCTCCGCGAGCTCCGCCTCGAGGTGCTCCCGCTCGGCGCGGGTCAGCTGGTCCGCCACTAGTGGCCGTGGCCGCAGCCGCAGGAGCCACCGCAGCAGCCCCCTCCGCCGCCGAAGCTCGGCTGCTTCGAGACGCCGTGCACGGCGAACGTCGAGAACTGCCGCGCGACGTTCGTCGTCTGGCAGTCCGGGCAGGCGACCTGCTGCTCGCCGCGGACGAGCTCCTCGAAATGCGACTCACACTCCATGCAGACGTACTCGTAGATCGGCACGGCCGACAGTTTACGTGCCGCGCACCCGGGGGGCTAGACGCCGAACAGCGCCAGCTGGGCGCCGAGCATCACCGCGAACGAGATGCCGCCGCCGAGCAGGAGCGTGCGCTTCGGCGCGTCGCGGAGCGCCTCGGGAAGCAGCTCCGAGAAGACCATCCAGATCATCGCGCCTGCGGCGAAGCCGAGCCCGGCGGGCAGCACGGCCTTGAACTGCTCGACGAACAGGTACGCGAGCGGCGCGATCAGCGGCTGCGGCAGGCTCGAGAAGACGCTCCACCAGGCGGCCGCGCGCACGCTCGCGCCGCGCGGCACGAGCACGAGGCTGATCGCCAGTCCCTCGGGGATGTTGTGCACGGCGATTGCAATCGTGATCAGGATTCCCAGCCGCTCGCCGCCGCCGTAGGAGACACCGACGCCGACGCCTTCGCTCGCTGAGTGCACGGTCATCACGGAGACGATCACGAGCGCCTTCACGGCGTCCGCGCCGACGAGCCGGCCCAGCACCAGCTCGTCGTTCTCTCCGATCAGCCGCCGGAAGACGAAGATGAAGATCGCGCCGAGCCCGGCACCGAGGCAGAGCCGCCCCACGCCGAGCCCGAAGCCCTGCCAGAGGAGCCCCACGCTGGCGGCGAGCATGAAGCCGGAGGCGATCGCGTTCGACGTGCCGAGCCACCGCCTCTGCATCCCGTTGCGCAGGACCGCGAACGGAAGCGCGCCGAGGCCGGTCGCGAGCGCCGTGACCGCAGCGGCGATCGTCACCGTCCAGACGTTGACGGGCATCGCTCCGATGCTCCGCCGGTGCGGCCGGAGCCGCATCCGGTCGAACCCGGAGCGCACCCGCGGGCGCGTACCGATGTCCCGATACACTTGACAGTGCCCGGCATCCGCTACGGAGCTGGAGCGACCGCAGTGATCGAGCGCATCCACGTCATCGGCTCGGGCCGCGTCGGCTCGGCTGTCGCCGCGAGGCTTCGCGAGCGCGGCCTCACCGTGGGCGCGGACATGGCCGAGCTCGTGCTCCTGTGTGTCCCGGACTCGGCGATCGCCGAGGTCGCCGGGGCCGTGGAGCCGGGGCCGTGGGTGGGGCACGTCAGCGGCGCGACGCCGCTCGCCGCGCTCGAGCCGCACACGCGCCGCTTCAGCGTGCACCCGCTGCAGACGTTCACGCACGCACGCGGACCGGAGCAACTCGACGGCGCGTGGGCCGCCGTGACGGCCGAGACCGACGAGGCGCGCACGCTGGGGCTCTGGCTGGCCGAGACGCTGGGCCTCCGCCCGTTCGAGCTGGACGACGGCGCGCGGACGCTGTACCACGCCGGCGCCGTGTTCGCCTCGAACTACGTCGTGACCCTGCAGCGCGCCGCGTCGCTGCTGTTCGAGGCGGCGGGCGCGCCGCCCGAGGCGCTCGACCCGCTGATGCTGCGCACGATCGAGAACGGCTTCGAGCTGACGGGGCCGATCTCGCGCGGCGACTGGGCGACGGTCGAGGCGCACCGTGCCGCGATCCGCGCAGGGCGGCCGGAGCTCGACCACCTCTACGAGACGCTCGCCGCCGCGACGGTGGTGCTCGCCACGTGAGGACGATCCGCACAGTCGACGAGCTGCGCGCCGCGCTCGCAGACGCCGGCAACATCGGGCTCGTGCCGACGATGGGCGCCTTCCACGAGGGGCATCTCTTCCTGCTGCGCGCCGCGCGCAAGGAGAACGACGTGGTCGTCGCCTCGCTGTTCGTGAACCCCGCGCAGTTCGACGACGAGTCCGATCTCGACGCCTACCCGCGAGACGAGGCGCGTGACGCGCAGCTCGCCGCCGAGGCCGGCGTCGACATCCTGTTCGCGCCGTCGCTCGTGGAGATGTATCCCGCCGGGTTCCAGACCTGGGTCGACGTCGAAGGCGTCTCGCGCGGGCTCGAAGGCGAGGCGCGGCCCGGCCACTTCCGCGCCGTCGCCACCGTCTGCCTGAAGCTCTTCAACATCGTCCGCCCGGCGCGCGCCTACTTCGGCCAGAAGGACGCGCAGCAGGCCGCAGTGATCCGCCGGCTCGTGTGCGACCTCAACCTGCCGCTCGAGATTCGCGTGCTGCCGACCGTGCACGACACCGACGGCCTCGCGCTCTCGTCGCGCAACGCCCGGCTCTCCCCGGAAGACCGTGCAAGGGCGCTCGCCCTCCCTCGCGCCTTGGCAAGGGGAGCCGAGATCTATCGCCTGGGCGGCGACGCAGTCGCCGCGACTCGGGCCGCACTGAACGGCCTTACACCGGATTACGTCGAGCTCTTCGACCTCGACGGCGCGCTCGTGCTTGCGACCGCCGTCCGCATCGGCTCGACGCGTCTCATCGACAACGTTGTGCTCGAAGTCCCGTGCCAGGCTTCAGCCTGGCTCGGGCCCACAAACAAGGGAGAGCTCCCGTGAGCGACAAGCCCTCGCGCTATGCATCGTGGACCGCCGGCAAGCTGCCGTTGCCGGAGCTCCTGGAGATGAAGCGACGCGGCGACAAGATCGTGATGGTCACCGCGTACGACGCGCCGAGCGGCCGGCTCGCCGACGCCGCCGGCGTGGATCTGATCCTCATCGGCGATTCATCCGGGATGGTCGTGCACGGGCGCGAGTCCACGGTCGCCGTGTCGATGGACGAGATCGTGTTCATGACGCAGTGGGTGACGCGTGGCGCGAAGCGTCCGCTCGTGATCGCCGACATGCCGTTCGGCTCGTACGAAGCCTCCGACGAGCAGGCTGTGCAGCACGCGATTCGCCTCGTCAAGGAGGGCGGCGCGGACGCTGTAAAGCTCGAGCGCGGCGGCACGTCGGTCTCTCGTGCGCACGCGATCGTCGATGCCGGCATCCCGGTGATGGGCCACGTCGGCCTGACGCCGCAGACGGCGACCGTGCTCGGCGGCTTCAAGGCGCAGGGGCGCACCGCCGACCGGGCGCAGCGGCTGATCGTGGAGGCGCAGGCGCTCGAGGCGGCAGGGTGCTTCGCAATCGTGCTCGAGGCCGTGCCGGACGCCGTGGCACGGGCGGTGACGCGCGCGCTGACCGTGCCGACGATCGGCATCGGCGCCGGCGCCGGTACCGACGGCCAGGTGCTCGTCTGGCACGACATGCTCGGCTACTACGAAGGCCACGCGCCGCGCTTCGTCAAGCGCTACGCCGATCTCAGCGCGGTGATCATCGATGCGCTCGGCCACTTCGCCGAGGACGTGCGCAGCGGCGCGTTCCCGGAGCCGCAGCACGCGTACGCGATGCCGGAGGACGAGCTCGCCGCGTTCGAGGCTGCACTTCCCGAGAAACCCGAGGTGGGTTAGAGCAAGACGGAGACCGCGGCTACGCCCTGACGAGCCCGGCCGCACGGCCGACCTCGACGAACGCCGCGAGCGCCCGCTCGAGGTGCACAGGCTCGAGCGCGGCGGACATCTGCACCCGGATCCGCGCCGTTCCCTCCGGTACGACTGGGAAGCCGAATCCGGTCACGAACACGCCGCGCTCCAGCAGTCGTTCGGACACCTCGATGGCGCGTGCGGTCTCGCCGACGATGATCGGAATGATCGCAGACTCCCCGTCCAGCGGGTTGAAGCCCACCTCGCGCAGCGCACCCCGAAACCAGCGCGTGTTCTCGCGCAGCTTGGCCACGAGGTCCGGGCGCGTCCGCAGCACATGCACGGCGGCGCGCGCACTGCACGCGACGGTCGGCGGAAGCGCGTTCGAGAAGAGCTGTGGCCGCGAGCGCTGTGCGAGCAGGTCGCAGACCTCCGCGGACGAGGCGACGTAGCCGCCGGCCGCACCGCCGAGAGCCTTGCCGAGCGTCCCGGTCAGCACGTGCACCTGGCCGAGCACGCCGAAGTGCTCCGCCACGCCGCGCCCGGTCTTCCCAACGACGCCGACGCCGTGTGAGTCGTCCACGATCACGACGGCGTCGTACGCGCACGCCAGCTCGAGGATGTCCGGCAGCTTCGCGAGATCGCCCTCCATCGAGAAGACGCCGTCGGTGATGATCAGCTTCCGCTGCCCGTGCCCGCAGGAGCGCAGCGCCTCGCGCAACTCACCCATGTCGGAGTGCGCGTATCGCAGCTTCCGCTCGGGCTTCGCAAGCCGAACGGCGTCGATGATCGACGCGTGGTTCAGCTCGTCGGAAAGGATCACGGTGGTCCCGTCGGCGAGGGTCGGAATGGCTGCCTCGTTCGCGTTCCAGCACGAGACGTACGTGAGCGCCGCGTCGGTCGCAGAGAGCTCGGCGAGGTCGTGCTCCAGTGCGAGG
Source organism: Gaiellaceae bacterium (assembly GCA_050013935.1). Lineage (GTDB taxonomy): Bacteria > Actinomycetota > Thermoleophilia > Gaiellales > Gaiellaceae > Palsa-739. The sequence continues at coordinate 16,024 of JBEKEH010000054.1, read as the reverse complement.
TGCGGCGCGAACGTGCCGCAGATGAAGCGCACGGAGGCGGTGCCGGCGCCGTAGCGCTCGAGCCCGTGGATGCCGGCGCGTACGACGTCTGGATGCTCGGCGAGACCGAGGTAGTTGTTCGAGGAGAGGACGATCACCTCACCGCGCCCGGCCATTTTCACCACCGGCCCCTGCGGGGATTCGAGCGTGTTGAACCGCTTGTACGTGCCGGCCTCTCGCAGGGCGGCGAGCTCGCTGCCGATCTGCTCGTCGAGTGTGCTCATCGGTGTGCCCACCTCTCGAGCCGCGAGAGGTTGCCGTCCGCCTCGACCGCGCCGACCGGCGTTGCGATCAGGGCTTCGTTCGGCGCACCGTTGGGGCGCAGCACGATCTTGCACGCTTCGCCCGACTCGAGCAGCGCGAACGCGCGATCGAACTCGGTGAGGCCGAGCTGCTCGGTGATCAGCGGCCGCAGGTCGACGACACCGTGCTCGAGCAGCCAGCGGGTCTTGTACCAGGTGGCGAACACCTCACGACCGCTCACAGCCGAGACGTTGAGGTTCTTGAAGATCAGCTCCTCGGCGACGTCGAGCTCCACCGGCTGAGCCGGAATGCCGAACAGGATCACGCGGCCGCCGTTGCGGGCGATGCGGAACGCGTCGACGATCGCCTCGCGCGCGCCGGACATCTCGAACACGACATCCGGATGCTCGCCCTCGTTGTGCTCGACGACGTACTGCGCGAAGGCCCCGTTGCGGTCGACGCCGAGGATCTGTGTCTGCTCGCACATGTGTGCGCGTCCGGTGCGGCAGTGGTAACACGCGCCGCAGGTGACGTGACTCTCGGCCGAGACGTAGTCGCCCTCGGCGACGTGCCGCACGTTGCGGCCGAGCGCGACGACCGTCCCCGCGAACTCGTGCCCGAGCGTCAGCGGCGGGGAGACCCGGTGACGCGCCCAGGCGTCCCAGCGGAAGATGTGGAGATCGGTGCCGCACACGCTCGCCGCCTCGACCTCGACGAGCACCTCGTCGTCGGCGGGTGCCGGGACGGACACCTCTTCCAGCGCAAGTCCCGGAGCGGGTCCACGCTTACGGACGGCCCACATGGTCTCCATACCGCCACGATGCTGGGTCGTGACGCGCCGGACATCCGCGCCCGGCCGGAGCGCAGCTGCGGCTTTCTTCTTAGAGCTTCGTCGCGGCCACGAGCAGCGCCGGGAAGACGCCCGCGAGCACGACCGTCGCGGCCGCCCGCGCCCAGGTCCAGCCGTGAACGGCGCGCACGCCGACGACGAGCAGCCAGACGCTCCAGGCGAGGAAGGCGAGGTAGAGCGCACCGAACACCGCGTCGCCGCGCCCGAAGTCGTCGCCACCGGTTCGGAAGAGGTCGGTGCCGTAGACGGCGATGCGCACCGGCCACAGCGTCAGCAGCGAGAGGGCGAGCGGAGCGGCGGCGAGGCCGAGCACTTGCCGTGAGCGGCGCCAGCTGCCCTGGCTACCGAGCCGGCGCGCCGCTCCGAACAGGAGCCCGCCGCCGAGCCAGTAGAGCGCGAGCGCGTACACGGCGCCGCCGATGAAGGCCCAGACCGGGATCAGCGAGAGCGAGAACGACGGATCGTTGAGCAGGTGCCGCGCAACCGGCGTCCCGAGCACACCTGCGATCCCCGCGAGCCCGGCGATCGCCGAGATCGGCTCCTGCCGCGCCTCCGCCGCCTCGGGCGACTCGTCGCGCAGTGAGACGAAGACGGCGCGCGGCGCGACGAGCACCGCGGCCGCGCGGAGCCACCAGTTGCGCTCGAGTGCCGACGCAGGCGCTGCCTCGCTGCTCACGTCCGCAGAGTATCGGGGGAACGTGTGAAGCTCGCGCCGGCTCAGGCGGCGACGGCCGCCGCAGGCAGCACTGCCCGCAGGAACTGGCCGGTGAAGCTGGCGGGGACTTCGGCCACCTGCTCCGGCGTGCCGACGGCGACGATCTCGCCGCCCGCGTCGCCACCCTCCGGGCCAAGGTCGACGATCCAGTCGGCCTGCTTGATCACGTCGAGGTTGTGCTCGATCACGATCATCGTGTTGCCGCCGTCGACGAGACGCTGCAGCGTCTCGAGCAGCTTCTCGATGTCGGCGAAATGGAGGCCGGTCGTCGGCTCGTCGAGGATGTAGAGCGTCTTGCCCGTCGCCACCTTCGAGAGCTCCGCGGCGAGCTTGACGCGCTGAGCCTCGCCGCCCGACAGCGTCGTCGCCGGCTGGCCGAGCTTGATGTAGTCGAGACCGACGTCGTGCAGCGTCTGCAGCCGCCGCCGGATCTTCGGGATCTTGGCGAAGAACTGGAGCGCCTCCTCGACCGACATGTCGAGCACGTCGGAGATCGACTTGTTCTTGAAGCGCACCTCGAGCGTCTCGCGGTTGTAGCGCGCGCCCTTGCACGTCTCGCACGGGACGTAGACGTCCGGCAGGAAGTGCATCTCGATCTTGATCTGGCCGTCGCCCTTGCACGTCTCGCAGCGACCGCCGCGCACGTTGAACGAGAACCGCCCCGGCCTGTAGCCGCGCACCTTCGCCTCCGGCGTGAGCGAGTACAGCTCGCGAATGTGCGTGAACAGGTCGGTGTACGTCGCAGGGTTCGAGCGCGGCGTGCGCCCGATCGGCTTCTGGTCGATCTCGATCACCTTGTCGAAGACGTCGATCCCCTCGACGCCCTCGTGCGCTCCCGGCTTGACCCGCGCCTTGTTCAGCCGGTTGGCGAGCGCCTTGTAGACGATCTCGTTCACGAGCGTCGACTTGCCGGAGCCGGAGACACCGGTGACGCAGACGAACTTGCCGACCGGGAACTCGACGTCGATCGTCTTGAGGTTGTGCTGCGACGCGCCGCGCACGAGGAAGGCGCCCCGCTCCTCGATGCGCCGCTCCGGGATCGCGATCGTGCGCTCGTGGGAGAGGAACCGGCCCGTGATCGACTTGCGGTTGCGCGCCACCTTCTCCGCCGGCCCCTCGGCGACGACCTCGCCGCCGTGCAGCCCGGCGCCGGGCCCCATGTCGACGAGCCAGTCCGCGCGCCGCATCATCTCCTCGTCGTGCTCGACGACGACGACCGTGTTGCCGAGGTCGCGCAGCCGCTCGAGCGTCGCGATCAGCCGCGCGTTGTCGCGCTGGTGGAGCCCGATCGACGGCTCGTCGAGGATGTAGAGCACGCCGACGAGCTGCGAGCCGATCTGCGTCGCGAGCCGCAGGCGCTGGGCCTCGCCGCCGGCGAGCGTCGCCGCCGCCCGGTCGAGCGTCAGGTAGCCGACGCCGACGTCGTCGAGGAAGGTCAGCCGCTCACGGATCTCCTTGACGATCCGGTGCCCGATCAGCTGCTCCGTCTTCGTCAGCTCGAGCGTGTCGATGAAGCGCAGCGCCCGCGTCACCGACATCTGCGTGAACTCGTTGATCGAGTAGCCGCCGACCGTGACCGCGAGCACCTCGGGCTTGAGCCGCGCTCCCTTGCACACCGGGCAGGGACGGAACGACATGTACTCCTCGATCCGCTCCCGCTGCTGCGACGAGTCGGTCTCCTTGTAGCGGCGCTGGAGGCTCGCGACGATCCCGTCGAAGGCGAGCATGTACTGGCGGCGGCGGCCCATCCGGTTGCGGTACTGGACGTACACACGCTCGCCGTCGGTGCCGTAGAGGAACCGCTTCTGCTCGTCCTCGGTCAGCTCCGCCCACGGCTTCGAGGTGTCGATCTCGTAGCGGTCGGCGATCGCCTGGATCACCGCCTCGTAGAAGCCGGAGGAGCCGCCGACCGACCAGGGCACGAGCGCGCCGTCGTCGATCGAGAGCGACGGATCGGGCACGAGCAGGTCCGGGTCGATCTCCTGCTGCGAGCCGAGGCCGGTGCAGCGCGGGCAGGCGCCGTGCGGAGCGTTGAAGGAGAAGATGCGCGGCTGCAGCTCCGGCAGGGAGACGCCGTGGTCAGGACAAGCGAAGTTTTGAGAAAACAACAATGTGCCGCCATCGACTACGTCGATGGCGATTAGGCCTTCCGCTAGCTGGGCGGCTGTTTCGATGGATTGCGTGAGACGTAGGCGCAGGTCGCCCTTCATCACGAGCCGGTCGACGACCACCTCGATCGTGTGCTTGAACTTCTTGTCGAGCTCGGGCACGCCCTCCTCGAGCACGTACTGCTCGCCGTCGACCTTGACGCGCGTGAAGCCCTCGCGCGTCAATTCCTCGAAGACGTCCTTGTACTCGCCCTTGCGGTCGCGGACGACGGGCGCGTTGACCATGAAGCGCGTTCCCTCGTCGAGGCGGAGCACCTGGTCGACGATCGCGTCGATGGACTGGCCGGCGATCGGCTTGCCACAGACCGGGCAGTGCGGGTGCCCGACCCGCGCGTAGAACAGGCGCAGGTAGTCGTAGATCTCGGTGACGGTGCCGACGGTCGAGCGCGGGTTCCGCGAGGTCGTCCTCTGGTCGATCGAGATCGCCGGGCTGAGGCCGTCGATGTGGTCGACGTCCGGCTTCTCCATCATCTGCAGGAACTGGCGGGCGTACGCGGAGAGCGACTCGACGTAGCGCCGCTGGCCCTCGGCGTAGATCGTGTCGAAGGCCAGGCTCGACTTGCCGGAGCCGGAGAGCCCGGTGATGCAGATGAGGCGGTTCCGCGGCAGCCGGACGGTGATGTCCTTGAGGTTGTGCTCGCGGGCGCCGTGGACAACCAGCTCGTCGGCAGCCATTTGGAGGGCCATTGTACTTCCCGAACGTACGTTCGTCTAGGTATCCGGCGCCCCGTCGGAGCAGGCGAGGTCTCGGCGTTGCAATCGTCGTTCGCCGTCGTTCATGGGACGGTCGACGCGGACAGCGGCTCTGTCACGAAGAACTTCACCGGCGACGTCTCGCACGGCTGCGTGCTCGTCAGCGGCAACCGCAGCGCCGAATCCTCAGCCGCTTACGAGACGAGCAGCCGCTCGACGAGCCCGTAGACCTCGCGCGGCTCGGCGACGCAGGGGATCTCGAGCTCGCCTGCGACGATCGTGCCGTAGCCGAGCAGCCGGCCGAGCAGCGGCTGCTCCACCTCTACCGTGCCGACCTTCGCGAGGTGCACCGCGGCGGCGTGCTTGTGCAGGACGCCGTGCACGACGAACAGCTTCTCGGTCGTGAGCACGACGTGTGTGCGGTCCCAGCGCCAGACCGCGGCGAGCGCGACGATCGCGGCGGCAACAAGCAGCGCAGCGCCTGCGGCCGAGAGCGGCCAGCCGCCGAGCAAGGCGACGGCGCCGGTGCCGGCGAGGACGAGCGCGCGCAACAGCGGCTGCACGAGCACGACGCCGTGCCGGCGGGCGTCGAGGAAGACGCGCTCTTCGGGAGTGGCGAGCATGGGCTTCCCTCGTTCGACGCGCCGCCGGGATTCCCTCGGGAGGGCGTCTGCTCATGCGCCGCGAACGCGCTGCCGATACGGACCGTGTGCGCCGCTTCCGTCCAGGGAGGTTCGAGCTCGTGGCCGCCGCACTCCTCGCGGCCACGGTCGCTGACGCGGTCTACACGAGCCGGGGCTGGCACAACAGCGACTTCGTGCTCTTCGCCGCGGCGGGCAGGACGATGCTCTCCGGCGGCTGGGCCCACACGTTCCACAACCCGACGATCCAGGCGGCGCCGCTCGAGCTGCTGGCCGCGACCGTGCTCCACCGGCTCGCGGGCTGGTCGCCCGCCGCGCTCGCGATCGCGACCGAGGCAGCGCTGTGCACCGCGCTCATGGCGACCTTCAGGACGGTCGTCGGCCGTCGCGCGCTCCCGCTCGTGTTCGTCGTCGCCGCTGCGCTCTTGCTCGGGCCCGTGCCGGACGCGTACGCGACCGGGCACTTCGCGGAGCCGGTCGCCGGGATTCTCTGGCTCCTGGCCGCGCGCCACGCGCGCGCCGGACGCGTCGGACGCGCAGGGCTCCTCGTCGGCCTCTCCGCAGGGTTCGAGCTCTGGGGCGTGCTCGGCGTCACCGTGCTGGCGCTCGCGCCCAGCCTTCGCCGGAGCGCGTTGGGCGCGGCGATCGCCTCGGCCACGGTCGCGCTCATGCTCGCGCCGTTCGTGCTCGCGGGCGACTTCCACATGTTCGCCTGGCAGTGGCACGTGGCCGGCGGCCCGATCCACCTGATCGTCGGCGTCGGCTACCCGTTCGGCTGGCCGCTCCGGCTCCTGCAGAGCGCCGCCACCGTCGGCCTCGCCGGCGGGCTCGCCCGCCTGATCCGCAGGAACCCGGCGGCGATCTTCATCATCCCGGCCGCGACGACGGCGGTGCGACTCCTGCTCGACCCGCTGGGGATGTTCTACTACTGGGATCCCGTGATCGAGCTCGCGCTGCTCGGGGCCGCAACCGCGTTCGTACGGCGCGATACGGTGCGCGCGTGGGCGCAGTCCGTGGCCGGCCCCGCCGCGGCAGCCTAGGCCTTGCGCCAGCGGCCGAAGACGAGGCCGCCAAGGGTGAAGCCGAGCCCGAACGTGCCGACCCCGAAGCCGCCGATCGCAAGCGCCTTGCGCCAGGTGGACAGGCGCTGCCAGCGGCCGAGCGCCTCCTCCTCCTCGGTCGTGAGCTGCTCGCCGCGACGCTGCTTGCGCAGCGCGCCTCCAGCGCGGAGGCCGAGGTAGACGTCGTCGAAGATCTCGGCGGACTCGTCGCCCATACCTGAATCTATAGCCTCATTCACTCGTGAACGCACGCATCCTCCACGTTTCCGATCTCCACACCGGTATACGCGAGGACCCGGACGTCGAGGCTGCGCTGGCGGCGCTCGTCGAGCGGGTGCAGCCGGAGCTGGTCGTCGCCTCGGGCGACCTGGCCCACCGCGGCCGGCGCGGGCAGCACGAGCGGGCGCACCGGCTTCTGCGCTCGCTGGGCCCGCCGGTGCTGGCGGTGCCGGGCAACCACGACCTCCCCTACGCCTTCCCCGCGCGCGTCACCCACCCGTGGGCGGAGTTCGAGCGCCTCTGGGGGACGACCGAGCCGACATACGCGTCCGCAACGCTGCACGTGGTCGGCCTCAACTCGGCGCGGCCGTACCGGCACCAGACCGGAGCGGTGCGCGACGAGCGGCTGCACCGCGCGGCCGCGCGGCTCGCGGAGGCGGCCGACGGCGCCTTCCGCGTCGCCGTTCTCCATCACCACCTGCTCGGCGCACCGTGGCGGGCGGCGCGCAAGCGGCCGGTGGCGCACCGCAGCCACGTGTTCCGCGAGCTCGTCTCGGCCGGCGCCGACCTGATCGTCTCCGGCCATATCCACCAGGCTGCGGTGAGCGAGCGGCACGAGTTCGAGGTCGTGGGCAGCGAGGCGCGCACTGCGGTCGTCTCGATCGCTCCCGGGCTCGGACAGCCGCGGCCGAACCGGCTGGGCGAGGCGCGCGGCCTGCACGTCTACGAGGTCGACGAGCAAACGCTGACCGTGCTGACGTACATCTGGCAGGACAGCGGCTGGGGGCTCGACGCGCGGCGCACGTTCGCGCGCGGGCACGGGCCGCTCTCGTCCTAGTGGACGCGGCTACAAGTACGGTTGTGCGTCTGGCGGCCCGCAAACGCGGCGCATGCCGTCGTCCTCGGTCGGCCGCATACCTACGGGTATGCAGCCTCCCTGCGTCCTAGGCCTGCTTGGTTTGCGAACCGCCAGACACGAACGAACTTATGGCCGCGTCCACTAGCCCGGCGGCAGGCGCTTCGCACCCGGCCCGGTCAGCGGCCGGTGCTGGACGAAACGCCGGTACAGGTAGAGCACGAGGATGGCGCCGGCGATCGAGATCACGATCCCGCCGGCGTAGCCGAGCAGCAAGTACGAGACCACGCCGCCGACGAGCGAGCCGGCGAGCCCGAGCCCGGTCGTCGCGAGCAGGCCCATCGGGTCGGGCCCGGGCAGGGCGAGGCGGGCGAGCGCGCCGGCGACGAGCCCGTAGAGCACGAGGAAGACGATGAACCACAGCACGGTGGGCCCTCCTCAGGCGCGGAGCGACTCGAGCAGGCGAGTGCGTGCGGCAGTGTACTCCTCGTCGGAGAGCACGCCGGAGTCGTGCAGCTCCTCGAGCAGGCCGAGGTAGTGCGCGGGGTTCTCGGTCGGATGGTCGCCGGCGGCGGTCGCCGCCGCAGCCCGGACGGCGGCGGGCTCGGCCTTGATCGGCGCGAACGGCCCGGTCGGGGCGACCTTGTCGGGATCGATGCCGGCGCGCTGGAGCCGCCGCCGGTACTCGTCGACGCCGAAGCCGCGCTCGGGGAAGCGGTAGGCGCCGCGGCCGAGGATCGGCCGGCGCTGGACGAAGTGGCGGTACCCGACGACGAGCAGGATCGCCACGAAGAAGCCGACCGTGCTGATCCCGTACGCGCTCCGCCAGCCGGCGGCGTACGCGATGCCGCCGCCTCCGAGCGAGCCCACGAGCCCGATCAGGATGGTGAGCCAGATCGGCATCGGGTCCGGCCCGGGAACGGCGAGCCGCGCGAGCGCTCCGGTGAAGAACGCGGAGAACAGCACGCCGACGACGGTCCCGGCGCCGACCGCGGCGACGACCGTCACGCGGGCGCCTCCTCGAGCGCGTTCAGCTCGCGGCGGAGCTCCTTGATCTCGTCGCGAAGCTTCGCGGCGTACTCGAACCGCAGCTCCTCGGCCGCTGCGAACATCTCCTCCTCGAGCGTGACGACGAGCTTCTCGAGCTCCGTGCGGTCCATCCCCTCCACCTTCGTCGCGCCGCGCCGCCGCCGCGCGGGGACGTGCGGCGATTCAAACGAGAGGAACTCGGCGATGTCGCTGACTCCCTTGTGGATCGACTCCGGCGTGATCCCGTGCTCCTCGTTGTAGGCGAGCTGGATCGTGCGCCGGCGGTTCGTCTCGTCGATCGACTCCTTGATCGCCTCGGTCTGCTTGTCCGCGTACATCAGCACCTTGCCGTTCACGTTGCGCGCGGCACGGCCGATCGTCTGGATGAGCGACGTGCGCCCGCGCAGGAAGCCCTCCTTGTCCGCATCGAGGATCGCGACGAGCGACACCTCGGGCAGGTCGAGGCCCTCGCGCAGGAGGTTCACGCCGACGAGCACGTCGTACTCGCCCAGGCGCAGTTCGCGCACGATCTGGATGCGCTCGAGCGTGTCGATCTCGGAGTGGAGATAGCGCGCCTTCACGCCCGACTCGAGCAGGTAGTCCGTCAGGTCCTCCGCCATCTTCTTCGTCAGCGTCGTGATGAGGGTCCGCTCGCCGGCCGCCTCGCGCTGGCGGATCTCTCCGAGCAAATTGTCGATCTGGTTGAGTGTCGGGCGAAGCTCCACGTCCGGGTCGACGACGCCGGTGGGCCGGATCATCTGCTCCGCCATGCGTGTCGAGTGCCGCAGCTCGAACGGCCCCGGCGTGGCCGAGGCGAACACGAGCTGCGGCACCTTCGCCAGGAACTCGTCGAAGCGGAGCGGACGGTTGTCAAGCGCGGACGGCAGGCGGAAGCCGAAGTCGACGAGCGTCTGCTTGCGCGAGCGGTCGCCCTCGTACATGCCGCCGATCTGCGGCACGCTCTGGTGCGACTCGTCGACGAAGACGACGAAATCGGACGGGAAGTAGTCGAGCAGCGTGTGCGGCGGCGAGCCCGGCGGCCGCCCGTCGAGGATGCGCGAGTAGTTCTCGATCCCGTTGCAGAAGCCGAGCTCCTGCATCATCTCCAGGTCGTACTCGGTGCGTTGCCTGATCCGGTGCGCCTCGAGCATCTTCCCCTCCGCCTCGAACTTCTTGACCTGCTGCTCGAGTTCGCGCCGGATCTCGCCGACCGCGCGCTCGATCGTCGGCTTCGAGGTGACGTACTGCGTCGCCGGGAAGACGGTGATCGTGTCGTAGCGCGACAGCACCTCGCCGGTGAGCGGGTCGAAGTGCGTGATCTGCTCGACCTCGTCGCCGAAGAACGAGATGCGGTACGCCGTCTCCGAATGCGCAGGCTGCACCTCGACGACGTCGCCCTTCACGCGGAAACGGCCGCGCCCCAGCAGCGTGTCGTTGCGCACGTACTGGATGTCGATCAGCTTCCGGAGCATCAGGTCGCGATCCTGCTCCTCGCCGACGTTGACGAAGACGACGCGCTCCTTGTACTCCTCCGGCGAGCCGAGACCGTAGATGCACGACACCGACGCGACGATGATCACGTCTCGGCGCGAGAGCAGGTTCGAGGTGGCGGAGTGGCGGAGCCGGTCGATGTCGTCGTTGCGCGACGAGTCCTTCTCGATGTAGAGGTCGGCCTGCGGGACGTACGCCTCGGGCTGGTAGTAGTCGTAGTAGGAGACGAAGTACTCGACCGCGTTGTGCGGAAAGAACTCGCGGAACTCGTTGCAGAGCTGCGCCGCGAGCGTCTTGTTGTGCGCGATCACGAGCGCCGGCCTGCCGACCTTCTCGATCGTCCACGCGATCGTCGCCGTCTTGCCCGTCCCCGTCGCGCCGACGAGCGTCTGGTAGCGCTCGCCGGCGAGCAGGCCTTCGGCGAGCGTCTCGATCGCCTTCGGCTGGTCGCCGGTCGGGCGGTAGTCGTCCGCTGTCTTCAGCTCGGGCACGGAGGTACAGGGTATCGGCCAAGGCCGCCGGGACGACCGTCGCCAGACCCGCTAGAGCACGTCGGGGAGCGAGTCCGGCACGAGGCCGAGCCCTTGCCGCAGCTCCTCGATCAGCTGCTGCGCCTCGTCGAGCAGCTGCGCGAGCGGCTCGAGCTCGGCGCGCGGCACCTCGACGGTCACGCGCACCGGCGAGCGTGCGGTCGAGGAGAGCGCGACCGACTCCTCGCCGTCGCGCGCGAGCGCCGTCAGGTCGAGGTACTCGTCCCGGCCGAGGCGGGCGCCGGGAGCGAACCGCTCGTGCGCCGCACGCAGCCGCTGCGCGAGTACGCCCGGGTAGTGGCCCGGGACGCTGACCGTCGCCTCGCCGCCGCGGAGGCCGATCGACGCCGACCAGCGCGGATACCCGGCCTCGCGCCGCTCGTGTCGCAGCACGGCGACCGCAACCGCGTCGGTCTCCCCGATCGGGTACCGCTCCTCCACGCTTACCAGCGTATCGGCGTTTGCCGGGGCTACCCGTAGCCGAGCTCTGCGAGCAGTCCGCCCGCCTCGGCCTCGACGTCCGCGAGCTGCTCCGGCGAGAGCTCGTCCCGCCAGCGGCCGACGGAGCCCACGCGCGCTTCTGGGTGGAGCCCGAGCGGCGGGAGGAGTTCGAGCGCGTCAGCGACGCGCGGCGCGCGGCCTGGGCGTGGCGCCGCTACGTGACGGCGGCGCGGGCCGCGCCGCGGGCAGCGCCGCCAGCTCGGGCGCCGCGGCCTTCAGCAGGGGCACCTCGCCGAGGTCGACGAAGCCCGGCTGCGAGCCGAGCGCCTCGCCGACAAAGCTCGTGCCGGAGGGCGGCGAGCCGACCACGAAGACGAGCCGTTCCTCGGTCCGCCTGTGCAGCCGGTTCCCGCGCAGCGCGACGCGCGGGGCCGTTGTAATGACGTGCATCGTGATTGGATGCATGTGGATTCCCCAAGACGGCCGGGGCAGGCCGCCTAACAAGGCGCCCCCCAGGGCGTCTAGAAGCGTGGGGCTATACTCCCCGCCTCTATGGCAAACGAGACCATCAACGACCCACGGCTCGAAGAAGGCGTCTGGACGACCGGCCCGGACGGCGAGCTGATTCCGGACTACGAGTCGACCTTCCCGACCATCAACGAGGGGGAGGTCGTCCACGGCACCGTCGTCCGCGTGGACAAGGACGAGGTGCTGGTGGATATCGGTTACAAGTCGGAAGGGGTCATCCCCGTCAGCGAGCTGTCGATCCGCCGCTCGGTGAACCCGGCGGACGAGGTCTCCGTCGGTGACGAGATCGCCGCGCTCGTGATGACGAAGGAGGACGCCGAGGGCCGGCTGATCCTCTCGAAGAAGCGCGCCCGCTTCGAGCTCGCCTGGAAGGCGATCGAGCAGGCGCACGAGCAGGGCGAGCCCGTCAACGGCCGCGTGATCGAAGTCGTGAAGGGCGGCCTCATCCTCGACCTCGGCGTGCGCGGGTTCCTGCCGGCGTCGCTCGTCGACATCCGCCGCGTGCAGGACCTCGACGAGTATCTCGGACAGGAGCTCCGCTGCAAGGTGATCGAGCTCAACCGCTCACGCAACAACGTCGTCCTGTCGCGCCGCGCCGTCCTCGAAGACGAGCGCAAGGAGATGCGCCAGGCGATCCTCGACAAGCTCAACCCGGGCAACGTCGTGGAGGGCGTGATCTCGAACATCGTCGACTTCGGCGCCTTCGTCGACCTCGACGGCATGGACGGGCTGATCCACATCTCGGAGCTCTCGTGGAGCCACGTCAACCATCCGTCCGAGGTGCTCGAGATCGGCCAGAAGGTGCAGGTCAAGGTGCTGGACATCGACCGCGAGCGGCAGCGCATCTCGCTCGGCCTCAAGCAGACGCAGAGCGACCCCTGGCAGCAGGTGCTCGAGAGCTACCAGGAGGGCGACGTCGTCGAGGGCAAGGTGACGAAGGTCGTGACCTTCGGCGCCTTCGTCGAGATCCTCCCCGGCGTCGAGGGGCTCGTGCACATCTCCGAGCTCGCGCAGCATCACGTCGAGAACCCGCGCGAGGTCGTCTCGCAAGGCGACACGGTCAACGTGCGCATCCTCGAGGTCGACGCCGAGCGGCGGCGCCTGTCGCTCTCGCTGAAGCGCGTCGAGGACGGCATGCCCGTGCAGCCGAAGCCGGGCGACGACGCCGCTCCGCCGTCGATCGACCTGTCCGAGAACGTCTTCGCCGACGAGCCGGTCGCCGACGTGGCTGCCGTCGAGCAGAGCATCGACGGCAGCGAGCCGCCGGAGGCCGAGGCGCCCGCGGCCGAGGCGGTCGAGCAGCCCGTCGAGGCCTCGGCCGAGACCGAGCCCTCCGCCGAGTAGTGGCGCGGCGGCCGCTCGCGGTCGCGATCACGGGGGGCATCGCGGCAGGCAAGAGCGAGGCACTCGCAGCATTCGCGCGTCACGGCGCGGCCGTCGCTTCGAGCGACGAGATCGTCCACCGCGTCTACCGCGAGGACACCGCGCTGCAGGCAGAGCTGCGCGCGCGCTGGGGCGACGCCGTGTTCGACCCCGAGGGCGCGGTCGACCGCGCAGCCGTCGGCCGCATCGTCTTCGCCGACCGGGACGAGCTCGACTGGCTCGAGCGGCAGCTGCACCCGCGCGTCATCCGCGCGCACGAGGCCTCGCTCGAGGAGCTGCGCGCCCGCGACGAGCCGCCTGCCCTTGCCGTGGTCGAGGTGCCGCTGCTCTACGAGACCGGCGGCGAGCGCCGCTTCGACAAGGTCGTCGTCGTCACCGCTCCCGCCGCGGTGCGGGAGCAGCGGCGTGGCGCATTCGCCGACCGCGAGGCGCGCCTCGTCCCCGAGGAGGAGAAGCTTCGGCGCGCAGACTTCGCCTTCGTCAACGACGGCACGCTGGCCGAGCTCGACGCCTTCGTCGCAGGCGTCGTGGAGGAGCTCACATCGTCCTGAGGCGGCTCATCCTCCCCGTTGCGCTCGCGGCGGCCGCCGGCGGCGCGTTCGTCTACCTACAGCGGACCGAGCCTCCGTGGTGGGCGCGCCTGTGGTACCCGCTCCGCTACGCGGAGATCGTCCGCGGCCACGCGGCGAACTACCGGCTCGACCCGGCACTGCTCGCCGCCGTGATCGAGCAGGAGAGCAAGTTCAACGCGGACGCGCGGTCGAGCACCGGCGCGATCGGCTTGATGCAGCTTCAGCCGGCGACGGCCGAGGGAATCGCCCTGCGCACGGGCGGCTCGAAGTTCGTCCTTTCCGACCTCTACAACCCCGAGATCAACGTGCGCTACGGCGCCTGGTACCTCCGCCACCTGCTCGACAAGTACGGCAACGAGCGCACGGCCCTCGCCGCCTACAACGCCGGCCAGGAGAACGTCGACCGCTGGCGCCGCGACCACGAGCCCGTGCAGTTCCCCGAGACCCGCGCCTACGTCGACCGCGTGGAGCGGCTGAAGGCGATCTACCGGCGCGCGTACAAGTCCGCCCTCGGCCTCCCCTGATTACGGCGAGGGCGTGTAGCTCGCAGGCAGCTCCGGCGGCGGCGGCGCACCTGTCAGCGAGCCCGGGCACACGCCGCGGGCCCTGTTGAGGACCTCGATGCGCCGCGTCGCGACCGCCGCGTTGCCGCGCACGTCGCGCGCCCGCACGGTGATGACGTACGCCCCGTTCGCAAGCGTCCTCGTGTTGAAGCTCCCGGCGAGCTGGAACAGGTAGCGGCCGGGCATCGACCGGTACTGCGTGCGGCCGAACCGGGGGGAGTTCTCGTAGGTGCCCTTCGCGTAGACGGTCCAGAACTTGCTGTTCGGCGGGAGCGTCCTCAGGAAGTTCGCAACGGTCCGCCGCACGATCGGCGCGCGATGGCCGGGTCGCCGGAGCGACCAGGCGACGAACGCCGGCGCGACCGGCAGCCCCCGGAACGGGCCGGGCACCGGCACCGGCGGCGTGTCGAACGCGTCCGCGTCGATCTCGACCCGGCCGCAGAGCGGCCCCTGCATTGCGCCCAGCCGATCCTCGATCGTGACGGCGCGGATGGTCGGCCTCGTGGTGTCGCGGTAGGGCGTCAGGTGGCCCTTCTGCAGCGGGTTGACGACCCGGGAGCCGTCGATCTCCGTGATGTGCACGTGCCCATACGGCGCCTGCACGTAGCCGAGGATCGTCCCGCTCACGACCACGTGCTGGCCCTCGCCGACCACCGGAACGACGTGGAAGTACTGGAAGACCACGTGATGCCCCGTGACGACATCGAGCGTCGCGGCGCCGAGATAGTGGGCGGTCCCGCTCGCCACCGCATAGATCGGCGTTCCGTCGGGAGCCGCGATGTCGACGCCCTGGTGGAAGGAGAAGAAGCCGGGACCGACGAGCGCGTCCGAGGCGAGTCCGCTCTGGTAGACGGTGCGCGGGTCGCCGAAGAAGCCGCGGATCGGGTGCTGCTCGTCGAACGGCTTGAACGGCCATGGGTACGCGGACGCCGCGCCCGGCAAGACGAGGACGGTGAGCAGGAGCGGCAGGATCCGGAAACGGCGCATCGGCAAGAGATTCTCGAGAGAAGCGGGCCGTGAGTCGGGGTACTGCGCGAGGGCCGGGAATCCTCCCCCAGTAGGCCCTGACGCGGGGGTCGGCCTATCGCTACGCCTCGCGAGACTCGGCAGAACCTAGTGGACGCGGCCATAAGTTCGTTCGTGTCTGGCGGTTCGCAAACCAAGCAGGCCTAGGACGCAGGGAGCTAGGACGCAGGGAGGCCGCATACCCGTAGGTATGCGGCCGACCGAGGACAACGGCATGCGCCGCGTTTGCGGGCCGCCAGACGCACAACCGTACTTGTGGCCGCGTCCACTAGCTCTTGGCCTCGTTCCAGTCGTCGCCGGCGCCGACGTCCACGGCGAGCGGCGGGTCGAGCGAGTAGGCGCCGCACATCTCCTCGCGCACGAGCTCCTTCACCGCCGACACCTCGGCGTCGGGCGCCTCGACGAGCAGCTCGTCGTGCACCTGCAGCACGAGCCGCGCGGTACGGCCCTCGTCGCGCAGCCGGCGGTGGCTGTTCACCATCGCCACCTTGATGATGTCGGCGGCGGTGCCCTGCATCACGGAGTTCACCGCGAGCCGCTCGCCGAGCGAGCGCGTCTGCCGGTTCTGCGGTGGATTCGAGCGACGCGGCGAATGGAGCTCCGGAGTTGAAGGCCGATCCTTTGGAGCGCATTGAGCGCAGCTTCGACGCTGTCGCCTTTCGCCAGGCGGCGCTGATGCTGGACCAGATGGACGCCTCGCGTCTGGCCGCGCTTACGCCGGAAAAGCGGGCGCAGAAGCTGGCCGCCCAGGCGAAGGATTACCTTGACCGCGGATTGCTGCTCGAAGCCGAGCGGCTCTATCAATCCGCCGTGGCAGCCGACGGCCGGGTGGCCGAGGCCCACGCCGGGCTGGCCGAAGTGCGCGAGCGGACCGGCGATGCGGAGGGCGCGCGCAAGGAAGCAAGGGCGGCCCTGGAACTTGCGCCTTCGGCCGATGCGTATCTGGTGCTGGCGCGGCTGGATTTGAAGGCCAACC
>JBEKEH010000053.1:0-20256 GCA_050013935.1 Gaiellaceae bacterium | reverse complement strand
GGAGCTAGCCCGCCGCGTCGAGCAGGCGCGCCCCGAGCCGCAGGCCTAGCTCGAACAGGTCGGCGCGCGCGCGCGCCGGGTCCCCAGAGAGGGCGACCGTCTCCACGCCTGCGAGCGCTTCCTCCACGACGCCGCCGAAGACGACGCACGGAACGCCCTCCTCGGCACAGCGGCGCGCGACCTCGGCCGCCGCCTTGCCCTCGGCGGTCGTCGCGTCCACGCGCCCC
This sequence comes from Gaiellaceae bacterium, assembly GCA_050013935.1. Classification (GTDB taxonomy): domain Bacteria; phylum Actinomycetota; class Thermoleophilia; order Gaiellales; family Gaiellaceae; genus Palsa-739. The sequence continues at coordinate 20,029 of JBEKEH010000053.1, read as the reverse complement.
TCTCCCGTCACGACGAGGTCGTACCGGCCGGCGTCGAAGCCGACGAGGTCGAGCACCGCGGCCGCTCCGGGGACGAGCCTCGCGCCGAGCGAGGCGAGCGCCGCGCCGAGCCCGCCGGCCGCTCCCGAGCCGGGCAGTTCTGCGTACGGCGCGAGCTCGGCGAGCGCGCGGAACCTCGTCTCCAGCTCGGCGACCTGCGCGGGCGTGGCGCCTTTCTGCGGGCCGAACAGCCGCGGCGCGTCGTAGAGCGTCGTCTGCACGTCGCAGAGCACAGTCGCCGGCGCGGGCAGCGCGTCGAGCGCGCCGAGCAGGCCGGTGCCGGCGTCCATCGTGGCGGTGCCGCCCAGAGCGACGAGCAGCTCCTCAGCCTCGATCCTGCCGAGCAGCTCTCCGAGCCCCCGGCTCGAGGCCGACAGCACGTCGAGGCGCCGCGGATCGAGCGGGATCACCTCCGCCGCCTCTATGACGACGGCTGCGCCGCGCCGCCCCACGCGCGCCGTGCGCCTCCGGCCGAATGCGTCGTGCACGGCGACCGGCCAGGTCTCCGAGCACAGAGCGTCCAGCGTGCCCTCGCCGCCGTCTCCGATGGGCAGCGGCCGGCACGCGATCCCGGCGAGGGCGAAGCCCTGCGCCAGCGCTGCGGCCGCAGGCCGCGGCGGCAGCACGCCCTTGAGGCTAGCCGGACACGCCAGCGCGCTCGGGCGCGACATCCGCCTCGACAACCTCTTCCCCGTCGGCCATGTCCGCCTGCGCGGCGCTCGGCATCACCTGGAGCATCGCGAACGAAAGCCCCTCGCGGGCGAGGAACAGCAGGCCCACCCCGATTCCCACCGACGCTTCGATCGCCTGCAGCCCGAAGCCGTACGCAATGCCGGTGCCATAGGCGACGCCGTAGCCGACGAGCGCGGAGGCGATCGCGACCTGGACGAGGCCGACGTTCCCGGGCCAGAACGGGAAGATCGTCACCACGTTCATCAGCAGGAGCACGACGCCGGCGGCGGGCAGAGGCGAGTGGATGTCGAACGCGCGCATCGCCGTCCACACGGCGAGGAGCTGGCATATCCAGCCGGAGATCTGGAAAAAGATCGCACCCGCGGCTCCGACCGGCGAGCGCATCACGCCGAGGCCCTGGCGTCCCATGGCCAGCACCCGCCGCACCGGCCCACTGCCTTCCGGCGCGAGCGCGTGGGGCCTGCGCGCACTGGCGAACGCGAACGCGAACAGGCCGACGCCGACGCCGATCACGAACAGCAGGCTCGCCCTCGCCGAGTTCGGAATGTTCGCCGTCGCGACGACGTAGACCACGAGCAGCAGCACCGGTACGACGTCGAAGACGCGGTGCGCGAAGACGGTCCCGACCAGCGTCGCCCACGCGCCCTTGCGCCGGTGCAGCTTGCGTGTGAGGACCGCGACGCGCGCGAGCTCGCCGATCCGCCCCGGCAGCACCGCGTTCGCGAAGAGCCCGACGGAGAACGCGGAGAAGACGAGCAGCGGCCCCGGACGGGGCGACGGCATCGCCGAATGGATCACGATCGTCCAGGCAAGCGCGCGCACGACGACCGACAGAAGGTTGAGCGCGATCGCGACGACGACCCATTGCCACTTGACCACCGCGAACGCGTCGCCGATCGCGGTGAAGCTCGGGCCGCGCCACCAGAACAGCACCGCCACGACCGCGACGGCCGGGAGCCCGACTGCGAGCCTGCCCGCGAGCGTCTTCGGCAGCCGCGGCCGGAAGCGCGTCACGGCGACGCCGCCACAGCCGTGACGCTCCCGATCACGGACGTGTAGATCTCGACGAGGTGCTGCGCGATCGCGTCCCACGAGTACCGCTCCTGCGTGAGCTCGCGGCCGGCGGCCCCCATCGCCTGCCGTCGCGGCTCGTCGGCGAGCAGTCCCTCGACCGCATCGGCGAGCGCCTGCTCGTCCCCGGCGGGAAACGCGATGCACGATTCCGGGGTCATCACGGCACGGTACCCCGTGATGTCGGACGCGATGACGGGGGTCGCGCAAGCGAGCGCGCGCGTGAGCACGATGCCGAAGCTCTCGCCGCCGAGAGACGGCGCGACGAGCGCCTTCGCCGCGAGCAGCTCCTCCGTGAACTGCTCCTGAGGCAGGAAGCCGAGCACTTCGATCCCGTCCTCGGGCACACGCAGGCGGGTCATCAGCAAACGGACGCGCAGCGGGTCGGCGCCGACGACGCGCAGTTCGGCGCCGGTGCGGCGGTGGATCTCCGGCCACGCGTGCAGGAGCACGTGCAGGCCTTTGCGCGTCTCGTGACGCCCGGCGAAGAGGATCCGGTGCGCGCGGCCGCCGGCGTCGGCCGCCGGCGGGATCAGGACGCCGTTGGGAACGATCTCATACTCGCCGGGAAGCCAGCGCTCCGCAGAGGTGCGCGCGATCTCCGAGACGGCGATGCGGTGGTCGAGCCGGTCGGCGAGGAAGCCCCAGACCGGCTCGGCGATCCGCATCCACCCGAGCTCGCCGCTCGCGTGGAACGTGCCGACCATCGGCCCGTCGAACGACGTGAGCGCGGCGATGCAGGGGATCGGCGTCATCGGTTCGTGCAGGTGCAACACGTCGAAGTTCTCGCGTGCGAGCGCCTGGCGGACGCGGAAGAAGGAGCGCGGGCTGAGGATGATGTTCGGGAGCGTGCCGTTCGCGGGCACGATCACGGAGCGCCCGATCGCGATCACGTCGGCCGGCGGGCTGCCGTGGCGCCCGTGCCGCGGATGGAGCACGCGCGTGAACTGACCGGGCGGATCGTTGCCCATGATCGTCTTCACCTCGCAGCCCCGGCGGCGGAGCGCCTCCGCCTGAAGCTCGGCGTGCTCCACGACGCCGCCCCAGAAGGACCACGAGTACGGGACGACGATGCCCACCTTCACGGAGTCCATTATCGTCGGCGGCCGTGAGCCTGCTGGAGACACTCGGCGTCGAGATCGGCCCACGGCGGAAGGGCACCGCCGAGGCGATGCGCGCGGCAGAGGCCGTGGACCGACGCGTTCCGGGCGCTCGGGCTCGAGCCGCATTTCCAGGAGTTTCCGCTCGTCGGCTACGAGGCCGAGGAGCCGGCGCTGGAGCTGGACGGAGAGCCGGTGGCCGCCGGGCCGTGCGAGTATGCCCAGGCCACGCCCGAGGGCGGCGTCGCGGGCGTGCTGCGGCGGTACGGCGACCTGTCCGATCCGGTCGGCGGCGGCGCGAGCCCGATCTGGGCGATCGAGGACGGCGAGGGGCGCGTGCTGGCGCGCGTCTACGAGAACCCGGTCGTGCCCGACGGAGGCGCGATCCCGTTCCTCTCCTTCTATGGACCGATCGTCACCGGGCCGAGCTGCTTCGTCGTCCGCGGTGACCCTCACCTCCGCGACGGCGTGCGCGCCCGGCTCCGCAGCGGCGGCCGCTTCGTTCCCGGCCTTACGGAGCGCAACGTGCTCGCGACGCTTCCCGGCCAGAGCGACGAGACGATCGTCGTCTGCGCGCACTACGACTCCGTGTGGCGCGGGCCGGGCGTGATCGACAACGCGAGCGGGGTCGAAGCGATGCGGCGCGTGGCGGCGCGGCTGATGGGACGCACGCATCCCCGCACGGTGCTGTTCGCGGCGTGGGCCGCGGAGGAGGTCGGCCTCGTCGGCTCGCGCTGGTTCGTCACCGACGCGAAGTTCCGCGGCGAGCTCGGCCGCTACGCCGGCGTCGTCAACCTCGACTGCGTCGCGCACGGACGGAAGCTCGTGCTGATGGTCGCGCCGCCCGCGCTGCGCGACCGCGCGCACACGCACGTGGAGCGGCTCGGGCTCGGCAATCGGTACGAGGTGGAGACGCTCGAGCCCGGCGGCGGCACGGACCACATCCCGTTCGTCGAGGCGAAGATCCCCGGCATCGCGCTGGCACATTTCCCGTACCCGGAGTACCACCTCCCGAGCGAGACGCTCGAGCTCGTCGACGAGCAGCGGCTCGAGGACTGCGTCGAGCTCGCGGTCGCGCTCGTCGAGAGCCAGCTCGCGGACCCGGTGGCGAAGCCCGGGTAGTGCGGCTGCGCTCGCCGCACGACCGCGAGATCCTCTGGTCTGCGCTGCCGGCGCTCGGGGCGCTGGCGGCCGGTCTCGACGTCCTGATCGCCGCCCGGCTCGCGCTGCTCGGCGCGCGCTTCGCAGGCCGCCGCTGGGCCGTGGTCGGGTGGGGCTGATTAAGATCGTCGGATGGACGGGCTCGCGGAGCTGCACACCCACCTCGGCGGCTCGGTTTCGTCCGACATCCTCTGGACGCTCGCGCACGAGCAGGGAATCGCGCTGCCGGTCAAGGACTACTGGGACTTCGACCGGCTCGTCACGGTCAGCGACCCGCGCGGTGTGCCGGACCTCGACGCGCTCGACCAGATCTACCACTGGACGGAGCTGATCCAGTCGAGCCCGCTCGCGGTCGAGACGTCGGTGCACGGCGCGATCGGCGGCGCCTACCGCTCGCAGGGGATCACGACGCTCGAGCTTCGGTTCAACCCGATGAAGCGCAACCGTGGCGGCGAGCGCGACCTCGACCACATCATCCTCGCCGCGATCCGCGGCCTCGACCGCGCAAACCTCGAGTACCCACAGGTGGACGCGGGCCTGATCCTGATGATGGACCGCACGTTCACACCACGGCAGAACGAGATCATCGTCGAGAAGGCGATCCGGTGGGCCTCGCGCGGGATCGTCGGCGTCGACATCGCCGGCCCGCGCCCGGGGCACGGACGCTACGACTATCGCTCGGCGCAGCCGATGGTCGAGGAGGCCCGCGCGGCCGGGCTCGGGGTGACGATCCACGTCGGCGAGGAGGGCGGCGACATCGGCCGCGAGGAGATCGGCGAGGTGCTCGAGGTGCTGCGTCCCGACCGGATCGGCCACGGCATCCTCGCAGCCGGCGACGAGGCGCTGATGCGCCACCTGCGGGAAGCCGAGGTCGTGCTCGAGATCTGCCCGACGTCGAACCTGCTGACGAAGGCGCTGCGGGACGAGGGCGCGGTCCGCGACGTCTTCCGCACCTTCGTCGCGCACGGCGTCCGCTTCACGATCGCCACGGACGGGCCGGAGATGATGCGGACGCACCTGCGCGATGAATTCAACCTCCTGCTGCGTACCGGCGCGCTCACGCAGGAGGAGCTCGACGAGGCCAACGCGCGCGGCCACGAGGCGAGCTTCATCCGTGGCGGCTTTCGCGCGGCCCGTATCTAGGAACCCGCCAATACCCCCATCGGTCGATGGTCGCCGCTGTGCCGGCCGCGTAGCCTCGCCCCCATGAGGACTACTCCCGGCAACGCGCCTTTCAAGCTCACGGAACGGCAGCGGCAGGTGGTCGAGCTGATCGCCCGCGGCTGCTCCAACGAGGAAGTTGGGCACCGGCTCGGCATCTCCGCCAGGACGGCGAAGGCGCATTGCGACGTGTTGCGCCAGAAGCTCGGAGTGCCCAGGCGGCGGCAGATCCCCGCCGCCTTCAGGACGCTCACGGGAGAGGACCCCCTCGCCCGCGAGCTCACGCCGGCTCCGGCCGGCGCCGGGGGCTGACGGCAACCGCGCCCGGTGCTCTCGCCCCGGGCGCGGGCCCCCTTCTCAGCGGGCAAGTCGCCGTTCACAATGGGCAAAGGAGGACGTGAAGCGAACAACCAGGGCTAGGCGTCGGCTCGGGCAGGCAGGCAGGCATGGTCGAGGGCACGGTCAAGACGCAATCGCGCGCGCAGAGCTTCATCATCAAGCGTCCGCGACTGACGAAGCTCCTGGACGAGTCGGGGGCGCGGATTGTGCTGCTCCTGGCGCCGGCCGGATATGGAAAGACGACGCTCGCGCGGGAGTGGCTCGCAGGCCGGGAGGGGGTGGCCTGGTACGGCGGTGGGCCCGCCACGGCGGACGTCGCCGCACTGGCTGCCGGCGTCGCCGAAGTGCTGACGTCGAGCAACGAGGTCGCCGAGCGCATCCGGATCCTGGCCTCGAATGGACAGCCTGCTCGAGGGCTCGCCAGGGCGGTGGCCGCCGCGGCACCCAGGACCGACGCCTCGATTCTCGTCATCGACGACTACCACTACGCCGCGGAGTCGCCGGACGCCGACGCGTTCCTCGCCGAGCTCCTGTCGCAGACACAGTTTCGTGTGCTCCTGGCGAGCCGCACCCGTCCGGCCTGGGTCACGCCGCGGATGTCGGTGTACGGCGAGGCCGCCGTGCTCGAGATGGACGACCTTGCGTTCACGGACGAGGAGGCGCAGGCGGTGCTGAGCGAAGAGGACGGGGGCATGCGTGGCCCGATCGTGTCTCAGGCGCGTGGCTGGCCTGTAGTGATCGGGCTTGCCGCGATGCGGGGCGGAGTCGACCACCTCGACGCCGGGTTGCCGCCCGACGATCTCTACGAGTTCTTCGCCGACGACCTGCTCCGAAGCGCCTCGCGCGAGCTCCGAAACGGGCTGTTCCTGCTCGCCCTCGGCGGAGATGCCGATGTCGAGGTCGCGAGAGAGCTGCTCGGTGCCGAACACGACAGCCTGGTCGCGGAGGCGGCGGAACGTGGATTCCTCGGGCGCGAAGCGGGCGGTGGGGTTTCGATCCATCCGCTGCTGAAGCGATTCCTCCTTGCGAAGCTCCGTGAGCTCGGGCCGGACGACGTGGACGCGGCCGTCACGCGGGTCGTGGAGAGCCTCGCCCGCCGCGCGCACTGGGACGAGTGCCTGGCTGCCTTGGAGCGTTTCCAGCAGGATGGACTTGTCGTCGCGACGCTTGATCGCGCGCTGCCGGATCTCCTCGGATCGGGCCGCGTCGCGACGGCAAAGCGGTGGATCGCGCTTTGTACCGAAAGCGCGATCTCCGATCCGATCCTTCTCCTTGCAGAGGCTGAAGTCGCATTCCGCGAGGGCGACGCTCGCCGAGCGCAGGTACTGGGGGAGTGCGCCGGCGAACTTCTCACGGTGGGAGACGCCGCGGCTCGCGCACGCACGCTCGCCGCGCGCGCTGCGCATCTTCTTGATGACTACCCGGCAGCGAAACGGAGCTGGGAGCTCGCCCAGCAAGTCGCGACGACGGTTGAGACTCAGGTCGAAGCCCTCTGGATCGAGTTCACGGGCTCTCTCGGAGTCCCGAGCCTCGATCCCGGGGCTGCCCTCGACCGCCTCCGGTCGATCCCCGATCACCGCCCCGATCATTCGCTTCGTCTGCTCAATGCGGAGGCACTGCTGCTCCTGGACGTCGGTGGTAACGCCCACGCCGCTGCACGCGCTTGCGAGTCAGCTGCCGGCTTCCTCCCTCATGTTCGCAACCCGCTGTTGCGCTCTCCTGCGCTCAACATTCGCGCTTACGTGCTGAATCTGCTGACGCGTTACGAGGAGTCACTTGCGACCACGCAACAGGCAATCGCCGAAGCCCGGGCGAGCGGCCTGGAGTTCCCGATCGACCACGCCCTGGTTTCGCGCGCAAGCGCCCAGATCGGGCTCCGGCAGCTGCTCGCAGCCCAACGTACGCTCGATGAGCTACAGCAGCGTGCTGGCACCGCGTTCGTCGTCGCAAACGCACACCTGCAAGCCGTCAAGCTCCGAATAGCCGCCGGAGACCTCGAACGAGCGTCGATTCTCCTCCGGCGAAACGTCACCGATCCTCTCTCAGTCGGGTCGCGAGCGGAGCTCCTCGCACACCAGGGCCTGGTGCTGGCTGCACTTGGGCAGAACCGAGACGCGGAACTAGCCCTCGAGGAAGCCGCCGGATCCGGCGATTTCCTCGAAGCAGCCGCGGTGAGCAATCTCGGGCTGCTGATCACCCGGCTCAAGCAGGGTCGAGAGCGCTCGCCGGACGATGCGCCGTCGGTCGTGATGGGGGTGATCGAAAGAGGCCATCTGGACGCGATCGTAACGGCCTGCCGAGCCTTTCCCGATCTCGTCGGAGCCGTGGCGAAGGATCCTCGCGCAGCCCAGTTACTGACGGACATACTCGGCCACTCGCGCGACATCGACCTCGGCAGACGGGGCGGGCTTGACATGCCGCGCGAACTCAGGCGGAGCGAACGCCTTTCCCCTCGCGAGCGCGATGTCTATGAGCTGCTCGTCCAGGGCCGCACCAACCGCGAGATCGCGAAAACGCTGTTCATCAGCGAGTCGACCACGAAGGTGCACGTGCGACACATCTTCGAGAAGCTCGGCGTCCACTCGCGCGCCGAAGCGGCGAGGGCTTCGATCGAGTAACTAGTGGACGCGGCCACTAGCCGCCCGCACCCGCCATGGCGGCGGGCCGAAGCGCCTCGTCGGTCAGCTGCTCCTCCGTGCCGGCGGGTTCAAACGGGTACAGGGTGAACTCAGGCCCGTGGCCAAGCCGGTAGTCCTCCGCAGCGCCTGCGAGGATCGCTTCGAACGCTGCAACAACGGCGATATCGAATTGACCCTCGACGCCCTGAGCAAGGCGAAGCCGTGCGACCCTGCTGGGCATCGCGTCTCGATAGGGACGATCGGATGTCATGGCGTTGTAGGCATCGGCCACCGCAAGCACCCGCGAGAGAAGTGGAATCTCATCACCGCGCAGGCCATCTGGGTAGCCGAGCCCGTCGACGCGCTCGTGATGATGCCGGACGATCGACGCGATCTCGGAGTAGTCGTCCACGTTCTTCAGAATCCGTTCGCCGATGACGGAGTGCTGCTCCATCTGGCGCCGTTCTTCCAGGCTCAAGGCGCCGGGCTTCTCGAGCAGACCCGCGTGCAGGCCGATCTTCCCGACATCGTGGACGAGGCCGCACACATGTGCGAGATTCTGGTGGAGCGCAGAGAGGCCCATCCGTGCCGCGATGTCGCGTGCATAGATTGCGACGGCCGCCGAATGGCCGGCTGTGTAGCGGTCCCTCGCGTCAAGGGTTGCAACAAGTGCGGTAGCGAACGAGAGGTTGGCACCAGCCAGGCGGGCATTCGCCAGACCGAGTGCCTCAGATGTTTCGCGCTGTTGCCGGTACAGAAGGAGTAGCCTCTGGGCGGCCACGGCAGGAATCGCGAAAAGGGCAACGCTCCAGGGCGAAATAGTGACGTAGGAGTAGGCAAGCACAGCGACCATTGGGGCCTGGAGCAGCATGCTCGCGATCAGAACCGGGCCTACCGACCGTGCGGTAGAGGTAAGCGAGCCTGTTCCCCGAATCGCCGGCGTAATGGAGTGGAGAGTCACTTCGCCGCCATTGTCGGTGAAGAAGGCCGCGGCCACCGCTCCGAAGAGACCCCAGAAACCGCTCGCAGTCGCGCTAAGGACCACCGCAGCCGTGAGGCCAGCGGCGCCGGCAACGATGATTCGGATCGAGGTCCAGGTCAACCATCTGAGGACCGGCTGCGCGACGTCGCGGCGAGGAAGATCTGCAAGCAGTCCCGCCCCACCCACCACAACCGCAGGAAGCGGGCCGAGCACGACCGCCGCGAAGATGTACAGGAGCGAGACGACCGAAACCTCGGCGTCTCGCGTCAAACGGATGCTTTGGTGCTCCGCTCCCACTGCGAGAGCGGCCAGGATTGCTACCGCTACTGGGTGGCCAAGGCGATACCCGGAGAAGATCAGCCCCGCGCACATCCCCACTGCGCCACAGGAAAGAAGGCCGACCCAGGCAATGAGCGCCTCTCGGCGGGAAGCCCTTAGAGCGCGGAAATGTTCAGAGAATCTGGTCAAGACTGACCGTTGGAAATATCACCCAAAAGGGTTACGGTGCTAGTTGCCGTTAGTCCCCCGTAACCCAAAGGGGTCATCATGTACAAGCAAATCGCTTCGGTTGTGGCGCGTGCGGCCATCGTCGGTGGCCTCAAGGTCTGGTAAGAGGGCCGACGCAGTCTCCGTTGTCCACAGGTAAGGGGCATCCCCCTGATGAGGGATTTCCACAGCCTGTGGATTGGAGTGAAACAGTTTAACCATCAGACGCCGGGCGCGTAAGCACCAGGCGTCTGGTGGAGCCTGCCGACAGCGTTATCTACAGGGCCGGTGGAAAACCGACCTAGCCGATGATGCCGCGGCGGAAGCCGACGGCGACGGCGTGCGCGCGCGAGCGCGCCTGCAGCTTGGCAAGCAGATGACGGACGTGAGACTTGACCGTCTCCTCCGAGAGGAACAGCCGCTGCCCGATCTCCCGGTTCACGAGGCCGTCGGAGATCAGCTGAAGCACCTCGATCTCCCGCATCGTCGGCTCCTGCTCGAGCTCCCGCAGCGGGCCCTGGAAGGGGATCACCTCTGCGCTGCCGTTGCCGGAACGCCGGCGCGCGGCGACCTCCTCGAAGCGGCGCGAGTGGTCCCTGTACCGGTCGAGGATCTCCTTGCGCTCTGCAGCGTCCACGGGCCGAGTATCGGCGTCCCGGAATCACCCCTTTAGGGGCGTCCTACCTCTTTCCAGGGATGAACGGCCCTCCGAGCCTAGCGTCCGGCGCCGCGCGGCACCTTGCCCCCCTCGCCCGAGAGGGGGTGAGATTCGCCGGAGGTGTCCTCCGGGAGCGCCGACTCGCCGGCTCCGCGCGGCGTCTGGGCCGCCACGTGGGCGATCTCGAGCGTCGCCTTGTCGACGTTCAGCGGGTGGTGGCAGGCGGCCAGATGGCCGTTCCCGTAATCGACGAGCGGCGGCTCGATCTCCGCGCAGACCTGCGTCGCATATCGGCAGCGCGGGTGGAAGCGGCAGCCGCTCGGCGGATTGATCGGGCTCGGCACGTCGCCTACGAGCACGATCCGCTCCCGCGCGGCCGCAAGATCGGGGTCGGGCACCGGCACCGCGGAGAGCAGTGCCTCCGTGTAGGGCATGATCGGCCGCTGGTACAGCTCCTCCGCCGGGGACAGCTCGACGAGCTTGCCGAGGTACATCACCGCAATCCGGTTGCTGACGTGCCGGACGACCCCAAGATCGTGCGCGATGAAGATGTACGTCAGCTTGAACTCGGTTTGCAGGTCCTCGAGCAGGTTGAGCATCTGCGACTGGATCGAGACGTCGAGGGCCGACACCGGCTCGTCCGCGACGACGAGCTTCGGGCGCAGGGCGAGCGCCCGCGCGATCCCGATCCGCTGCCGCTGGCCGCCGGAGAACTCGTGCGGGAAGCGGTTGTAGTGCTCCGGCGAGAGCCCGACCGTCTCCAACAGCTCCTCGACCCGCACCTTCCGCTCACGCTTGTCGCCGAGGTGGTGGATCTTCATCGGGTCGCCGATGATCGTGCCCACGCGCTTGCGCGGGTTCAGGCTCGCGTACGGATCCTGGAAGACCATCTGCATCTCGCGGCGCAGCGGCCGCAGCCGCCGCGGGCCCAGGTCCTCGATCGGCTGGCCCCGGAAGAAGATCTCGCCCGCCGTCGGCTCGAACAGACGTACGATCGTGCGCCCGAGCGTCGACTTGCCGCAGCCCGACTCACCGACGAGGCCGAGCGTCTCCCCCTCCTGCACGGCGAAGCTCACGTCGTCCACCGCATGCACGCGCGCGACCTCGCGCTGGAGGACGCCCTTGCGGATGGGGAAGTATTTCTTGACGTGCCTGATCTCGATCAGCGGCTGACCCGAGCCGTTCGCGCTCACGCCGCCTCCGTCTGGCCGCCGCTGAGCGTCACGTCGCGCTGCGCACGCTTGTAGTCGATGTCGAGCCAGCAACGATCGAGATGACCGGCGTTCTCGACATGGTTCTCGAGAGGCGGCTCCTTCGTGCACTTCCCGAACGCGTGCGGACAGCGTGGACGAAACGTGCAACCTTGCGGCAGGTTGATCAGCGACGGCGGCGCCCCCTTGATCGAGTGCAGACGCTCCGGGCGCGGCCGGTCGAGCCGCGGGATCGACCCGAGCAACCCCCAGGTGTACGGCATCTGCGGGTTGTAGAAGAGCTCGCGCTTCTCCGCGCGCTCCACCACGCGCCCCGCATACATGACAACGATCTCGTCCGCGACGTCGGCGACCACGCCGAGGTCGTGCGTGATCAGGATCACCGCCGAGTTGAAGTCGTCCTTCAGCTTCGCGATCAGCTCGATGATCTGCGCCTGGATCGTCACGTCGAGCGCCGTCGTGGGCTCGTCGGCGATCAGGATGTCCGGGCTGCACGAGAGCGCTATCGCGATCATCGCCCGTTGACGCATGCCGCCGGAGAACTGGTGCGGGAAGTCGTCGACGCGCGTCTCCGGATTCGGGATACCGACCTGGCGCAGCAGCTCGACCGCGCGCTTCTGCGCCGTGCGCCGGTCGACCGACTCGTGCGCTCGAATCGCCTCGGCGATCTGGTCGCCGATCCGGTAGACCGGGTTCAACGAGGTCATCGGGTCCTGGAAGATCATTCCGATCTCGGCGCCGCGGTAGTCCTGGAACTCACGCTCCGAGATGTTCAGCAGATCCTTGCCCTTGTAGGAGACCCGGCCCTCGAAGAGCGAGTTCACACCGCGGGTCAAGCCCATCAGCGTCATGGCCGTCACACTCTTGCCGGAACCCGACTCGCCGACGATCCCGAGCACGTCGCCGCGCTCGAGCTTGAAGGAGACACCGTCCACGGCGCGAACGACGCCGTCCTCCGTCGCGAAATGGACATGGAGGTCGTCGACCTCGAGAAGGAGCTCCGCCATCAGTGCCCTAGGTCGGCCTGATCCGCGGGTCGAGGTATGCGTAGAAGAGATCGACCAGGACGCTGAAGCAGACGATGAAGAACGCGCCGTACATCGTCACGCCCATGATCGGCGGTAGGTCGAAGTTGCCGATCGACTGGGCCGCGTATTCGCCGACGCCGTGCAGGTCGAACACGGTCTCGGTGAGGATCGCGCCGCCCCCGAGCACGCTCGCGAAGTCGAGGCCGAACAGCGTCACCACCGGGATCAGCGACGTGCGCAGAACGTGCTTGAGCAGGATCCGCCGCGGCGTGAGCCCCTTCGCCTTGGCCGTGCGGACGAAGTCTTCGTTGACCGTGTCGAGGATGTTCCCGCGCAGCACGCGCCCGTAGAAGCCGATGAACAGCACCGCCAGCACGAGCCAGGGCAAGATGAGATGGGCGAACCAGGCGGTCGGGCTCTGCGTGAACGGCACGTACTCGCCATCCGGGAAGAACGTCGTGAGCCCGCCCTCGGCAAGGTAATAGCGCGCAACGAGGCCGAGCCAGAACACCGGCATCGAGATGCCGATCAGCGCCAGCACGGTGATGAGGCGATCGGACAGCCTGCCCGCGGTGAGCGCGGATATCACCCCCACGACGATCCCGAAGAAGAGCCAGATGACCCCTGCGCCGATCGTGAGCGAGAAGGTGGCGGGCATGCCCTGCACGATCTGAGAGACGACGTTCTGCTGGCTCGTGTACGAGACGAGGCTGCCGTCGAACATCTTCTTCATCATCCGCCAGTACTGGACGTAGAACGGCCTGTCGAACCCCCACTGGTGCTCGATGTTGATGACGTTCTGCGCCGTCGCGTTCTTCCCGGCGATCCGTTCCGCCGTCCCGTAGGAACCGCCGCCGGGCACGACGATGAAGATCAGGAAGACGATGAACGTGACGGCCACGCAGACGAGAACGGCACCGATCGAACGACGAACGAGGAAGGCGAGCATCTAGTGCTGGACCTTCACTTTCGCGCGCGGGTCGAGAGCGTCGCGGAGCCCGTCGCCGAACACGTTCAGCGACAGGACGGTCAGCACGATCGCAATGCCGGGCGCCAGCGAGAGCCACGGACGCGTGACGATGAAGTCTCGTCCGGTGGAGATCAGCGTGCCCCAGGAGGAAGTCGGCGGCTGCACTCCGGCGCCGAGGAAGGAGAGCGCCGCCTCGAGCACGATGTTGTTCGCGATGATCAGGGTGAAGAAGACGAGCACGGAGCTCGCCAGATTCGGCAGGAGCTCGCTGAACATGATTCTCAGCGGGCTCGCCCCCTGAGCGATCGCGGCCTCGACGAACTCCTTCTCGCGCAGAGACAGCACCTGGCCACGCAGTGGACGGCCGACGTACGGGACGAGCACGTAGGAGATGACGAGCGTCGGGATCCAGAGACTCCCCGGCTGCACAGAGATGCCGAAGTGGTGGAACCCGTTGATCGCGAGAGCCGAGCCGAGCGCGATGCCCAGGAGCACGACCGGGAACGCGTAGAAGAGGTCGAAGAATCGCGTGATGACGAAGTCGATCCAGCCGCGGAAGTAGCCCGCGAGGAGGGCGAGCACGACGGCGAAGAAGACGCAGATCGCCGACGAGCCGATGCCGACGATGAGCGAGTTGCGGCCTCCGTAGAGCAGTCGCACCGCCTCGTCGCGGCCGTTCGGCCCGTCCGCGCCGAGCACGAACTTCCCGCCGCCGCCGAACCAGGTCGGCCCGATCGGGAGCGACGCGACGAGCTTGCCGTTGATCACCCCGCCCTCGGAAACCACCTGCTCCGGGTGGCCGTTCACCTTCACCACCTCGAGGATGTGGTTCGCGTCCGGGCCGGTATGGGCGACATCGTGCGCGTAGACCGGCGCGAGCGCACACGCGGCGATCACGAGCAGGAAGACGAACAGAAAGAAGAACGCGACGTAGTTTCTGCGGAGCCTGCGCCAGGCGAGGTACCAAGGACTCCGGCCGCGGATCTCGCTCGCGCTGGTCTCACTCGCCAGCTCGGCCGCCGTGTCGAGCGTGAACTCGGTTTCGCCCGCCCGCTGCGCCATCTAGATCCTCACTTCCCGAGCAGCGGCGGGGGGCGCCGCTTCCGGCGCCCCCCGCCGCATCGCGCCAACTCCGGCTACTTGTGGCAGATGGTCGCGAAGTCGAACTGGTAGTTGACGTGGAACACGTAGCAGCTGAGATCGATGTCCGAGTTGAAGGTATCGATCCCCTGCTGGTTGATGAACGGAGCCCATGGCGCCTGCTCCATGATCTGCTTCTCGAGCGCCGCCCACTGGGAGTTGACCGAGCTCGTCAGCGTCGGCTGCTTCTTCAGCGCGTCGATCTTGGCATTCACCGACGCGTCGTCGAAGTCGGCGTAGTTGTTGTTGCGCGTCGCCGTGATCCGCTCGCCGTTCAGCAGCACGTCGAACCAGTCGAGCGGATGCGGATAGTCCTGGAACCAGTCGGCGAAGCCGATCTGCGCCTTCGTCGCCTGGCTGCCGATCGTGGTCCAGTAGACGGCGGCGTTGATGATCTTCAGCTTCGCGTTGAGGCCGATCGACTTCAGGACCTGCTGGAGGTAGGCGGTCGCCTCCGGCGAGCGTCGGCTTTCGTTGTTGCTGCCCCAGATCGTGACCGCCGCGCCCTTCGCGCCGGCCTGTGTGATCAGCTGCTTGGCCTTCGCCAGGTTGTACGGGTAGAGGTTGAGCTTCACGTACTGCGGATACGTCGGCGGCAGGACGTTCTCCGTCGGCGTCGCGAGGCCGCCGTAGATGCGCACGAGCGCCTGGCGGTTGATCGCGTAGTTGACCGCCTGCCGCACCTTCACGTTGTTGAACGGCGCAACGCGCGTGTTCATGAAGAAGTAGAAGGTGTTGGCCGGCGTGTACACCTTGATCTGGTTGGCGTACTTCGACTCGAGCTGGCCCAGCCGGTCGTTCGGCGGCTGGTAGAAGTCGTAGTCGTCCTGCCCGTTCAGCGTTCGCGTGAGCGCGACGCTCGCGTCGCCGAAGATCTGAATCGTCATCTTGTCGGGATTGCCTGTCGGCACGTTGCCGCCCAAGAGAGACGCGTCGAAGTGCGGGTTCCGGACGACGATCACCTGCTTGTTCGGGCTGTAGCTCTGGATCATGTACGGCCCGGTCGACGGGATCGGCGTCGTCGACTGGTCCTTGAACGGCGTCCCGGCCGGAACGAGCGCGGTGAAGGTCGTCGCGAGGATGTTCTCGAAGTCACCCTCGGGCGCCATCAGATGGATGGTGATCTTCCCGGTCGTGTCGTTCGCGACGATGCCGCTGATGTGACCCTTCTTCGTCGTCCCGTACGCGCTGGCGCCGACGATGTTCCCGAAGAAGCCGACACCGGGCGAGTCGATCTGGAAATCGCGTTCGATCGCGTAGGCGAAGTCACTCGCCTTGACGGGCGCGCCGTTCGAGTACTTGACGCCCTTGCGGAGCGTCAGCGTGTAGGTCTTCCCGTCCGACGAGACCGTGGGAAGGCTTTGCGCCAGGTAGGGGACGATCGTCGCGCCGTCCGGGCCGTTGACGTGCTTGTACCCGAGCAGAGGCAGGTAGACGTTCCACATGATCGCCCAGCCCTGCACGGTGTACGAGAGGCTCGGGTCGAGGAAGTCGATCCCCGTGTCGTAGGCGATACGGAAGTTCGCGAAGGTCTTCGCGCCCGTGCTCGTTGTGCTGCCGCCAGCCGAGGAGCTCGAGCTCTTCTTCCCGCCGCCGCCGCAGGCCGAGGCGATAAGCGCCAGGCCGACGGCGAGGGCAGTGGCAGTCAACAGCCACTTCCACCGGTTCTTGCGAGTCAATTTCGTTACCTCCCCGGTCTCGTTTCGCTGCCGTGTGACGACAACCGCCCCGCAGCGCGCTGTCGCAATTCTTACTGACGCGGGGGTGGAAAGCTAGTTAGAACGGGCCCCGGCCGCCGGTGGGTGCGGCATGCCGCCGCCTTTCCGGCTACCGCATGCAGATCGTCGCATAGTCGAACCCGTAAACGACCTGGTTCACGTAGCAGGCGAGGTCGACCCGCTGGCTGAAGAAATCCGTGAACTGGCGGTTCAGGAACGGCGCCCACGGCGCCTGCCTCATCACGGTCGCATCGAGCCGAGCCCACTCTCGGTTCACGGCCCCGGTGAGGATCTGGCTCTTGAGCACGTCGATCTCGGCGTTCACGGACGGATCGTCGAAGTCCGCGTAGTTGCTGTTGAACGTCTTCGTGATCTGCTGCCCGTTGAGCAGCACGTCGAACCAGTCCAGCGGGTGCGGATAATCCTGGAACCAATCGGCGAACCCGATCTGCGCCTTCGTTGCCTCGTTGCCGATCGTCGCCCAGTAGACAGCCGAGTCGACGATCTTCTCCTTCGCCCTGAAGCCGAGAGAGTTCAGCACCCCCACCAGGTACCCGGACGCCTTCGAGTCCGGACCGAACTGGTGAGTCCAGACGGTGACATGCATGCCCTTGAAGCCCGACCGCGCGACGAGCCCCTTCGCCTTTGCCAGGTCGTGAGGATAGAAGTCGTGCTTCTTGTACTGCAGGTACGTGGGCGGTAGGACGTTCTCGGTCGGAACCGCGAGCCCGTCGTAGAGCTTGACGAGCGCGCGGCGGTCGATCGCGTAGTTCACGGCCTGGCGAACCTGGAGGCTCGTGAACGGCGGAACACGCGTGTTCATGAAGAAGTAGTAGGTATTCGGCGGGAGGTACCGCCTGATCTGGTTGCCGTACTTCCGCTGCACGGCCAAAAGCTGGCCCGGGGGGATCGAGTGGTAGCCGTCCCAGTCATCCTGGCCGCCGATCACGCGTTGCAGCGCGGCGCCGTCATCGCCCACGACATCCCAGACGACCGAGTCTGGATTTCCGGCTGGGACATTGCCCCCGAAGGCGGCAGGATCGAAGTGGGGGTTCCGGATCTCGACGATCTTGTCGTTCGGCCGGTAGCTCTTGATCATGTACGGACCCGTCGCCGCCAAGGGATGGATCGAGGTATCGCTCGCCGGCGCGTTGGCTGGGACGAGAGCGGCGAACTCGCTCGCGAGGACGTTCTCGAAATCAGCCTGCGGGGCGACGAGATGAATCGTGATCTGCCCGGTCGCGTCGTCGCTGGTAATCCCGGCGATCGCCCCTTTCTTCGTCCGGCCGTACTCGGCGCCGCCGACGATGTTCGAGAAGAACGCGACCCCTGGCGAGTCGACGCGATAGTCGCGCTGGATGGTCGCCTCGAAGTCACTGGCGCGTACTGGAGTCCCGTTCGAGTACTTCAAGCCCCTACGCAGCACGAGTGTGTACGTCTTCCCGTCCGGCGAGATGTTCGGCAGTCCCCGCGCAAGGTACGGCACGATCGTCGCCCCGCCCGGGCCGCTCACGTGCTTGTACCCGAGCAACGGCAGGTAGACGTTCCACAGGACGCTCCATCCTTCCGGGGTGTACGAGAGCCCCGGGTCGAGATAGTCGATGCCCGTATCGGTCACGAGTCGCAGGAGCGGGAACGCCCTGCCGCTCGTCTTGGCGGCCATCGAGGACGTTGCGTGGCTCTTGCCTCCGCTGCAGGAAGCGGCGAGAAGGGCAACGCCGGCGGCGAGGGCGACAGCGGCTCCGAGCCGACTCCGCCGTGTCGTGTCGGTGTCGATCACATCAGCCCTCCACGCCAACACCTTGCCAGAAGCACGCACACACCGAGCTCAGACGCGGAGTGTCGCACGGGCCACAGCTCGTCTTCCGTGCAGGGACTGGAACTCGAACGTATGTTCGCCTACGCTTCCGGCTATGCAGCTCAGGCTCGACGCCGCCGACCGGCTGGTGGAGCTCGTCGAGGAACGCCGTGGCCCGGTCGTGGCCGAGGAGGCAGCGCGGCGTCTGTTCGCGCTGCGGCAGG
Source organism: Gaiellaceae bacterium (assembly GCA_050013935.1). Classification (GTDB taxonomy): domain Bacteria; phylum Actinomycetota; class Thermoleophilia; order Gaiellales; family Gaiellaceae; genus Palsa-739. Next base: position 1,632 of record JBEKEH010000053.1, on the reverse strand, counting down.
CGCCCGTAGGGCTCGCCCGCTCGCTGCTCGCCGAGGTGGTCGAGACGGATGCCCGGCTCGCCTGGCGCGGCGACGCCGTCGCGCTCGCGCAGCCGCCCGGCGCGGACCTGCTGCTCGAGCGGGCGACCTACGTCGTCGTCGACCTCGAGACGACGGGCCTGCGGCCGGGCTCGTCGCAGATCTGCGAGATCGGCGCGGTCCGCGTGCAGGGGCTCGAGCTCGAGGACGTCTTCGAGACGCTCGTCGACCCCGGGCTGCCGCTCGCGCCCGGAATCTCGGCGCTGACCGGGCTGACCGACCGGCAGCTTCGCGGCGCGCCGGCGCCGGGACCCGCCGTGCGCAGCTTCCTCGCGTTCGCCGGCGACGCCGTGCTCGTCGCCCACAACGCACGCTTCGACCTCGCCTTCCTCGACCGCGAGACGGAACGTTTGACCGGCTCCCGGATCGCGGCGCCCGTCGTCGACACCGTGACGCTGGCGCGGCGCCTGCTCGCCGGCCGTGTGCCGCGCGCGAGCCTCGCCCAGCTCTCGTACTTCCTCGGCACCTCCGTGCAGCCCTGCCACCGGGCGCTGCCGGACGCACAGGCGACCGCCGAGGTGCTGCTCGCGCTGATCGGGCTCGCCCAGGAGCGGGGCGCACGCACCGTCGCCGATCTCGTCGGGCTGGCGGCGACCCGGACGCGCCGCGTGTGGGACAAGCGGCACCTCGCGTTCGGCGCCCCGCCGCGGCCGGGCGTCTACCTCTTCCACGACCGCGACGAGCAGGTGCTGTACGTCGGGCGGGCGCGCGACCTGCGGGCCCGGTTGCGTTCGTACTTCCGGTCTGAACGGCAGCGGCCGGCGGTCGAGGCCGCGCTCGGCGCGGTCGAGCGGATCGAGTGGCGTGTGGCCGGCTCTGAGCTGGAGGCCGCGCTCGAGGAGCTCCGCCTGATCCGCGAGCTGCGCCCGCCCGCGAATGCGCGGGTCGCCCGGCCGGACCGCCACGTCTGGCTGCGGAAGCGCGGCGACGGCGTGGTCGCCTCCTCGCAGCCGTCGCCGCTCGGGCCGCTCCGCTCTCGGCGGCAGGCCCAGCTCGCGGCGCGCGCCCTGACGGCGGACGAGCTCGAGCGGCCGGCAGCGGCGCTGCCGCGGCTGCGGGCCCGGCTCGCTGCGCTGGCGGAGGCCCGCCGCTACGAGGACGCCGCCCGGCTGCGCGACCGGATCGCGGCGCTCGAGCGCGTGTGCCGCGAGCTCGACCGGCTCGCCGCGCTGAACGCGCTGCAGCGGTGCCTCGTCGTGCCGGCCGTCGAGCCCGGTCACGCCCGCGCCTTCTTCCTCGCCGGCGGCCGGGTCGCAGCCGAGCGGACGCTGCCGCCGGGCGGCGGCGCGCACCTCGAGGTCCAGGCCGGCCTGGCCGCCGCGAGACGGGTCCTCGTGTCAGACACGGCCGTCGACCTCGACGAGCTGCTCCTGATCGCGTCGTTCCTGCGGAAGCCACCGCCCGAGCTGAAGGTCGTCCCGCTCGAGCAGCCGGCGATCCTCGCCGCCGCCCGCCACGTCGCCGTCCGAAACAGCCCTGCCCCGGTGTCAGACCCAGGGCCGGGTCCGCAGGGGCCATCGCTGTTCTAGATAAGCGCCCGTGGCCCACCCGAGG
>JBEKEH010000052.1:0-20595 GCA_050013935.1 Gaiellaceae bacterium | reverse complement strand
AGTGGACGCGGTCATAAGTTCGTTCGTGTCTGGCGGTTCGCAAACCAAGCAGGCCTAGGACGCAGGGAGGCCGCATACCCGTAGGTATGCGGCCGACCGAGGACGACGGCATGCGCCGCGTTTGCGGGCCGCCAGACGCACAACCGTACTTGTGGCCGCGTCCACTACGACTATTTCTCGTCGAGCTGGAGCGCCGCCGAGTTGATGCAGTAGCGCAGGCCGGTCGGGTGGGGCCCGTCCGGGAACACGTGGCCAAGGTGACCGCCGCAGCTCGCGCACAGCACCTCGGTGCGGCGCATCCCGTAGCTGACGTCGGTCTCCTCCTCGACCGCGTCCTCGCCCGCCGGCGCGAAGAAGGCCGGCCAGCCGCAACCGGAGTCGTACTTCGCCTCCGACTCGAACAGCTCGGCGCCGCAGGCGGCGCAGCGGTACGTGCCCGGCTCGAAGACGTGGTCGTACTCGCCGGTGAACGGCGCCTCGGTGCCCTTCTCGCGCAGCACCTGGTACTGCTCGGGGGTCAGCTCGCGGCGCCATTGCTCGTCGGTCTTCTCGATCTTCGGCATGGCTAACGATTAGCAGCCGCGGCCAGGTCGAGGGGGAGGTCGACGAGCTCCACGTCGGGGGCGGAGGCGGCGCGCACCGCGGCGAGCGACCCCGGCGCGTCCCAGGGGTTGCCGTTGATCAGCCGCTCGCCGTGCAGCCCGCGGCGTCCCACGCCGTGACCGTAGCCCTCCGTCGGGCTGCGATCAACCACCGGGTACGCTCCGTGGCATGGCGGCGACGGCAGCCGAGCCGAGTAGGCCTGCGCCGCGCGTGCGGTTGATCTTCGGCGCGCTGATGCTCGTCATCCTGCTCGCATCGCTCGACCAGACGATCGTCGCTACCGCGCTGCCGACGATCGTCGGCGACCTCGGCGGGCTCCAGCACCTCTCCTGGGTCGTGACCGCCTACCTGCTCGCGGCGACGGTCACGGGCCCGCTCTACGGCAAGCTCGGCGACCTCTACGGCCGCAAGGGCGTGCTCCAGATCGCGATCGTCGTCTTCCTCATCGGCTCGGCGCTCTGCGGCGTCTCGCAGAACATGACGGAGCTGATCTGCTTCCGCGGGCTCCAGGGTCTCGGTGCCGGCGGCCTGATGGTGATCACGATCGCCGTCGTCGGCGACATCATCCCGCCGCGCGACCGCGGCAGGTATCAGGGGCTGTTCGGCGCCGTCTTCGGCGTCTCGACTGTGGTCGGGCCGTTGCTCGGCGGCTTCTTCGTCGACAATCTCTCCTGGCGCTGGATCTTCTACGTCAACCTGCCGGTCGGCGCGGTCGCCCTGTTCGTGATCGGCACCGTCTTCCACGCGCATGCCGCGCGCGTCGAGCACAAGATCGACTATCTCGGCGCGGCGCTCCTGGCGGGCTCGCTCTCGTCGATCGTGCTCTTCACGAGTCTCGGAGGGAGCACGTACGCGTGGGGATCGGCGCCGATCGTGCTGATGGCCGTGCTCGGCGCCGTCCTGCTCGGGCTGTTCGTGCTCGCAGAGCAGCGGGCTGCCGAGCCGATCCTGCCGCTCGAGCTGTTCCGCAACCGCATCTTCTCCGTCACGAGCGGCATCGGCTTCATCATCGGCCTCGCCCTCTTCGGCTCGGTCACGTACCTGCCGCTGTTCCTCCAGATCGTACGCGGCCAGAGCCCGACCCACTCGGGCCTCGCGCTGACGCCGATGATGGCCGGCCTGCTCGTCACCTCGATCGCGTCCGGGTGGCTGATCAGCAAGTTCGGGCGCTACCGGCCGTTCCCGATCGTCGGTACGGCGGTGCTGACGGTCGGCATGGTGCTGCTCTCGCGCCTGAACGTCCACACCTCCTCGTTGGACACGTCGCTCTACATGGTCGTGCTGGGGCTCGGGCTCGGGCTGGTGATGCAGGTGCTCGTGATCGCTGTGCAGAACGCGGTCGACTACCGGCACTTGGGTGTCGCCACCTCCGGCTCCGTGCTCTTCAGGCAGATCGGCGGCTCCATCGGGATCGCGATCTTCGGCGCCATCTTCATCAACCGCCTGCACGCCAACCTGGCCAAGGCGCTGCCGCCGGGGACGCACGGCCCGAGCAGTCCGACGCCTGCCGTGATCAGGCAGCTGCCGCCGCCGCTGCACGAGAAGTACGTCGGTGCGTTCGCCACGTCGCTCCATTCGGTGTTCGTCGTCGCCGCCGTAATCGCCGCGGTTTCGTTCCTCCTCACGTGGCTCTTGCGCGAGGTGCCGTTGCGCAAGACGACGCGGCCAGCCGAAGAGTCGCCGGCACCCGCGGAGGCGGTGGAGATCGGCTGACCGCCGAGCTCGACCTGCTCGACTGGAAGCGCCGCGTCTCCGACCTCTACGCCGAGGCGCGCGAGATCGCCGGCAGCGCCGGCTCCGTGACGCGCTTTCGCCGCTTCGGCCGGGCGCTGCTTCCGTTCGGAACGCTCGAGCTCTACTGGCTCGAGGGTTACGGCGGCGGCGTCTTCCTGCCCTTCGCGGACGGGACGACCGGGCGCGAGACCTACGGCGGCGGCCGCTACCTGCTCGACACCGTCAAGGGCTCCGACCTCGGCACCGACGGCGGCCGGCTCGTGCTCGACTTCAACTTCGCCTACAACCCGTCCCTGCTCGTACGACGGCCGCTGGGCCTGCCCGCTCTCGCCGCCGGCGAATCGGCTCGGCGTCGAGCTCCGGGCCGGGGAAAAGGCTCCGCCGGCCCCAGACGTCTGATTCTCCTGCTACGGTGTGGCCACGGATGGCACAAGGCCGTCCCGTGAGATTCCAGCTTCTCGTTCCTCCTTCGGCGGTTTCGAGTTGTGTGATCTCGAACCGCATTCCATGAAGGAGTCGAACATGCAGGAAGGTTTCAAGGCGCTCGGCGTGAGCGCGGCCGTCGAGCACGCGCTCGCGGCCCGCGGCATTGTCGAGCCGTTCCGCATCCAATCTCTCGTCTTGCCGGACGCGCTCGCGGGACGCGACGTCCTCGGAAAGGCGCCCACGGGCTCCGGCAAGACAATCGCTTTCGGCATCCCGCTCGTCGAGCGGACGCCGGCCGGTGGGAAGACCCCGTCGTCGCTCGTCCTCGTGCCGACCCGCGAGCTCGCGCTCCAGGTCGCCGAGGAGATCGCCACCCTGGCAGCCGCGAAAGGCGTCCGCGTCGGCGTCGCCTACGGCGGCGCCCCCGTCGCGGCGCAGGCGAAGCGGCTGCGCGGCGCGCAGATCCTCGTCGCCACGCCGGGCCGCCTCTACGACCTGATGGAGCGGCGGCTCGTCTCGCTCGACGCCGTGCACGCGCTTGTTCTCGACGAGGCCGACCGGATGCTCGACATGGGCTTTCGCCCGCAGGTCGAGCGGATCGTCCGGCGCCTGCCGCAGGACCGCCAGACGATGCTCTTCTCGGCGACGCTCGACGGCGAGGTCGGAGACCTCGCGCAGGCGTACACCCGGGATCCGTCGCGCTACGAGTACGCGCGGGCGGTTGAGGCAAACGACGGCGTGATCGAGCATGATTTCGTGCCGGTGACCGTCGACGACAAGATCGACCGGCTCGTCGAGCTGCTCGACGCCGAGGAGGGGCTCTCGCTCGTCTTCGTGCGTACGAAGCGCGGCGCCGACCGGCTCTCGCAGAAGCTCGCCCGGCGCGGCGTCGTCGTCGTCGCCATGCACGGCGATATGCTGCAGGCCCAGCGCGAGCGCGCGCTGGCCACGTTCCGCGACGGCCACGCGACGACCCTCGTCGCGACCGACGTCGCCGCCCGCGGCCTCGATCTCGAAAAGATCTCCCACGTCATCAACTTCGACCCGCCCGAGGACGACAAGGGCTACGTGCACCGCGTGGGGAGGACCGGCCGTGCCGGCCGCTCCGGGCGTGGCAGCACCCTCGTCCTGCCCGAGCAGCAGGCCGACGTCAGTCGCGTCGCCGCCCGGCTCGGGCATCGGGAACAGTTCGAGCGCACCGGGATGCCGAGCGCGCGGTCCAAGCTCGTGTACACGAGCCGCCGTGGTCGCCGCTCGCGCTGGTAAGCGTGCGCGCGTACGAATGCAGCCGGGGGAGGTGACAACTATGGCAACCGGAACCGTGAAGTGGTTCAGCGACGAGAAGGGGTACGGCTTCATCACCCCCGAGGACGGCTCGAAGGACTTGTTCGTCCACCACTCGGGCATCGCCGGCGAGGGCTTCAAGTCCCTCTCGGAGGGCGCGAAGGTCGAGTTCGAGGCGACCGAGGGGCAGAAGGGCCCCCAGGCGACGAACGTCCGCGCGATCGCGTAGCAGTCCCGCTGACAACGCAGTTCGAGAGGCCCCGGCGACGGGGCCTCTCTCGTGGTCCGGCGACGGTTCCGCTTGACAGTTGCTTATTCCTAGGATTAGCGTTCCAAACACAACTAACCCGATGAGAAAGGGTGGACCGCCTCGATGCGCCACTTGCTCGCCCTCTTGACCATCGCCGCCGCGCTCGTCGCGACCTCTGCCGCGTCGGCCACGCCGAACGGGAGCCGCGACACGACGCTCTCCGTCATCGGATACTCGATCCCGACGAACGTCTTCCCGAAGCTCTTCACCGCCTACCAGGCGACCTCGCAGGGCCAGGGTGTCAAGTTCACGAGCTCGTTCGCGGCATCCGAGGTGCAGAGCAAGGCGGTCGCCGCCGGTCTGCCGGCGGACGTCGTCAACTTCTCGATCTCGACCGACATGGACCGGCTCGTCCAGGCCGGGCTCGTCGACAAGAGCTGGAGCGCGAACCCCTACCACGGGATCGTCTCGAAGTCCGTCGTCGTCTTCGTGCTCCGCAACGGCAACCCGAAGCACATCCGCACGTGGGACGACCTCGTGAAGCCGGGAGTGCAGGTCGTCTTCCCGAACCCGTTCAGCTCGGGCGGCGCACGCTGGGACGTCATGGCGGCGTACGGCTCGCAGCTGCGCGAGAAGAAGACGCCGAAGCAGGCGCAGGCGTATCTCGCCCAGCTCTTCCAGCACAATGTCTCGCAGGACACGAGCGCGCGCAACGCGCTCAACACGTTCCTGTCCGGCAAGGGCGACGTCCTGATCGACTACGAGAGCGACGCGAAGCTCGCCCAGTCGCAGGGGAAGCCCGTCTACTACCTCATTCCGAAGGCGACGCTCCAGATCGAGACGCCGCTCGCCGCCGTCAACGGGAGCAACAAGGCTGCGGCACAGCAATTCGTCAACTGGCTGTACACGCCGGCCGCGCAGACGATCTGGGCGCAGAACGGCTTCCGCTCGGTCGTACCGAGCGTGGAGAAGAACTTCCTCGCGCAGTTCCCGCCGCGGCCGCAGCTGTTCACGATCAAGTACGTCGGCGGCTGGGACAAGGTGAACACGCAGTTCTTCGACCCGACGAACGGGATCGTCGCGAAGATCGAGCAGGGCCTGGGGGCCTCCACTGGTTGACGTCGTCGCACGGCTGCCGAGGGCGCGGCGACGCGCCCTCGGCGCCCCGACGCTGAGCAGCGGGCTGGCGCTCGGCTACCTCAGCGTCATCGTCCTCATTCCGCTCGCAGCCCTCACCGTGAAGGCCGCGCACGGGGGCTGGCACCATTTCTGGCAGGTTGCGTGGAACCCGGAGTCGAAGGCCGCGCTCGAGCTGACTCTCGGCCTCGCCGGCGCGGTCGTCGGAGTCAACACGGTCACCGGCACCGCGCTCGCCTGGACGCTCGTCCGCGACAACTTCCCCGGCAAGCGGTTCGTCAACATGCTGATCGACCTGCCGTTCGCGCTGCCGACGATCGTCGCCGGCCTGACGCTCCTCGCGCTCTACGGCCCGACCGGAGGCGTCGGCATCGACGTCGCGTACACGCGCTGGGGCGTGCTGATGGCGCTGCTGTTCGTGACGCTGCCGTTCGTCGTCCGCACCGTCCAGCCGGTGCTCATCGAGCTCGACCGGGAGATGGAGGAGGCCGCCGCCTCGCTCGGCGCCAACCGGCTCACGATCTTCCGCCGCGTCGTCTTCCCGCACCTCCTGCCGGCGCTGCTCTCCGGCGTCGCGCTCGCGTTCGCGCGTGCGGTCGGCGAGTTCGGGGCCGTGATCCTCATCTCCGGCAACCTCCCCTTCAAGACGGAGGTCGCCTCGCTCTACGTCTTCCAGCGGATCAACAGCGGCGACACGACGGGCGCCTCCGCGCTCGCCGTGCTGCTGCTCGTGATCTCGCTCGGCGTCCTGCTCGCGATCGGCGCCGTCCGGCGCTGGGCCACCCGCCATGACCGTTAGTGCTAGACACGGAATCCGCATCTTCTCGCTCGGTTACCTGACGCTGATCCTCGTCGCGCCCGTCGGGCTCATCTTCTGGCGGTCGTTCGAGCACGGCTGGCACCCCTTCTGGGCGGCGATCGCGAATCACGACGCCGTGCATGCCCTGAAGCTGACGCTCGAGATCACGGTGATCGTCGTGCCGCTGAACACGGCGTTCGGCATCCTCTGCGCGCTCGCGATCGTGCGCCACCGGATTCCGGGCATGGGGCTCGTGAACGCGATCGTCGACCTGCCGATGGCGCTCTCGCCGGTCGTCGTCGGGCTCTCGCTCTACCTGCTCTACGCGCGCGACGGCTGGTTCGGCTCGTGGCTGCTCGGGCACGGGATCCAGATCCTGTTCGCGCTACCGGCCATGCTGCTGGCCACGGCCTTCGTCTCGCTCCCGTTCGTCGTGCGCGAGGTGGTGCCCGTGCTGCGCGAGATCGGCATCGAGCAGGAGGAGGCCGCGGCGACCCTCGGCTCGTCCGCGTTCACGACCTTCCGCCGGATCACGCTGCCGGCGATCCGCTGGGCCATCGCCTACGGCGTCGTGCTCACGACGGCGCGGTCGCTCGGCGAGTTCGGCGCCGTCAGCATCGTCTCGGGCGGCATCGCGGGACGGACGCAGACCTTGACCCAGTACGTGCAGGCGTCGTACGAGAACTTCAGCATCACCGGCGCCTACGCGGCGTCGGTGGAGCTCGCAGTGCTTGCCATCGCGACGCTGCTGGCCATGACCATGCTCAGACCGCGACGAGGGGGACACGATGGCAATCGAAGCGCGTAACGTCACGAAGCGATTCGGAAACTTCGTCGCGGTCGACGACGTCTCGATCTTCGTCGAGAGCGGCTCGCTCACCGCGCTGCTCGGCCCGAGCGGCAGCGGCAAGTCGACGCTGCTGCGCGTGATCGCCGGGCTCGAGGTGCCTGACGCCGGCGACGTGTACATCTCCGGCAAGGAGGCGACCGCCCTCGCGCCGCAGAAGCGCGGCGTCGGTTTCGTCTTCCAGCACTACGCCCCGTTCACGCACATGACGGTCTGGGACAACATCGCCTTCGGGCTCTCGATCCGCCGCCGTCCGAAGAGCGAGATCCGTGCACGCGTCGCCGAGCTGCTCGAGCTCGTGCAGCTCACCGGTCTCGGCGGGCGCTACCCGGCGCAGCTGTCCGGCGGCCAGCGGCAGCGCATGGCGCTCGCCCGCGCGCTCGCGCCCGAGCCGGAGGTGCTTCTGCTCGACGAGCCGTTCGGCGCGCTCGACGCGCGTGTGCGCAAGGAGCTGCGCGAATGGCTGCTCCGCCTCCACGACGAGATGCACGTGACGACGATCTTCGTCACGCACGACCAGGAGGAGGCGCTCGAGCTCGCCGACAGCATCGTGGTCATGAACAAGGGCCGCGTCGAGCAGATAGCGCCGCCGCGGCAACTCTACGACGAGCCGGCGAACGCGTTCGTGATGAGCTTCGTCGGGCCGGTGAACCGGATCGGCGACACGTGGGTGCGGCCGCACGACGTCGAGCTGCGCCTCGAGCCGAACGGCTCGACGCATGAAGCGCAGGTCGAGCGCATCGTGCGGCTGGGCTTCGAGACGAGGGTCGACCTCGTGCGCGACGACGGCGAGCGGATGCACGCGCAGCTGACGCGTGACGAGTGCGACGAGCTCGAGCTGGCGCGCGGGGACATCGTCTACGTCCGCACGAGGCGGGCAAAGAGCTTCGCCTGAACCTCCGCGACCAGGTCGCGACGACGTCGCGACCTGGTCGCCGCCGTCAACGCCGAACCCACGCATCCGCCGGCTGGGTGAGCTCCATGACGTGCGGCGGCAGCTCGCCGCGGGCGACGTCCGCGACCGTGACGCGCTCGAGCACCGCGCGAACGCTGGCGCGCACCGCGACCCACACGTCGCGCAGCCGTGCGGCGGATCCCTCGTACTCGAGTGCGTCCGGCGAGACGCCGCGCACGTTCGCGAGCGGCCCTTCGACGGCGCGGATCACGTCTGCGAGCGCGATCTCGTCCGCGGGCCGCGCGAGCAGGTAGCCGCCGGCGGCGCCACGCCGGCTCTGGACGATGCCGGCGCGCTTCAGCTCGGAAAGGATGTTCTCGAGGAAGTTGATCGGGATCGCAGCCGCCAGGGCGATCTCCTCCGCCGTCCGCGGGCCGGCGTCGCCCGCGGCCAGCTCGACGGCGGCGCGGACGGCGTAATCGGCCTTCGCGGTCGTGCGCACGCCCGGATTATGCTGGCCGGACGTGCCTGAGCTCCCGCTCACCGGCGGCTGCCTCTGCGGCGGCGTGCGCTTCGAGGTGACGGAGCCGCTTCGCGACGCCGGCTACTGCCACTGCACGCGCTGCCAGCGGCGGACGGGAAGCGCCGCGTCGGTCTCCGGCGGCATCGTGCCCGGCTCGCTGCGCGTCGTCTCGGGCGAGGAGCTGATCACGGACTACCGGCCGTCCGAAGGCTTCGTGAAGGTGTTCTGCCGCGCGTGCGGCGGTGCGCTCTGGAGCCGCCACCCGGAGAACCCGGACGTGATCGCGATCCGGCTCGGCACCTTCGACCGCGATCCCGGAGTGCGCCCCTCGTGGCGGCAGTTCGTCGCCTACGCTGCGCCGTGGGAGCCGATCCCGGACGACGGCCTGCCGCGCTTCCCCGAGCGCCGCGCGTAGCTGTTCCGCCGCTGACGCGGGCTGCGCGCGCCGCTCAGATCATGTAGTCCGGCTGCTCGCGCCAGAGCCCGTGGTCGGGCGTGTACGGCGTGGGCCGGGAGAGGCCGGTGGCCCGCTCGAGCTCGGCGACGCGGTTGAGCAGCGAGATCAGCGTTTCGCCGAGGACGTCCGGAAGCTCCCCGTGGTCGAGGTCGGACGCGACGTGCCGGTCCCGCCGCTCGACGATCTCGCCCGGGACGCCGACGACGACCGAGTCGGGCGGGACGGGCTTGACGACGACGGCGTTGGCGCCGATGCGGCTTCGGTCGCCGATGGTGATCGGGCCGAGCACCTTGGCGCCGGCGCCGACGACGACGCCGTCGCCGACAGTCGGATGGCGCTTGCCCGGCGCGAGGCTCGTGCCGCCGAGCGTGACGCCGTGGTAGAGCGTGACGTCGGTACCGATCTCCGCCGTTGCTCCGATCACAACGCCGGTGGCGTGGTCGATGAACAGGCCGGGCCCGATGCGTGCGGCCGGGTGGATGTCGACGCCGGTGACGATCCGGGCGAGCTGGGAGACGCAGCGGGCCGCGAGCTTGAGCCGCACGCGCCAGAGTGCGTGGGCGATCCGGTATCCCCAGATCGCCCAGACGCCCGGATAGCAGAGGACGACCTCGAGCCGCGTGCGGGCGGCGGGATCGCGCTCGAGCGCGGCCCGGACGTCCTGACGCATGCTGTCGAGCATTCCCCGCCTCTCAGTCCTCGGCGAGGTCCGCGAACAGCGGGGTGCTCAAATAGCGCTCTCCGAACGACGGGATGACGACGACGATCAGCTTGCCGGCGCTCTCCGCTCGGTGCGCCACCTGCTCGGCGGCCCAGACGGCGGCACCGGACGAGATCCCGACGAGCAGGCCCTCCTCGCGGGGGAGCCGCCGGGCGGTCTCGAGCGCGTCCTCGTCGCGCACCCGGACGATCTCGTCGTAGATCTTCGTGTTGAGCACGCCGGGGACGAAGCCGGCGCCGATCCCCTGGATCGGATGCGGCCCCTTCTCGCCACCCGAGAGGACGGGTGAAGCGTCGGGCTCGACCGCGACGATGCGGACGTCCGGCCTGCGCTCCTTCAGCACCTCGCCGACGCCGGTGATCGTGCCGCCCGTGCCGACGCCGGAGACGAGCACGTCGACGCGCCCGTCGGTGTCGCGCCAGATCTCCTCGGCCGTCGTCCGCCGGTGCACCTCGGGGTTCGCCGGATTCTCGAACTGCTGCGGGATGAAGTAGCGGGGGTCGGAGGCCGCCAGCTCCTCGGCCTTGCGGATGGCGCCCGGCATCCCCTCGGCGCCGGGCGTGAGCACGAGCTCGGCGCCGTACGCGCGCAGCAGCTGCCGCCGCTCTTTGCTCATCGTCTCGGGCATCGTGAGCGTGCAGCGGTAGCCGCGCGCGGCGCACACGAACGCGAGCGCGATCCCGGTGTTGCCGCTCGTCGGCTCGAGCACGATCGTGTCGGGGCCGATCTTTCCGGCCCGCTCGGCCGCCTCGATCATCGCCACGCCGATCCGGTCCTTCACGCTGTGCGCCGGGTTGTAGAACTCGAGCTTCGCGACGACGTCCGCACCGGACTCGCGCGAGATGCGGCGCAGACGGACGAGCGGCGTGTTCCCGACCAGCTGGGTGACGTCCTCGGCGATCCTCATCGGCCCCCCTCGCTCAGGCCGCGTCGCGGCCGCTTCGTGTCACTACAGTTTTAAAAGCGACTCGGGGCGTGGAAATCGGTGATTCCCCGTATCGCGAGGGTCAGAGTGCGACGAGCCGGGTGCCGGTCGCCTTGAACGTCGCGTAGGCGACGCCGCCGCGCGCGAGCTCGAGCCGGCCGGCGGACGCGGCTGTCACCTCCGCCGTGAGGGGGCCGATGCGGACGCGTACGCGGTTGCCGACCTCGAAGAGCGAGCCGACCTCGCCGCGGACGACGTTCAGCGCCGAGTCGGTGGCGTGCGCCCGGGCCACCGAGACCTCCCACGGATAGACGACGACCCCGACCTCGCCCTCACCGTCGTCGGTGGAGAAGAGCTGCTCGCCGCTGCCGAGCCGCACCTCGGTAAGGCCGTCGCCGGCGCGGCGCGCCGTCCCGTGCAGCAGGTTCGCGCCCGTGAACGAGGCGACGAACGCGTCGCGCGGCCGCGCGACGAGCTCGGCCGGCGACGCGAGCTGGCGCACCTTCCCGTCGACGATGACGCCGACCTCGTCCGCGAGCGCCGCTGCGTCCTCGTAGTCGTGCGTGACGAGCAGCGTGGGGAGGCCGAGGTCGCGCAGCAGCTCGCTCAGCTCGCTCCGCACCTCCGCCTTCGTGTGCGCGTCGAGCGCGGCGAGCGGCTCGTCGAGCAGCAGCACGGCGGGGTCGCGCGCGAGCGCGCGGGCGATGGCGACGCGCTGCTTCTCGCCGCCGGAGAGCTCCGCCGGGTGCGCGTCGGCGAGGTGCGAGACGTGGAAGCGCTCGAGCAGCTCGTCGACGCGGCCGCGAGCCGCGTACGCGACGTTCGCGCGCACGGTCATGTGCGTGAAGAGCGCGTACTCCTGAAAGACGAGGCCGACGCGGCGTTCCTCGGGGCGCCGGTCGACGCCGCGGTCCCTGTCGAGCCAGACCTCCTCGCCGAGCGCGATCCGGCCCGAGCGCGGGCGGGCGAGCCCGGCGACGACGCGCAGCGTCGACGTCTTGCCCGCGCCGGACGGCCCGACGAGCGCGACCGTGCGCTCGACCTCGAGGCTCAGCTCGAGATCGAAAGCGCGAAGCGGGAGGGAGAAGTCCGCCGAGAGGGCTGCCATTGCAAAACGAGCTTGATCGTCAAGAGGAGAGCCGCGCTGATGAGCACGAGCAGGGCGCTGACCGCGAGCGCGATCGTGAAGTTCACGTCGAACTCGGCATAGACCGCGAGCGGCAGCGTCTGCGTCACCCCGCGCAGGCTGCCGGCGAACATGATCGTCGCGCCGAACTCGCCGAGGCCGCGCGCGAACGCGAGCGCCTCACCGGCAGCGAGGCCGCCGCGGGCGAGCGGGAGCACGACCCGGAAGAACGTCTTCACCGGGCCGGCGCCGAGCGTACGCGAGGCGGCGACGAGGTTCGGGTCGATCGCCTCGAAGGCGGCGATCGCCTGGCGCATGTACAGCGGGCTGGCGACGAAGGCGACCGCCAGCGTCACCGCGGCCTGCGTGAACGGGAGGCTCGTATGCAGAAGGCCGGCGCGCCCGAAGGCGGCGAGCAGGCCGATCCCGGCGACCGCGGGCGGCAGCACGAGCGGCAGCTCGACGAGCGTGACGAGCGCGGACCGGCCGTGGAAGCGTCGGCTCGCGAGCACGTACGCCGTCGGCGTCCCGAGCACGAGGATCAACGCCTGGGCGATGAGCGTCGTCTTGAGGCTGACCACGAGCGCGTCGGTGACGACGGGATTCGAGAGTTGAGCCGCCAGCCGGCCGGGCGAGACGTGCGCGAAGATCGCGACGATCGGCAGCGCGAGGAACGCGAGCGCGGTGAACGACGCTGCGAAGACAACGGCCGCGGCGAGCGCCCGGCGGATCACTTCGTCGTCTTCGGCTTCACGCGGGGCAGGAAGCCGGCCGCGAGCAGCTTCGCCTGCCCCGCCTTGCTCATGACCTCGTTGACGAACGCCTGCGCCGCCGACGCGTTCGCGCTGTTCTTCACCACGCAGATCCCGTACTGCACCTTCGGCTGCGCCCAGGCGGGCATCGTGAGGACGGTCACCTGCCCCGGGACCGTTTTCGCGTCGGTCGAGTAGACGAAGCCGGCGTCGGCCTCGCCGAGCGCCACTTTCGCGAGCACCTCGCGTACGTCGGTCTCGTTGCTGACGACGTTGTTCAGCACGCTCGTCAGCGCCATGTTCTTGAGGATCTGCCGGGTGTACGAGCCGACCGGCACCGCCGGCGCGGCGACGTCGAGCTTCAGCCCGGCCTTCGCCAGGTCGTAGACGCTGTGAATACCCGCCGGGTTCGACTTCGGCACGATCAGGACGAGCGTGTTCCGCGTGAAGACGACGGGCTGCGAGCACAACCCCTTCTGGAAGAGCTGCTGTGGGAGAGTCGTGTTCGCGGAGGCGAACACGTCCGCGGGCGCGCCGAGCTGGATCTGCGCGGCGAGCGTGTTCGAGCCGGCGAACGAGTACTTCGGCGTCGGGTCGATCCGCGGGAACACGTCCGTCAGCGACGCAGCGGCGTAGACGGTGATCGTTGCGCGGGTGCGCGCCGCGGCGGTCGCTGCGGTGGCGAGCGCGAGCGCGCAGACGGCGAGCAGGGCAGCGGTACGCATCAGTGCTCCACCATGATCGATGTCGACTTCACGACCGCGGTCGCCGCCTGCCCCGCCTTGAGGCCGAGTTCCTCGGCGGCGTCGCGGGTGATGATCGCGACGAGGCGCGCGGGCTCCGTGATCGTCATCTCGACCTGCGCGAGCAGCCCGTCGAACTTCACCTCGCGCACGGTGCCGCGGAAACGGTTGCGCGCGCTCAGGTGCTGCGAGTCGTCCCCGCGGACGCGCGCGATCTCGCGCGCCGTGACAATGCGCCGGTTGCTCTTGTCGCGCGTCGTCTTGATCCGGCCCTCCCGGTCCCAGCGGCGCAGCGTGTCGACGCTGATGCCCAGCGCCTGCGCGGCCTCGGTGGCGGTGTAGATCGACTTGGCCAAAATCGTGCCTCCTTAGCTCGTGTAGGCGCCGAGCGCGCTCGATGCCTCGCCGATGTCGAGCGGCAGCGGCAGCGACACGCCGAGCATGCGGTCTTCGAGCAGGCCGGTGAACAGGCACACGTGCTGCGCCTCGTTCGCCGCGACCCGCGAGGCGATGCCGCGCAGCGGCTCCGTCTGTACGGCGTCGGCGGCGCCGAGGTAGGCGCCGAGCTGAAGCTGCTCGATCGCAACGCCGAGATTCGCGATCGATCCCCTGTCGACGAACGCGTTGGCCGGGTACGAGAAGTCGATGTCGTCCGCGGTCGCGGGCGTCTGGCCGGCCGCCGTGAGCACGCCGGCGACGGCCGTGTAGTGCTCCTGCTCGTTGAACGCCGCGTGTCGCAGCGCTTTCGTGGCCGACGGTCCGAATTGCTTCACCGCGAGCGCCTGCGCGTAGAAGTCGGCGGCGAGGAGATCGGCGGCGACGAGCAGGCGGGCATAGGCGAGATCGGCATCGGGCGGGACGTCGGCGAATGCGCCGCGGGCGAGGAGTCCCGCACCGGAGGCGGCCAGCGCCGCGGCTGCGCCCGAGCGCAGCAGGCCCACGCGCGTGAGCGTTCGCATAGGCATTGCCTAGGATAATAATCAGAAGCGGCGGATCTCGGCAACCGTGCCGATCACGATCAGCGGCTGCGCCGCCGGCTGCAGTCGGCGCAGGAGCGTCAGCAGCTCCGCCGGCGGCAGGCTGATGCAGCCGTTCGTCGGGCCGCCGACGTCGTCGTGCAGGAAGATCGCCGAGCCGCGGCCAGGGACGACCGGATGGACGTTGTACTCGATCACCGCGAGCTGCCGGTAGGCGACCGTCGCCTGCCAGAGCGCCTCGCTGCCGCCGCCGAACGGCGGCCGCACGCCGCACGGCACGTGCCGGAAGCTGTTGTACGCCGGCGAGCCTGGATCCTCGTCCCACCAGTCGCCGCAGACGAGCCGGTGGTAGGCGGTGTGCACGCCGGGGTCGGACGCGATCCCGTAGACCGTGGCACCGATCGGGTACGCCCCGGTGGGCGTTGCGCCGTCGCCCTCGCGCTTGTGGTCGGAGAGCCCGTTGCGGCCGAGCCGCGCCGTCCACGGCCCTGCGACCCGGCGCCAGCAGCCGCCCTTGCGCTCCCAGAGCACGAGCGAGGCGACCGTAGTCCGGTAGCCGGACGCCTCGACGGTGACGAGCTGCGCGGCGCCCTGCGTCGAGGCGAGCTCGTTGGCGAGCCCGCTGCACGGCGACGCGTGCGCGTGGGCGGCCACGGTGAGCAGGATCGCCAGTACCCTCATGCCCGTAATGGTTGCGCTTCCGGCGGCACCGCCGCCGTTCCTGGCCCGGGTCGAGCGCGTGACCGCCGCCGACCTGGGCGCTTCCTGGCATCGAGGCTGCCCCGTGGCGCCGGCGCAGCTCAGGCTGGTCCGTCTCCGCTACTTCGGCTTCGACGGCAAGCCGCATCTCGGCGCACTCGTCGTCAACGCGTCCGTCACGAGCGACGTCACCCGTGTCTTCGCGAAGCTCTACGGCGAACGGTTCCCGGTCCGGCGCGTGCGGCCGATCTCCGTCTACGGCGGCAGCGACGACCGCTCGATGGCCGCCGACAACACGTCCGGGTTCAACTGCCGCTACGCAGTCGCGCCGGGGCCGAAGAAGTGGTCGGTGCACGCGTACGGCGAGGCGATCGACGTCAATCCGGTCGAGAACCCGTACTTCGTCGGAGGCGCTGTGCTGCCGAAGGCGGGCAAGCGGTACCTCGACCGCACGAACGTCCGGCTCGGCATGGCCGTGAACGGCGGGCCGCTCGTGCAGGCCTTCGCGCTCGCCGGCTGGTCGTGGGGAGGACGCTGGGCCGGCTCGCCGGACTACCAGCACTTCTCCTTGAATGGTCAGTGACGACGGCTCGAGATCCCGATCAGCCAGCCGCCGAGCAGAGGCCCGATCACGGTGGAGATGCCGCTCCACGCCGTCCACGTCCCGATCGTGGCGCCGCGCTCGTGTCCGGCGAAGGTGGACGTGATCACCGCCAGCGACGCCGGGGTCAGCAACGCGCCGCCGAGGTCGCGCTGGATCGACGGAAGGGCGACGTTGACAACCGTGGAGTCGATGAACACCATCGACGAGCCGAGGATGGTGGCGAGCAGGGCAAAGCGGGCCGCGCGCGGCGCGATCTCGGCGGCGGCGGCCTCCACAAAGCCGATGGTAGAGATCGGTAGTCGCCCACACGCTGTATCCGCGTCGGCGCCGAGGTCGGCCGGGCCGGCCAATCGCATCCTGAGCGCATGGGCACCGCGCAGATCTACACGGCGCTTCTCCCCACCGTCCTGGCCGGCTGGCTCATGGTCTGGGTCGGGTTCGGCAAGCGTAGGCTCGAGCGCCGCCCGCAAGAGTGCCGACGCTGCCACCGGCGCTCGTGCATCTGCGCCTCGCGGCGCTGACGCAGCCCCACCCCCCGCGCTCGGCACGGCCCCCGAGGACCTGCCGCCGTTTCGCTGCTGAACCGGCGAGCCGCCGCCGCCGGGGAGCGCGGCGGCGGCTCATCATGTCGCCGGAGGGGAGCTACGCGGGGCGAGTCCCGAGCGTGACGTCGATCGACTTCGTCGCACCGTTGCGGGTGATCGTCAGCGTGACCTTGTCTCCCGGGGAACGGGAGGAGATCGCCGCCGTCAGGTCGTCCGCGCTCGTGACCGACGTGCTGCCGACCGCGGTGATCACGTCGCCCGCCTGGAGGCCAGCGGTGTCGGCGGGCGAGCCGGACTTGACCGACTCGACCTGGGCGCCGCTACCGCTCGTCGTATCGCCGACGCTGATGCCGAGGTAGGCGTGCTGCACCGTGCCGCCCGCGATGAGGGTGTCGGCGGCGTTCTTGACCGCGTTGATCGGGAGGGCGAAGCCGACGCCCTCGTTGCCGCCGGAGTCGCTCTCGATCTGCGCATTGATGCCGATGACCTTGCCACTCGCGTCGAGCAGCGGACCGCCGGAGTTGCCGTGGTTGATCGGCGCGTCGGTCTGGATCGCGCCGGCGATCGAGTAGTTGTTGGGCGCGGTGATCGTGCGGTTGATCGCGCTCACGATGCCGGAGGTCATCGTCTCGGGCAGGCCGAACGGGCTGCCGATCGCGGCGACGGCCTGGCCCGGCGCCACCGTCGACGAGTCGCCGAGGCTCAGCGGATGGAGTTGCGACGAGTCGACGTTGACCTTGATCACGGCGGTGTCGCTCGACTTGTCCGCGCCCACCAGGGTCGCTTTGGCGGTCTTGCCGTTCCAGAAGCGGACCGTGATCGAGTTGGCGCCGTCGACGACGTGCTCGTTCGTGACGATGTCCCCCTTGCTGTCGTAGACGAAGCCCGAGCCTTCGGCCTCGGTCTGCTGCTGGCCGCCGAAGCCGAAGCTGTTCGGGCTCGCGCCGGAGACCGTGACGTCGACGACGCCGGGTGTGGCGTCCTTGTAGAGCTGCGTCAGGCTGGAAACGGTCTGCGTGACGGACGCCGGCTGCGCCGGCACGCTCGCGGTCGCTGTCGTCGTGGGCGAGTTCGAGCCTCCGTTCATGCCTGCGTAGACGGCCGCGCCCGCGCCGCCGCCGACGGCGAGCGCCGCCACCACGGGTGCGACCCGGCGGATGAGGAATGTGCGTCTGTTCACGTTTTGGACTCCTGTCGTCTCTGGGCACCCTCCATGAAAGCGCCGCCGCTTAGGAGCCAGGTGAGAACCTCGTGAAGGCTCGATTAAGAGCGCTGGTTCGAGCTCTTGGCTCCGGTCCACCAGCCGTGGACGATCTCGGCGTCGCTCTGCTCGGCGGTCGGGGCGCCGTACGCGAGGAGCTCGGGGCCGTCCGGCCCCGCCTCGAAGGCCGCGCCTCGAGGGTGGGCACGAGGTCGTACGCCGGCGCCGAGTCCTCCACCTCCTTGAGGTTCACGATCGTGTAGTCGCTCATCGCCAAAGTGTCTCAGGAGGTCGTGGCCGGCCGCCGCCGGGAAGGCCGGAGAGCGATCTTTCCCGCCGGAGCGAGTTCGTGCAGTTCGTGCTCAAGACCTTGGCCTGCGCCGCCGATGAAAGACGTGGAGCATGACGGACATCGACGCCTCCATCATCGAGCAATACGCGGACCACCTCTACCGCAAGGCCGCCGCCCGCGTCACCACGTTCACGATCGTGGGCGCCCTGATCGGCGCTGGAGTTGGCGCGGCCGCCGGCGGTGTCCTCCACGTCACCTCCCAGCCGCTGATCCCGAGCCGCCTCGGCTACGCCACCGTGCTGCTCGGCGCCGCCGCTCTCGGCTTCTTCGGCTACCGCCTCGGCGGGCGCCTGGCCTACGGCTTCCGGCTCCAGGCTCAGCTGACCCTGCACCAGCTCCAGGTCGAGCGCACGATCATGCGGCCCGCCGCCGCGGTCGCCGCGGTCGCTGCGCAGCTGCCCGAGCCGCAGCCCGCGCCGGTGCAGCCCGCGCCGGTGCAGCCCGTGCCCGTGCAGCCCGCGCCGGTCGAAGCCGCGCCGCCCGTCGCCCCGCAGGTTTTTGCGCCGCCCGTCGCGGCGCAGGTTCTTGCGCCCCCCGTTGCGCCGCAGGTTTTTGCGCCCCCCGTTGCGCCGCCGGTCGCGCCGCCGGTCGCGCCGCCCGTGGCGCCGCCCGTGGCGCCTCAGGTCTTCGTGCCGCCTCCGGCCCCGGTTCCCGCCGCCTCGTCGCCGGCCCCGCCTCTGACGGTCCCGCCGGTGCAGCCGGCGCCGCCGCCCGTGGCGCCGCCGCCCGTCCCGCAGCCCGCGCCGCCGGCAGCGGCCGTACCGACGGTGTCGGCGTACGCGCCGCCGCCTCGCCTCGTCGAGCCCGCCCCGGCGATGCCGCCGGTGACGCCGCCGGTCTCCGTGAGCCGCTAGGGCGGCCCTTCTAGATCACCGTCGCGTTCCGTACTTCCCCGTAACCGGAATCGCGCCGCAGCCGGATGCAGTCGCGGTGCGTTGAGGGCAGGCTGCGGTGATTCCCGTGCTTCCAAGGAGGTCCGGCTCAATGCCCGACACGCTGACCATCACCGACAACCGCACCGGCCGCACCGTCGAAGTGCCTATCGAGGACGGGGCGATCCGCGCCAACGATCTGCGCCAGCTGAAGGTCGACGAGGCCGACTTCGGGCTCATGAGCTACGACCCGGCCTTCCTCAACACCGCTTCGGCCAGGAGCGCGATCACCTTCATCGACGGCGACGCGGGGATCCTCCGCTACCGGGGCATCCCGATCGAGCAGCTGGCCGTCGAGAGCACGTATCTCGAGACCGCCTATCTCCTCCTCTTCGGCGAGCTGCCGTCCGAGGACGCGGCAATGCGGTTCGAGCACGACATCACCTACCACACGTTCCTGCACGAGAACCTCAAGCGCCTCATGGAGGGCTTCCGCTACGACGCGCACCCGATGGGGATGTTCGTGAGCGTCGTCGGCGCCCTCGGCACGCTCTACCCGGAGGCGGCGAAGGTCGACGACCCGGACATCCGGCTCGCTCAGGTGATCCGCCTGATCGCCAAGGTACCCACGATCGCGGCCTGGTCATACCGGCACAGCAAGGGCCTGCCGTACGTCTATCCCGACAACGAACTCGGCTTCGCAGAGAACTTCCTCTCGATGATGTTCAAGATCGCCGAGCCGAAGTACCGGCCCGAGCCTGCGCTCGTCCGCGCCCTCGAGGTGCTCTTCATCCTCCACGCCGACCACGAGCAGAACTGCTCCGCGAACGCGATGCGGGCAATCGGCTCGAGCAGGGTCGACCCGTACAGCGCCATGGCCGGCGCCGCGGCGGCGCTCTTCGGGCCGTTGCACGGAGGCGCGAACGAGGCCGTGCTGCGGATGCTCGCCCTGATCGGCGACGTCAAGAACGTGCCCGACTTCGTCGAGCGGGTGAAGGGGGGAGAAGGACGGCTGATGGGCTTCGGCCACAGGGTCTACAAGAACTACGACCCGCGGGCGAAGATCATCAAGCAGACCGCCGACGCGGTGTTCGAGGTGACGGGACGCAACCCGCTGCTCGACATCGCACTCGAGCTCGAGAAGATCGCGCTCGAGGACGAGTATTTCGTCTCGCGCAAGCTCTATCCGAACGTCGACTTCTACTCGGGGCTGATCTACCAGGCTCTCGGGCTGCCGACGGCGATGTTCCCGGTGTTGTTCGCCATCCCGCGCACGGCCGGCTGGCTCGCGCAGTGGCTCGAAGGGATTGTCGACCCGGAGCAGAAGATCGCGCGGCCGCGCCAGATCTACATCGGCGCGGGCGAGCGGGACTACGTGCCGATCGGCCAGCGCCGGACCGGCACACAAGAACTCGCCGGCGTGCTTTAGACGGCCACGCCGACGGGCCGTGGAGGGCCCCGAGCAATCGGGGCCCTCTGTGCTGCGCCGGCGTGGGATCATGCCCACGTGCTCGCCGTCGCGCTCGCCACCGTCGCGGCCGTCTCGAAGCCGGATCCGCGCCGGTTCCTGCAGGTCGATGCACGGCACCGCGTCGTGTCGGTGACGCTGATCGCGGGCTACGACTCGTCCAACAACGGCTTCAACTTCGACGGCTACGGGCGCGGCGAGCTCACGCTTACCGTGCCGCTGCGCTGGCGCGTGCGCGTCACGTGCACGAACCGAGGCGCGTTGCGGCACTCGTGCGCGGTCGTGCAGGGGCCGATGACGGCGAAGCTCGCCTTCAAGGGTGCGTCGACGCTGCAGCCGACCCTGGGCCTGTCACACGGGAGCTCGGCGACCTTCTCGTTCATGGCGACGAAGCTCGGCGCGTTCCGGCTCGCGTGCCTCGTCCCCGGCCACGAGGAGGCGCGCATGTGGGACGTGCTCGAGGTCGTGCGCGCCGGAAAGCCGCGGATCTCAGCCCGGCCCGGACCCTGAGCAGGAAGCGCGCGCCCGATGTCGACCCCAGGGCCGACGCGTAAGCCGGGCGCAGCGGGGTTCCGCGGAGGCCGGATCCACGCCGGTGGGGACGCCGCAGGCGCCACCACCGGCACTTCCGGGACCAGTTACCCGGCAGCCCCAA
>JBEKEH010000051.1:0-21033 GCA_050013935.1 Gaiellaceae bacterium | reverse complement strand
GCGCGCCGGCTGAGGACCATCGATGCGACGTGCCCGCTCGTGACCAAGGTGCACACGCAGGCGCGGCGGTTCGCGGCGCGCGGCCGCACGATCGTGCTGATCGGGCACGCCGGGCACGAGGAAGTCGATGGAACGACCGGCGAGGCTCCCGACGCGATCGTGCTCGTGGAGTCGGTCGAGGACGCGGAGCGCATCTCCTTCCCGCCCGGCGCGCGGCTCGCGTACATCACGCAGACGACGCTCTCGGTCGACGAGACACGCGAGATCGTCGACGTGCTCCGCCTTCGCTTTCCCGGCATCGAAGGGCCGGCGAAGGAAGACATCTGCTATGCGACCTCCAACCGGCAGTGGGCGGTGAAGGAGCTGCTCGCCGAGGTCGACCTGCTGCTCGTGATCGGTTCGCGCAACTCGTCGAACTCGCAGCGACTCGTCGACGTGGCGCGCACGGCCGGAGTGGCCGCGCATCTCGTCGACGATGCGACGGAGATCGACGAGGCGTGGCTCGACGGTGTGAGCGTCGTCGGGGTGACATCGGGTGCGTCGGCGCCGGAGCAGCTCGTGCGCGGCGTGTGCGACTGGTTCAGCGCGCGCGGCGTCGGCGACATCGTCGAGTTTCGCTCCGTGTACGAGGACGTCGTGTTCCGTCTGCCGGTCGAGCTGCGCCGGGCGGCGCGCTCGGCTGCGTAGCGCCGCGGCCGGCCGGACTCTTCTAGGCCTTCTCGATCGAGATGTCGCCGGCGCGGCCGGCGCGGAGCTCGACCGCGAGCACCTCCGACTTGACCCGGTCGCCGAACTGGTCGACGACCGCGGCCAGCGACTCGGGCACGGTCAGGACGATCCTGTCGGTCAGCTCCAGCCCCGCGTCCTTGCGCATCACGTTCACCGTCCGGATCAGGTCGAGCGCGTCCGCCTCGAGCCGCAGCTCGTCGTCGAGCCGCTTCTCGAGCGCGACCGCGACGCCGTCCGCCGACGCCACCGCCCAGCCCTCGCGTCCCGTCCGCTCCACGAGCACCTCGTCCGGCTCGAGCTCGCGGCCCGCAGCGCGGAACCGCCCGCCGGGGAGCTCCTCGAACTCTCCGGCCGCCAGCGCGGCGCGCACCGCGCCGAGCTCCTTTCCGAGCTTCGGCCCGAGCACCGGCAGATTCGGCTTCACACGCAGCTCCGACTCGACGGGGCCGAACTCGACCTCTTTCACGTTCAGCTCGTCGGCGATCTCGTCCGCGTGCGACTCCACCCCGGGCGCGCCTTCGATGACGAGCTTCCGCAACGGCTGCCGGTTCTTGATCCCGGCCTCGCCGCGGGCGCTCCGCGCCAGCTCGACGACAGCCCGGACGCCGGCGATCTCAGCGAGCAGCGCGCGGTCGGGGTCGGCCACCTCCGGCCACGGCGCGAGGAACACGGATGCGGGCGCGTCCGCGCACGCACCTGCGACGAGGTTCCGCCAGAGATGCTCGGTCAGGAACGGCATCAGCGGCGCGACGACGCGGAGCGCCTGCACGAGCGCGTACCAGAGCGTCTCGAGCGCCTCCGGCTCGCCGTTCCAGAAGCGCCGGCGCGAGCGGCGGATGTACCAGTTCGAGAGATCGTCGAGGTACGCCTCGAAGTGACGGATCACGTCGTTCGCGAGGAACGCCTCGTACGACGCCTCCGCGTCCTTGACGAACGCGTGTGTCCGCTCGACGAGCCAGCGGTCGAGCGGCCGCAGCTCGCCGCCCGGCTCGAGCTCCGTCCACGACGGGCGGAACGACACGATGTTCGCGTACGAGACGAAGAACGTGACCGAGTTCCAGAGCCGCAGGAGCTTGCCCTTGATCTGGTCGGCGGCGTGGAATCCGAACAGGAGGTTCTGGCTCGGCAGCTGCGCGCAGTACTGCCAGCGCATCACGTCGGCGCCCATGCGTGCGAAGGCGTCCTCGGCCTCGATCATGTTCCCCCACGAGCCGTGCATCTCGCGGCCCGTCTCGTCGAGCATCTTCTCGTAGCCGAGCACCTGCCGGAACGGGGCGCGCCCCGTGAGGACGACGGACATGAAGAGCTGCGAGTAGAACCAGAGCCGGATCTGCTCGCGCATCTCCGAGACCCAGTCGGCCGGGAACCACTGCTCCCAGTACGCGTGATCCGGGAGGTCGGCCGTCGTGAGCCCGCGCGCGGCGCCGGTCGCGTAGCCCTGCGGCACCCACTCCGGGTTCTGCCAGCCGAGCGTCGAGAAGGGGACGATGCCCGCGTCGAGCCAGACGTCGCCGACCTCCAGCACGCGCTCCACCGGCTCGCCGCACGCCTCGCAGCCGATCGGCACGCGGTCGATCCACGGCCGCCGCAGCTCCTCGAGCTGGTCGAGCCCGCCGAGCGCCCGCTCCTCGAGCTCGGCCCGCGAGCCGATCACGTTCAGATGCCCGCAGGCGCACGGATAGAACGGGAGCGGCAGGCCGTAGTAGCGGCGGCGCGAGATGTTCCAGTCGCCCATGTTGCGCAGCCAGTCGTCCATGCGCTTGCCCATGTACTCCGGCGTCCAGGCGACGGTGGCGTTCGCGTCGAGCATCTGCTGCCTCAGGTCCCTGACCGAGATGAGCCAGTCGTCGGCGATGCGGAAGATGAGCGGCGTGTCGCAGCGCCAGCAGTGCGGGTACGGGTGTGCGTACGTCGTCGCCTGCACGAGCAGGCCGCGCTCGCCGAGGTTGCCGACGATCTGGTCGGTCGCCTCGACCGTCGAGAGGCCGTGCAGCCAGCCGTAATCGTCGTAGAAGCGGCCCGACTCGTCGACCGGCATCAGCACGGGAAGGTCGTGCACCTTCGAGAGCTCGAAGTCCTCGCCGCCGCAGCCGGGCGCGATGTGGACGATGCCGGTGCCCTGGTCGAGCGTCACCTCGTCCCACGGGATCACGCGATGCTCGACGGCCGCGCCCGGCGGCAGCGTGTCGAAGGGGCCGGAGTAGCGCCAGCCGACGAGCGCCGACCCGGGCAGCCGCTCCTCATAGTCCTCGTCCGGGTAGAGCGCGACGGCCACCCACTCGCCGCTCGCGCGCCGGCCGTACTCGGCGTCCGGCTTGACGGCCGCGGCGACGTTCGCCGGCAGCGTCCACGGCGTCGTCGTCCAGATCACGAGCGACTCGCCGTGGCGGTCGAGGACGGGGAGGCGGACGAACAGGGACGGGTCGAGCCGCTCCTGGTAGACACCCGACTGCGAGAGCTCGTGCTGGGAGAGCGACGTCCCGCAGCGCGGGCACCACTCGGTCGAGCGGTGGCCCATGACGAGCCAGCCCCGCTCGTGGACCGTCTTCAGGAACCGCCAGACGTACTCGATGTTCGTGTCGCTGAAGGTGAAGTAGTCGTTCCCCCAGTCCATCCACATGCCGAGGCGCTTCGATCCCTTCCAGAGCTCCTCTGCCGACCAGACCACGGCGTCGCGGCACTTGCGGGCGAACTTGTCGAGCCCATACTCCTCGATCTCCCGCTTCGAGTTGAAGCCGAGCTCGTGCTCGACGCCGACCTCGATCCACAGGCCCTGGCAGTCGAACCCGTTCTGGTAGCGCTGGTCGAAGCCCCGCAGTGCCTTGTAGCGCTGGAAGACGTCCTTGAGCGTCCGGCCCCAGGCCGTGTGGACGGCGAGCGTCTTGTTCGCCGTGACCGGCCCGTCGATGAACGAGAAGATGGGCCCGCCGCGGTTCCGCTCGCGGAGCCGGTCGAAGATCCCCTCCCGCTCCCACCACTCGAGGACCTCCTCCTCGAGGGAGGGATGGTCGGGTACCGTCGGCAGCGGCTGGAAGACTTGCTCGGCCATCGGGAAGCGAAGTGTAGAGCGGAGCGTTCTTACTCTTAGGGAGTTGCCTCCCTTGAACCAACGAAAGGAAAGCTGAATGGCAACAGAGGTCACCGACGCGACCTTCGAGACGGAGGTGCTTCAGAGCGGCGAGCCGGTGCTCGTCGACTTCTGGGCGGAGTGGTGTGGGCCGTGCCACGCCGTCGCTCCCGTGCTCGAGAAGATCGCCGACGAACGCAACCTGAAGCTCGTCAAGGTCAACATCGACGAGAACCAGGATCTGGCAATCCGCTACGGGATCCAGTCGATCCCGAACATGGTCCTCTTCGACGGAGGCGAGCCGAAGGCCTCGGCCATCGGCGCCATGCCGAAGGGGATGCTCGAGCGCCAACTCGGCCTCGGCTAGTCCTAAGAGGTCTTCGGGGCAGGGGGCGCCACCGCCCTCTGCCAGGCCTCCAGCGCCTTCGCGTTGACCCGGAAGGCCAGCCCGGCGGGCGACGGGAGCTCGGCGGGGGCGAACCAGCGCAGCTCGGAGACGTCGTCCGCAGGGTGCGGCTCGCCTTCAGCCCGCGACACCCAGTACAGGTTGAGCGTGGCGACCGCCCCCTCCCCGTCCCCGTAGGCGTCGACCCAGACACCGAGGAAGGCGAGCGGCTCGACCTCGAGACCCGTCTCCTCGCGCAGCTCGCGCCGGAGGCCGTCGACCGGCTCCTCGCCTTCCTCGAGGAACCCGCCGGGCAGGTCCCACTTGCCCAGGTCGGGCTCGATCGCGCGCCGGGCGAGCAGCACGCGCCCCTCGCCGTCGACGACGACCGCGCTCGCCGTCGGAGCCGAGTTCGCGTACGCGACGAAACCGCACGCGTCGCACTCGGCCCGCCCGGCCTCGCGCCGGATCGGCGCCGCGCAGCGCGGGCAGAACCTCCAGCCCTCGAGGACGCTCAATCAGTCACCATGGAGGGAACGATGCACGACGCCGCCCCCGACGAGCAGCAGTAGCGGTGCCGCGCTCCTCGGCCACCTCGCACGAGCTCGCCCGGATCGAGCTGCTCGCCGGCCTTCCGGGGCAGACGCTTGCGCAGCTCTCGAAGCGGATGGAGCGCGAAGAGGTCGCGCCCGGCACGGTGATCGTCCGCGAGGGCGAGCCCGGCGACCGCTTCTACCTCGTCTTCGCCGGCATGCTCGCGGTCAACCAGCGCGACCTCGGCAACCGCCGCGTGCTGCGCCCCGGCGACTACTTCGGCGAGGTCTCGCTCACGATGGGGATGCCGCGCACCGCGTCGGTGACGGCGATCACGCCGGCCGTCGTCGCGAGCTGCGACCGTCAGACCTTTGACGAGTTCCTCCGTCCCCTGTTTGCCGACGACTAGCGTCGTCGGCAAACAGTTCTGGTTTGTGCTCCGCAGAGCGGCCGCCGGCAAAGCCGGCGGCCTCTTCGGGCTCGGGGCGAACGGTCACGCAGCGCGGCCGGTGGCGCTTCGCGTCCCCGGCCGCGTGCATCCGGCCTCCGGGTAAGACGCCTGCGGCCGTCTTGCCCTCCGGCCTTCTGCGGCACCGATGAGCGCCGGATTACTGCGCCTCTGCCAGCACGGCGTCGCTGAGGGCCGGCCACGCGTCCTTTGCCCAGTCGCCGAACTCGCGGTCGGTCAGCACGCCGCAGGCGATGCCTGCGTCGGGATCGACCCAGAGGAAGGTGCCCGCCGCGCCGAAGTGGCCGAACGTGCGCGGCGAGTTGCGTGAGCCCGTCCAGTGCGGCGACTTCCCGTCGCGCAGCTCGAACGCGAGCCCCCAGTCGTTCGGCTCCATCCGGCCCCAGCTGGGCAGCACGCCCGCCAGGCCTGGGAACTGCACCGAGGTCGCCTCGGCCAGGGTCTCGGGCGCGACGAGCGTCGGCGCGAGCAGCTCGCGGGCGAGCGCCAGCAGGTCGTCGAGCGGCCCGCGGTAGCCCCAGGCCGGCGAGCTGTGCAGCGCGCCGGCGAGCCCGAGCGGCTGCACGACCGCATTCCGGAAGTAGTCGGCGAACGGCATTCCCGCGCGCTCCGCGACGAGCTCCGCCGCCCGCTCGATGCCGGCGTTCGAGTAGATCCGCCGCCGCCCGGGCGGCATCAGCGGCGGCCCTTCCTCCGGCGGCAACCCCGAGGCATGGGCGAGCAGGTGGCGGAGGGTCGAGCCGGACGGGCCGGCCGGCTCGTCGAGGTCGACGGTGCCCTCCTTGACGGCGACGAGCACCGCGAAGCCGGTGAGGAGCTTCGTCACAGATGCCCAGCGCAGCTCCGCGTCGCGCGGGCCGTGCACGCCGAGCTCGCCGCCGGCGCGCGTCACGCCCGCGGCGGCGGTGCGCGCGCCCCAGCCGTCGATCGTCTGCAGCGAGTCCACGACGGGAGATACTAGGGAGGTGGAGCGCCGCGTCATCTCGTCGGGCTCGGCCTGGGAGGAGCGGGGCGGCTACAGCCGCGCCGTCGTCGCCGGGAGCCGCGTCTTCGTCGCCGGCACCGCGCCGATCATGCCCGGCGACGCCGACCCGCCGCCGGATCCGTACGGCCAGGCGCGCCGCTGCCTCGAGATCGTCGAGGCCGCCCTGCGTGAGGCCGGCGGCAGTCTCGAGGACGTCGTGCGCACGCGCCTGCTGATGACCGACGCCGCGTACGCGCCCGAGGTCCTGCGCGCGCACGGCGAGGCGTTCGGCAAGGCGCGCCCGGCCTGCACCGGCATCGTCGTCGGCCTGCTCGACCCACGCTGGCTGGTGGAGATCGAGGTCGACGCCGTGCTGCCCGCTTGAGGCCGGCCCCCGTCGCAACGCTTCCTCCTGCGGCGCGCCGCGTCTATCGTCACGGCATGAGGCAGATCTACCCGCCCTCGATCACCGGCAAGGGGAGCCGCTACGCGGCGGGCGGCAGCGTGCTCGACCACGCCTTCGGCGCGGGCGACCAGTACACGCTCGGTGTCGAGGAGGAGTACATGCTCCTCGACTCCGAGACCTTCGACCTCGTGCAGCACATCGACACCGTGCTCGCGGCCGTCACCGGGCACGAGCTCGAGCCGCGGATCAACGCCGAGCTGATGCAGTCGGTGCTCGAGGTGGCGACGCCGGTCTGCCACACGCCCGCCGACGTCGCAGCGCAGCTGCGCGGCCTGCGCTCGTACGTATGCGAGACCGCGCGCGGGCGGGGGATGCGCGTCGGCTCGGCGGGCACGCATCCGTTCTCGCTGTTCGAGCGCCAGCGGATCACGGCCAAGGACCGTTACCGCGCGCTCGTCGACCAGATGCAATACATCGCGCGGCGCGAGCTGATCTTCGGGCTGCACGTCCACGTCGCGGTGGACGGCCCGGAGAAGGCGATCCAGGTCGTGAACGGGCTGATAGCGCACCTGGCCGAGCTCGTCGCCCTCTCCGCGAACTCGCCCTTCTGGCGCGGCGAGCCGACCGGTCTCCACTCGTCACGACACATGGTGTTCGCGGCGTTCCCGCGCTCGGGGCCGCCGCCACGCTTCCTGAACTACGCCGACTACGCAGAGGTGATCGGCCAGCTCGAGCGCACCGGCTGCATCGCGGACTACACGCACATCTGGTGGGACATCCGGCTCCACCCGCGGCTGGGGACGATCGAGATCCGGATCTGCGACGCCGTCACGCAGCTCGAGGATGTCGTCGCGATCACCGCTCTCTGCCAGGCGCTCGTCAAGCACTACTCGGAGCGGTTCGACGCCGGCGAGGAGGTGCCGTCGTTCCACCGGATCCTCACGACCGAGAACAAGTGGCTCGCGGCGCGCTACGGGCTGGAGGCGCCCGTGATGGACCTCGTCACCGGGCGCCGCAACCGGATGCCGATCGCGCAGATGATCCGGCGCACGCTGAAGCTGGCGGAGCCGCACGCGCGCGAGCTCGGCTCCGAGGCGGAGCTCGCCGGCGTCGCGGAGATCCTCCGCCGCGGCAACGGCGCCGACCGCCAGCTCCGCGTCTTCAACGCAAACCGCGACATCGTGGAGGTCGTGCGCGAGATCGCCGCGCTGACCGAGGTCACCGCCGTGGCCGAGCCCGCCTAAGTGCTCGCGGTCGGCGACCGGATCCCGGAGGCGCGCGTCTGGACGACGCCGCAGGAGAGCGCGACGCTGCACGAGATCGTCGCCGAAGGCCCGCTCCTGCTGCTCTTCTACCTGTTCGACTGGTCCTCGACCTGAACGAGCGAGCTCGAGCTCCTGCGTGACAGGAGCGAGGAGTTCAGGGCGTGCGGCGTCCAGCCGTACGCGATCTCGCGCGACTCGCCGTGGACGCACGTCGCCTGGACGCAGGTGCTCGACCTCGACTTCCCGCTCCTCTCGGACTGGAACGCCGAAGCGACCCACGGATTCGGGGTCGCACACGAATACCGAGGCATGAAGGACGTCTCGGAGCGATCGGCATTTCTGATCGACGGGGACGGCGTCATCCGCGGCACGTGGCGATACACCAGTTCGACGCTGCCGGACTTCGACGAGCTCCTCGCGGCCGCGCGCGGCTTGTAGCCGACAGCCCTCCGCTCGCCACGGACACAAGAGGGCGTAGGCGAACGCGGCCGAAGGCGCGTTCGCCGGAGCCCGGATCCACGCGGGCGGGGACGCAAGGCGCCACCGCCCGCGCTCGCAGGCCCAACTGCCCCGAACACAAAGAGGGCGCCGGCTCGGCCGGCGCCCGCTCTGCGGAGCACAACCCAAGTAGGCCGAGCGGGCGTAGCCCGCGCGGCCTACATGCCCATCGCGTGGTAGCCGCTGTCGACGTACAGCGTCGTGCCCGTGACGTTCTTCGCGGCGTCGCTCAGTAGGAAGGCGGCGGCGGCGCCCACGTCCTCGGCGGAGACGTGCCGGTGCAGCGGCGCGCGCTCCTCGACGATCGCCTCCATCGTCGGGAAGCCGGCGATCGAGCGCGCGGCAAGCGTGCGCACCGGGCCGGCGGAGATCGCGTTCACGCGGATGTTCTTCTGGCCGAGATCCCAGGCGAGGTACCGCACGGACGCGTCGAGCGTCGCCTTTGCGACGCCCATCACGTTGTAGTGCGGCACGGCGCGCTCGCCGCCGAGATACGTCATCGTCACGATCGAGCCGCCTCCGGCCTTCTCCATCAGCGGCTCGGCGGCTCTGGCGCACGCGACGAGCGAGTACGCGCTGACGTCGACCGCGAGCCAGAAGCGGTCGCGCGGCGTGTCGGTGAAGCGGCCCTCCAGATCCTCGGCGGCGGCGAACGCAACCGAGTGGACGAGGATGTCCAGGCCGCCGTCGAACGCGTCGCCGGCCTCGGCGAAGACGCGCGCCACGTCCTCGTCGGAGCGCACGTCGCACTCCGTCACGAGCGCGGTGTCGACGGTCGCAGCGAGGTCGCGAACACTCTGCTCGATCCGCTCGCCCTGGTACGTGAACGCGAGCCGGGCGCCGCCGTCGGCGAGCGCCTGCGCGATCGCCCAGGCGATCGAGCGCTTGTTGGCGACCCCGAGAACGAGCCCGCGCTTGCCTGCGAACAGCCCTGGCATCCGCGCGATCCTATCCCGCCGACTGCGGGCGTCCGATACCCTCGGTTCGTTGCGCCGCATGATCCCGCTTCTCGCCTGCTGTGCGGCGCTCGTCACGTCCCTGCCTGCCGCCGCGCAGCCCGTGCCGGTACAGCGGACGCTCGGCGAGCGGACGCTGCCGCGCGTCCGCGCAGGCGTCATTCGCCTGTCGAGCCCGTCCGGGCGCGTGCGCGTGATCGCCGACCTGCCGCTGCCGCCCCTTGCGGCCCGCTTCGGGCGCGGCCTGTACACGGCTGTCGCGCGAAGCAAGCTCGACGTCGGCTCCGCCGCGTCCCGTGCGTACCTGCGCCAGATCGACGAGCAGCAATCGCGCGTCGCGGCGGCCCTGCGCCGGGCGATCCCGCAGGCACGGATCGGCCGCCGCTTCCAGGTGATCCTCGACGCGCTCACCGTCTCCCTCCCCGCCTCGAAGCTGCCGGCGCTTCTGCGCCAGCCCTCGGTGACGCGCGTCTACCCGAGCGTCACGTACACGCTCGCGCTCGACCACTCGCCGTCGGTGATCGGCGCCGACGTGCTGCACGCGACAACCGGCTCGGACGGCACGGGAGTCAAGATCGCGATCGTCGACGACGGGATCGACCAGACGAACCCGTTCTTCAATCCCGCCGGCTTCTCGTATCCGGCCGGCTTCCCGAAGGGCGCACGCAAGTGGACGACCGCGAAGGTGATCGTGGCGAAGGTCTTTCCCGGACCGAACTCCGGCGCTCCCGGCCGGCTCGCCGTCGACCCCGCCTCCTCGTTCCACGGCACGCACGTCGCCGGCATCGCCGCCGGCGACTCGGGCACGACCGCGCCCGCAGGCTCCGACCATCCCAAGGTGACCGGGCTGAGCGGCGTCGCGCCGCGCGCCTGGCTCGGCAACTACCGCGTCTTCACGGTGCCGACACCGATCGGCCACGTGGCGAACACGCCCGAGATCATCGCCGCCTTCGAAGCCGCGGTGAAGGACGGCATGGACGTGATCAACTTCTCCGGCGGCGGCCCGCAGATCGACCCGGCGAACGACGCCCTGATCGAAGCGATCCACAACGTCGCCGCCGCCGGCGTCGTGCCCGTGATCGCGGCCGGCAACGACCGCGACGACTTCGGCACGGGCTCCGCCGGCTCGCCGGGCACCGCGCCGGACGCGATCTCCGTCGCCGCCGTGTCCAACACGCACGTGTTCGCGCCCGCGCTCACCGTGACGGCGCCCGACGCGTCGAACGTGCTCCAGGCCATCCCGTTCATCGGCGCCGCCTCGACGGCCGCGCCCTCGAGCTGGGGGTCGCACGACCAGACGCTCGTCGACGTCGGCGCGATCGCGGGCACGGACGGCAAGCCCGTCGAGCGTCACCTCTGCGGGCCGCCCGGCAACCTCGCCTCGCCGGAGGGAACGCTGCCGCCGCACTCCCTCGACGGGACGATCGCGCTCGCCGTGCGCGGCCTCTGCCCGTTCGTCGTGAAGGCCGACCAGGCGAAGGCCGCCGGGGCGATCGGTCTCATCCTCTCCGACAACCGCGAGGGGGAGGCGAACGGCATCCCGGTGCGGATGTCGCTGCCCGGCGGGATGATCGCGAACCTCGACGGTGACCACCTCCGCGCCTACATGGCAGCCCACGGCGGCCGCACGACGATTCGCGTCGGCGCCGATCCGCTCGAGATCGAGACCGGCCGCAGCGGGGTGATCACGAGCTTCTCGTCCGCCGGGCCGACCGCCTTCGGACACGACCTGAAGCCGGACGTCGCCGCGCCGGGCGGCCAGATCCTCTCCGCGACGCTTCCGAACACGAACGCGTCGCGCTTCGCCGTCTTCGACGGCACCTCGATGGCGACGCCGCACGTCGCCGGCTCGGCCGCCCTGCTGCTCCAGCTCCACCCCGCGTGGACGCCGGCGGAGGTGAAGTCGGCGCTCGTGTCGACGGCCGGCCCCGCGTGGGCCGACACCGCGCGCACGCAGGAGGCGCCGGTCACGCTCGAGGGCGGCGGGCTCGTCTCGCTGCCGGCCGCGGCCGACCCGCAGCTGTTCACCGACCCGGTCTCGCTCTCGTTCGAGGACCTGAGCGTGCTGTACGGCGCCGCGAGCCGAGCGCTGCTCGTCCGGCTCACGGACGCCGGCGACGGCGCCGGCACGTGGCAGGTCGAGCTCGCGCCGCAGGCCACGACGGCCGGCGCCTCGCTCACGGTGACCGGCACGATCGACGTCCCGCCCGGCGGCGAGGTCGACCTGCCGGTCGTCGCCGGCGCCTCGGCCGGCGCCGTCCAGGGCGAGGACTACGGCTTCGTCGTGCTGCGCAAGGCCGGCGTCACCCGGCGCGTCCCGTACTTCTTCCTCGTCGACCGTCCTGCCCTGGCCGGCGCGCACGTGCTGCCGCTCAAGAAGGCGCAGTCGGGCGACACCCGCACCGGCACCGACCGCGTCGACGCCTACCGCTATCCCGTCGCGCCGTTCGGCAACGCGCCGGACGCGCCGCCGATGATCGAGGACGGCGCGGAGACGGTGTACGTGACCGAGATCAACGAGCCGGCCGCGAACGCGGGCGTCTCGGTCGTCGTCGAGACGAGCGGCGCGCGCATCGACCCGTGGTATCTGAGCGCGGAGGACGAGAGCACCGTGCAGGGCTTCGCCGGCACGCCGGACGACGTCAACGCGCTCACGTACGACTACCTGGTGCCGGTGGGCGCCGCCGGCGCGTCGTTCCCGCGCCAACAGACGTTCTACGTCTCGGTCGACTCGGGCCGCGACCGGTTCACCGGCCGCAGCTACGCCGGCCGCTACGTGCTGCGCTCCTGGGTGAACGACGTCACGCCGCCGACGGTGAAGCTGCTCACGACCCGCGTGTCGGCCGGGCGGCCGACGATCGTGCTCCAGACGCTCGACTCGCAGTCCGGCGTCGACCCGCTCTCCGTCACCATCGGCTACCGGCGGATCCTGGTCGGCGCGGCGTCGTACGACCCGCTTACGGGCATCGCCGTGATCCCGCTCCCTCTGACCGCGCCGCTGCTCAAGCCGGGGACCGCGAGCATCCGCATGGTCTCCTCCGACTTCGAGGAGGCGAAGAACATCGAGACGGTGGGGACGTCGATCATGCCGAACACCCGGACGGCCTCCGCCACGCTGCACGTCGTCGCCGGCACCGCGGTCGACTGGCTCGTTCCCGCGGCCGGCGCCTGCCTCGCGAAGCAGCAGCGGCTCGTGGTGGCTGCCAGCTCGACGCGTCAGGTGCGGGAGGTCCGCTTCAGCATCGACGGCAAGCAGGCGGCGGTCGTGCGCAAGGGCGTGGCCGGCCTTTGGGGGACGACCGTGGGCACGGCCGCGCTCCGGCACGGCCGGCACGCTCTCGTCGCGGTCGCGGTCGACCGAACGGGCCGCTCGGCCTCGGAGCGGCGTATCGTGAGCACGTGCCGCAAGTAGAGCCGCGGATCGCCGTCGTCACCGGCGCCTCCTCCGGGATCGGCGCCGAGCTCGCACGCGGGCTCGCCGGGCTCGGCTGGCACTGCGTGCTGCTCGCCCGCCGCGAGGACCGCCTGCGCGCCCTCGCCGAGGAGACCGGCGCCGAGTTCGAGGTCTGCGACGTCTCCGACCGCGACGCCGTGGCGGCGGTCGCGGCGCGCGTGCTCGAGCGTCACCCGCGCATCCACCTGCTCGTGAACAACGCCGGCGTTGGAGCGCGCGCCACCTT
The DNA here is from genome assembly GCA_050013935.1 of Gaiellaceae bacterium. Classification (GTDB taxonomy): domain Bacteria; phylum Actinomycetota; class Thermoleophilia; order Gaiellales; family Gaiellaceae; genus Palsa-739. The sequence continues at coordinate 8,080 of JBEKEH010000051.1, read as the reverse complement.
CCTCGACAGCGACCCGCACGAGATCGAAGGGGTCCTGCGCACGAACTACCTCGGCAGCGTCTGGTGCCTGCGCGCCTTCCTGCCCGGGCTCGAGGCGGCAGCGCCTGCGGACGTCGTGAACATCACCTCCGTCGCCGGCGTGGTCGCGTTCCCGCCCTCGGGCCCCTACGGCGCATCGAAGCACGCGCAGGTTGCCTTCTCGCGGGCGGCGGCCGCGGAGCTGCGCCCACGCGGCATCCGCGTCCACACGGTGAAGCCGGGTTTCGTCGAGACGGAGGGCTTCCCCCAGAGCTGGCTGCCGCGCCCCGCACGGCGGCTGGTGGTCGGCCCCGAACGAGTCGCCCAGCACGTGCTCGACTCGCTCGAACGGGGCCGCGGCGAGACGTCCGTGCCCTGGTTCTACGCCCCGGCCGGGCCGCTGCAAGCGCTGCTCCCGAACCTTTTTACGCGAGTCTTGGCCCGTTCCCGGCACTCCACTACAATCGGAAACCGATGACCATGGCGAGCTTCCAGGTCAGCGACGTCGTCGCCGTCGCGGAGTTCCGGGCTGCCCTGCGCCAGTTCCTACGCCGCAGCGAGCGGGTCGCGCGCCAGTCCGGCCTGACGCCGCAGCGACAGCTGCTGCTGCTGATGATCAAGGGCGCCCCCGGCGGCAGCGAGCAGTCGACGGTGACCGAGCTCTCCGACCGGCTGCAGCTCGCCCAGAGCACGGTGACCGAGCTCGTCCGCCGCGCCGAGGAGGCCGGGCTGATCGAGCGCGAGCAGTCGCACACGGACGCGCGTGTCGCCCATCTGCGCCTGACCCCGGAGGGAGAGCGGCGGCTGATGCGCTCCTTCACCGAGCTCGAGACCGAGCGCTCCCAGCTGCGCGACGCGTTCGCCCATCTGGACGACGCCGCGGGCTAGCCCGTCTAGGGACTCGTCGAGCCGCCGCTGCCCGAGCCACTGCCGGAGCCGCTGCTCGTCGCGCCGGACACGGTCACGATCTCGCAGTTCTTCGTCGTGTCGAACGAGTCAACGTAGGCGCGATCCTGACCGGGACCGCAGTCGATGAAATCCTGAAACCCGCCTGCGGCATAGATCGTGTCGGAGCCCGGTCCGCCGTAGACGCGGCTGCCGCCGGGACCGGTGACGGCGATCACGTCGTTGCCGGGACCGCCGTAGATCGTGTCGTAGCCTCCGTTGCCCTGGATCGTGTCGTTGCCGCGACCCCCGTAGATGACGTCGTCCTGGGGAGTGCCGACCAGGTAGTCGCTCTGGACGGTACCGACGATTCGCTTGCCCCGAAGATGCGGCCACGGCACCGACACCGGCGCGGTCTCCACCGAGGGCGCCAAGAACGTGCCGTACGCGTTCGTAGCCGTGACAACCACCCGCAGCGTGGAGCCGAAGTCGGCGCGTGTGGGGGTGTACGTCGTCTGCGTCGCGCCGCGGATGCTGTGGCAGTCGCTGCCTGTCGCGTCGCAGCGCTGCCAGGCGAGGCTCGTCGCGATCGGCGTGTCGCCGCTGAATGACCCCGTGTCCGCGGTCAGCTTGAGCCCCAGCCCGACCGTCCCGGAGATGCTCGGCTGCGAGAGGACGGAGGGCCCGAAGTGCTGCCTGTCGATGACCGGGAAGATGTGGTTCGTGATCCCGACGGCGGACCCGGCCGGGTTCGTCGCGGTGATGTACACGCGAAGCGTGAAGCCGATGTCGGCGGTCGTCGGCACGTACGTTCTCTTCGTCGCGCCCGCGATCGGCGTGCACGAGGACAGATCACCGGGCGGGTTGCAGCGGCGCCACTCGAACGTGAACGTCAGCGGCGTCGAGCCCAGCCACGTGCCGGTGTCGACGGAGAGCGTCTGGTCGACGACGTTCTTGCCGACGATCGGCGGCGTCACGGACAAGCTGGGAGCGATGGCGCCGACGATCCCGGTCGACGCAGAGCTCTGCGAAACCGCGCCTGCTGCGTTGGTCGCGGTGATCCGGACCCGGATCCGGGAGCCGTAGAGCGACGCCGGGACCGTGAAGAAGCTCGCGGTCGCGCCCGGAACCGTGAAGCACGGGCTGTTCAGCGGATCGGCGGGCTCGCACCTCGTCCACTGGTAGGTGAAGGTCATCGGGAACGCGCCCGACCACGTTCCGGCACTCGCGAAAAGCGTGTCGCCGAGCATGGGCGCCGTCTCGCCGGTCGGCAGGGTGATCGTGGGATAAACCGTGTTTACCGGCGGGGTGACCGAGCCGGCGAGGGTGACCACCCCGGTCGCCGAGGAGGGCGAGGACGCCGTAGAGCCGGCGGCGTTCGACGCGGTGACGACGGAGCGCAGCGTGTCCCCGACGTCGGCCGAGGCGACGGCGTACGTCGACGCGGTCGCGACGCCGATGGCTGAGCAGTTGTTGCCGCTCGCGTCGCAGCGCTGCCACGCGTAGCTGAAGCCGCCCGTGTTCGCGCCGTTCCACGTCCCGTTCGTGGTGGAGAGCACCTGACCGCTCTGCGGCGCCAAGCCGCCGCTGATCGACGGCGAAGCGACGGCCAAGGGCGCGACCGTCTGCCAGTCGGGCGTCGTGTCCGCGGTGTTGCCGTCCCGCGTCGAGGGCGTACCCCACGCGCCGGTGCCGCCCTTTGTGACGTCCTGGATTCCGTGGGCGCTGTCTGCGTAGACGATGCTCGTGCTGTCAGGCGACCAGCTCGGCGCCGTCTCCTCGTCGGTCGCGAAGCTCGAAGGCGACGCCCCCGTGACCTGGGTCGGCGTGCCGCCGGCGTCAGGGACGACGTAGATCTGGCTGTGGCCGCTCGACGACGACTGGAACGCGATACTCGACCCGTCGGGGGACCAGGCCGGCCGCGAGGAGCTGGAGATGCCCGTCGTCGTGACCGCGGACGGCGTCCCGCCGCTCGCCGACACCGTGGCGATCGCGCCGTTGTACGTGATGACGAGCTGCGAGCCGTCGAACGACCAGGACGGATCCGCGCTCGTACCGGAGGTGGTGACCTGCTGAGGCGTGCCGCCGCCGGAGGCCACAGTCCAGATCTGGTTGCTCTTGACGTAAGCGATCTTGCTGCCGTCAGGCGACCACACCGGCTCGGTACCGGAGTCGAGCGCAGCGCTCGTCGTCGAGCCGCACGAGCTCACGGTGCACGTCTCGATCGATCCGCCGGCCGAGAACGCGAGCATCGTCCCGTCGGGAGACCAGGACGGGTCGACCGCGCCGCTCAGGATGACGGTGCCGGTGTTGACGGAGTAGATGCTCCCGCTGCGCACGAACGCGACGTCGCCGGGGGCGCCGCTGCTCGTCGCGCCGAGCGCGCCCCCACCCAGCGGCAGCAGGACGAGCATGAGCCCGGCCGCCACCGCTGCGATGACACGCCGGGATGAAAGCACCTCGTAGGTTTTAGCGGTTGAAAGCAAGAAGCGTGAGCCGACCCCGCGCCGCTACCGACGCTCCAGCAGATACCAGCCGAGAACAGCAGCATAGGCTCCGGGGCCGTGCGGCGCGAGCGCGAGCGCGCGCTCGCGACCCTCGCCCTCGCAGCCGGCCAGGTCGAGGTAGGCGTCCAGCTCCCGGCGCTCGACGTCCCGGCGGTCGCGGACGAGCACGAGGCTGTTCGCCTCGAACAGCTGCCGGAGATCGATCTCGGGGAGCAGCCTCGTATGCGTTGGGTCGCGGGCCCGCTCGAAGCGGTCGACAGTGAGCGCCTCGAGCGGATCGACCGGCGCGAGCTGGTCGGCGACGAGGATCCGGCCGCCGGGGTGCGTGACGCGAACGAGCTCCGCGACGACCAGCTCGGGGCGCGGAACATGGTGGAGCGTGCGCAGCGTCCCGACCAGGTCGAACGAGAAGTCCTCGAACGGAAGGCTCGTCGCGTCCCCCTCGACGAAGCTGACGTTCGCGAGGCCGGCGGCGCGCGCGCGCGCCAGCTCGAGCAGCTCGGGGACTCGGTCGACGCCGACGACCTCGCGCACGAGTGGAGCGAGCGCGAGCGCGAGCGCGCCGGCCCCCGTGCCGACGTCGAGCGCGCGCTCGTCGCCGTGCGGCAGGACGAAGGCGCGCACGATGTCGGCGAGCTCGGCCGCGCGCGCGTCCTGCCGCGCCGCGACGCGGTCGGCGGTGCGTGCGAATCGGTCAGGCGTCGACGACGACACGGCGGGTACGAGTTGGGTCGCTGTTGATGCCGCAGACGAGCTCGTACGTGATGGTACCGGCGACGCGCGCGTGCTCCTCGGCGAGCATGCCGTGCCCGATCAGGACGACCGGAGCGCCGGGAGGCAGCTCGCGGTCGAGCTCGACCGAGATCGCGTCCATCGAGACGGTGCCGACGACCTGGCGCAGCTCGCCGGCGACACGGACGTGCGTCCCCGTGAGGTCGCGCCGGAACCCGTCCGCATAGCCGACGGGGACGATTCCGATCCAGGTGTCCCGCTCGGCGACATAGCGCCGGCCGTACCCCGTGCTCTCGCCCGCGCGAAGCAGCCGCGCCTGCGCGACGTGGCTCGTCCACCCGAGCACCGGCTCGAGCCCGTCCTCCGACGGATCGGTGCCGAACGGCGAGAGCCCGTAGAGCGCGATCCCGCAGCGCGCCGCGTCGAAGCGGGATGTCGGGTAGCGCAGGGCGCCCGCGCTGTTCGCGATGTGGCGCGTCAGGTGGGAGTACGGCGCAGTCGCCGCGCGGAAGCGTTCGATCTGCCACTCGGTGTACGCCGCGTCGGTGTCCGCCGTGGCCAGGTGGCTCATCAGGCCGACGACTTCGACCGGGGGCACCGGCAGCTCGGAGAGCCCCCAGCGCCCCATGCCGGTGTCGAGCTTCAGATGGACGCGGACGCCTGCGGGAATCTCGCCGGAGGAGACGGCCAGCTCGAGCCGCGCATCGCGCGCCTGGGCGACCTCGCGGTTGCCGGCCGGGCCCATGACGAGGATGCGGGCGGCCGGGAACTCACGCCGCAGCGCGAGCGCCTCGGGAACGGTGGCGACGCAGAGGGCGGATGCGCCGGCTCCGAGCGCCGCACCGGCGGCGTCGGCCGCGCCGTGGCCGTACGCATCCGCCTTCACGACCGCCCAGAGCTCCGCGCCGTTGAGGGCGCGCAGCAACGTGCGCACGTTGCGCCGCAGGGCGCCGAGGTTGACGGTCAGCTCGGAGCGGTGCATCTACCCGAGAACGCGTGGCAGCGCTTCGATCAGGTCGCTCGCGACGAGGCCGAAGCGCTGCGGCGCCTCGACGGCGGCGAGCTCGTGCGCGGCCGCGGCGCACGCGGTCGCGAGCTGCGGCTCCATCCCCTTCGCGAGGAACGCCGCGACGATGCCGGTGAGCACGTCGCCGGTGCCCGCGGTGGCGAGCGAGGGCAGGCCGAGCGCCGAGACGAGCACGCCTTTCCCCGGTGCGGCGATCAGTGAGTCGGCGCCCTTGAGCAGGACGACGCAGCGGAAGCGCTCCGCCGCCTCCCGAACGGAGGCCAGCCGGTGCGCCGCGATCTCCTTCGACTCCCGTCCCAGCAGGCGCGCCAGCTCGCCCTCGTGCGGAGTCAGCACGCGCGGCGCGGGCCAGTCCGCCGGCTCGAGCTCGTACAGCGCGTCGGCGTCGACGACGACCGGCAGCGCGACCTCGGCGAGCACGCGCCGGACGAGCTCGTGCGGCCCGGGGCCGCGCCCCAGCCCGGGCCCGAGCGCGAGTGCGGATGCCCTCTGCGCGAGCTCGAGCACGACCGCGGCGGCGGCCTCCGAGACGACACCTTGCTCTTCGGGCAGCGGCCGCTTCACCGCCTCGAGCAGCCGCTGTTCGAGCACGGGCAGGGTCGATTCCGGCGCGGCCACCGTCACGTAGCCGACGTCCGCCCGCATCGCGGCCATCGCGGCGAGGGACGGCGCCCCGGTGAGGCCGCGCGAGCCGCCGACGACGAGCACGTGTCCGGCCGTGTACTTGTTGTCCGCGTCGCCGCGCCGCGGCACCTCGCGCAGCAGCTCTGCGCCGACGAGCCGGTGCTCCGTCTCCGCCGGCTCGAGCCCGATGTCGGCGACGTGGACGTCGCCGGCGTGGAAGCGGCCGGGCGCGACGACGAGCCCCACCTTGCGGCCGTGGAACGTAACCGTCGCATCGGCCTCGACGGCTGCGCCTGCGACCTCGCCCGTCGACGCGTCCACGCCGGAGGGCAGGTCGATCGCGAGCACCGGTGCACCGGCCGCGTTGATCCGGGCAATCAGCGAGGCCGCGTCTGCACGGGGCTCGCCGGAGAAGCCGGTGCCGAAGAGCGCGTCCACGATCACGTCCGGCTCGCCGAGCTCGGCCTCCCCCGCCTTCGCGTCGACGATACGCACCTCGTGACCCTCGGCCTCGAGGTGGCGCGCCATCACGCGCCCGTCGCCGCCGTTCGAGCCGCCGCCGCACACGATCGTCCAGCGGCGCGCGCCCCGGAAGCGGTTCACGCCGACGAGCGCCGCCTGCGTGCCGGCGCGCTCCATCAGCTCGGGCACGGAGTCGGGGTAGTTCGCGTAGCGCGCTTCGGCGGCACGCATCTCCGCGGCCGTGTAGAGCGGTTCGAGTCCGGAGCGCTCAGCCATCGCTGGCGACCGCAACCGCCTGCGCGAGCTCGCGCGAGTGCGTCATCGAGAGGTCGATCGAGACGGCGCCGGCGCGCTCGGCCCAGGCTGCGACACGGCCGGAGAGACGGACCGAGGGCTTCGGCCGGCCGACGATCTCGATCTCCTTCCAGGCGAACGCGCGGGCCACGCCGAAGCCCAGCGCCTTGCCGACCGCTTCCTTGCCGGCGAAGCGACCAGCGTAGCTCTCGGCGGGGTTCGGCCGCGTATCGCAGTACGCCTGCTCCGCCTCGGTGAAGCAGCGGTCGCGGAAGCGGTCGTAGCGCTCGAGTGAGCGGCGGATGCGCGCGATCTCGATCAGATCGGTTCCGACCCTGATCACAGATGCTGCTCCAGCCAGTCGGGGACGTGGCCGATCGAGGAGACGATCCCGTCCGGCCGGACGCGTGACGCCTCGACCGCGTCGGGCCGGAACTTGCCGGTGCGGACGAGCACGGTGCGCATACCGACTCCCTGCGCGCCGGCGACGTCGATCTCGATGTCGTCCCCGATCATCCACGTCAGCTCGGGATCGGCGTCGAGCGCCTCGCAGGCCGCGGCGAAGTACGCCGAGCTCGGCTTTCCGAGCAGGGTCGCCTCGACCTGCGCCGCATATTCGAGCCCTGCGACGAACGCGCCCGAGTCGAGCAGCGGTCCGCGCTTCGTCTGCCACCAGCGATTGCGGTGCAGGCAGTAGAGCTCCGCGCCGAGCTCGAGCTCGGCGAAGGCGTGCGCGAGGTTCATGTAGGAGAAGACGAGACCCGTCTCGGGCGTCTCGTCGGCGCCGCCGATGAGCACGGCGTCGGCTCCCTCGCCGACAAGCTCGATCTCCTCGAGATCGAGGACGAGGGCGTGCATCGTCAGCGCGAGCACGCGCTTGCCGCGCAGCGCCCGCACCGCGGCGTCGGCGGTCGTCTGCACCTCGCTGTCGTCGACCTCGATGCCGTGGCCGCGGAGGGCCGAGGCGAGCTGCGCCTTCGAGCGGACGGTCGTGTTCGTGACGAAGCGCAGCCGGTGGCCGTCGGCGCGTAGCCGGCGCACGGCCTCGGCCGCCCCAGGAATCGGGTCGCCGGAGACGTGCAGCACCCCGTCGACGTCAAGGAGAATCGCTGCCATGGACGGCTCCGAGTCTATTCGCGTCACGAGGAGCGTTGCCGTGCCGCTCGCCGAGATCGAGCTGCGCACGTCGCGCTCGAGCGGCCCGGGCGGTCAGCACGCGCAGAAGTCGGAGACGCGCGTCGAGGCGGTCTTCGACGTCGAGGCCTCGACAGCGCTGTCGGCGGCGCAGAAGAAGCGTGTCGTCGCGAAGGCCGGCCCGGTGTTGCGCGCCGTCGCCCAGGACGAGCGGAGCCAGCTGCGGAACAAGGAGCTCGCCGTCGAGCGGCTCACCGAAGTCCTGCGGGAGGCGCTGCGGGTCCCACGGAAGCGCCGTCCGACGAAGCCCACGGCCGCTTCGAAAGAGCGTCGCCTGGAGCAGAAGAAGCGCCGCGGCGAGACGAAGCGCCTCCGGCGCCCGCCCGGCTAGAGACGG
>JBEKEH010000050.1:0-21201 GCA_050013935.1 Gaiellaceae bacterium | reverse complement strand
GCCGGCGAGGTAGGCGACGTACGCGCCGGCCGCGATCGCAACGCCGGGCCGCCTGCGCGCGCGGACGGCGGCGACGAGCGGCGCGCCGAGCGCGAGCACGAGCAGCGCGAGCCCGACGACGCCGAGCTCGGCGAGCGTCTCGAGGTAGAGGCTGTGCGCGTTCTTGACCTGGAGCGGCGTCGTGCGGTGCGCGAGCCAGTACGCCTCGTACGAGCCGGCGCCGGAGCCGAGGAGCGGGTGCGCCTGCGCGTCGTGCCAGGCCGCAGTCCAGAGGTCGGCGCGGCCGTTGCCGGAGAAGCTGAAGAGGCGACTCTGCAGGTTGGTCTGGGTCTTCGGCGGCGGAGCGGCGAACGAGTGCCAGGCGCGGCGAGCGGCTGCGCTCGGCCCGCCGAGCTCGACGAGCCCGGCCGTGACTCCGGCGACGGCGAGCACGACGAGTGCGATCGCGTAGATGCGCGACGCGCTGGCCGGAAGCGAGACGCGGCGCCGGAGCATCGCAAGCCCGGCACCGAGCCCAGCAGCAACAAGAACAAGCACGAGCAGCACGAGCGCGAGCCGGTGCCCGTCGTGCGCCGCGCGCGCGACGGTCGAGTTGAGGTGGGTGAGCGCCGAAGAGCGCGAGGCGACGAAGACCCCGATCGCCGCGGGCAGCCCGATGGCGGCAGCCGTCGCGGTCAGCCGCAGCCGGCGCGGGTCGAGCGCGAGCGCAAGCGCGAGCCCGATTCCGAGCGAGATCCACGAGCCGCGGCTGAAGGTGAAGTAGAGCGTCGCAAGCAGGATCGGAGCCGGCGCCGCAGCGAGCGCGGCGCGAACCGGCGACGCCGTGGAGGCGACGAGCGCGAGCGAAAGCAGCAGCGCGATCGCGCAGAGCAGCCCGAGCGCGTTCCAGTAGCCGATCGGGGTTGCGAGCCGGTAGCCCGCGACAGAGTCGAATGTGCCGATCCTGTCGGGGAAGAGCCGCGTCGTGAGCGCATATGCAGCAACGAAGGTTGTCCCGGTGAGCGCCCCCGCAAGCAGCGCCGGCGTGGCCAAGCGGCGGACGAGGGCGAACGCCGAGGCCGCGCCGACTACGTACAGGACTGCGCGAAGCGTCTCGTCAAGCGAGTTGGATGCCGTCCCCCAAGCGGCGGAGACCGCGAACCAGCAGGCGAGGCCAAGCAGCCCGCCGAGGAAGGCGGCCTCGGTCGCGGTGGGCCACGCCACCGCCCGCATCGCGAGCGACCAGACGAGCACGGCCGCGAGCGCGAGGATCGCCCAGCCCCACGAGGTCGGGAAGTAGCCGCCGTTCGCCGCCCCGAGCCCAAGGACACCGAATGTGCCGATCCCGAAGGGGGCCACACCGCTCCGCAGGTCCGCGCGTACGCGAGCACGCGCCGCCGTGCCGACGGACGGGTACGACAACTCCCCCATCTCCTCACACGGTAAGAACCTCAGTGCGCAAAGGCAATCGGCCGAACGGTTCTGGGGTGAACCATTGAACGTGGTTCCACGCGACGCCGACCCGGCTTCGAGCGGCCACCGATGCCGACGTGCCGACGAGCAAGCTCACCGCAAAGTGGAGTACAGGCAATTCGGGTCGACAGGACGCGCCGGATCAGCGGCTCGGGGTTCGCGAGCGGGTCGTGCCGCCGCATCAGCGTCTTTCCTTCATGACGGCTTGGTGGTACGCTTCGACTCGATGGCCCGGAGAGTGAAGACCACCTTCTACGTCGATGAGGACGTGATGCGGGCCATTCGCGTCTCTGCGGCGCGCCAGGGACGCCCGGTCTCGCAGGTCGTGGAGGAAGCCCTGCGGCGCTCGACTTTGCTGGGAGTTTTCGAACGAGTCGCAGCACGCTTCGACCTCGACCCCGACGAGGCCGAGCGCATCGCCTACGAGGAACTGCGCGCGGCGCGCGGCGAGCGGGCTGCGAGTCGCGCGTAGGTGCTGCGACTCGTCATCGACCCCGGCGTCTACGTCTCTGCACTTCTCTCCCGCCGCGGGCCGCCCTTCCGCCTGATCGAGCTGTGGGACGCGGGGGCGTACGAGGTCGTCGTGTCTCCGGCCGTATTCGGCGAGCTCCGCGCGGTGCTCGCCCGTGGCCGGTTCCGAAGCGTGAGCAGCGACGAGATCGACAACCTCGTCGCTGCCCTGGAGGAGCATGGGCTGGGCTTCGAGGACATTCCCGATCCGCCGGCCGTCACTGTCGACCCGAAGGACGACTACCTGGTCGCCCTGACGCGGGGCGCGGGCGCCGCCGCCCTCGTTTCGGGCGATGCGCACCTTGTCGATCTTCCCCCGCACGTCTGCCGCGTGCTCACGCCTCGGGCAGCCGTCACCCTCGTCGAGGAGATCGACGAGGCTCACCCGCCCACCTGAATCGTTCCCTGCTCGGCGAGCTCCTTGCGGAACTGCGCCACTCGCGGAGGCGATCAGACCCGTACGGGCGCCGTCGCGGGGCCCGGCTCGGGCTCGCCCGGTTCGAGCTGCCGGCGCAGGCGGCCGAGGGCGCGGTGGAGGGCGACCTCGACGGCGTTCGTCTTCAGGTCGAGCAGCGCGGCGATCTGGCGGGCGGTGAGGTCGGCGCCGTAGCGGAGCGCGACGAGCTCGCGGTCGCGCTCGTCGAGCCGGGAGACGGCGCTGCGCAGCTCGAGCCGGAGCAGGGCGTCCTCCTCGTGCCCCTGCCCGGGCCGGTCGGGCAGCTCGTCGGTGGGCGTGTCGCCGCGGAGGGCAGCGTCGGCGATGACGCGGCGCGCGATCCCGATCAGCCAGGCGGCCGGGTCGCCGCGGCGCGAATCGAAGCTCGAGCGGTAGCGGAGCGCGCGCTCGAAGGTCTCACTCGTGACGTCCTCGGCGTCCGGGCCGTCGCCGATCCGGTAGGCGGCGTAGGCGTAGACGCGGCGGATGAGCGCCTGCGGGTCGGCGAGCGGGTCGACTCTCACGGCTTGGCTCCCGTCGCGGTGATCGAGATGCCCCCCTGCGAGCCGAGCTCGCTCTTGAACGTCGCGATCTCGGGGCTGAGCGGGTCGAGCCGAGAGGCGTGCGCGAGCGCGGTCGTCAGCTGCCTCCCTGTCGACGCGCGCGCGAGGTCCAACCAGAGGCTCCAGTCGCCGGAGTCCTTGCGGATCGCAGTGCGGAAGCTCGCCTGCGCAGCGGCGGTCCGGCCCTGCGCAAGCTGCGCCTCACCGAGCTGCTGCCAGGGGGCGGTCGACCAGGGCAGCCAGCTCGAGGCGCGCTGCGCGTCGCGGGCGGCGACCGTCCAGTGCCCAGCGGAGGCCGCGCCGACCGGTTATCGGACGGGAGGGGACAATGGCGGCACGGGTGGAGCTTCGCGAGGTCAGCAACGAGGAGAGCCGACCACGTGCGGGCCGCCCGACTCCAGGGCGCGCACGAACTCGAAGCCGTCCGGCGCGCCGGCCCACAGCGCCTCCCCGCCGCCCAGGAAGCGCTGGATCGAGCGCACCAGCCGCCAGCGCCTCGCGATCGAGCCGGTCCTCGCGGCCGAAGCTGTGGATCACCCGCGCGACCGGCAACGACATCCGAGCCCTCCTTCGAGTGTGAGTCCGGGAAGACCCACAGCCTCGAAGGAGGGCCGGATAGAACCCTCAGCCGTTCACAACCTCTGTAGGCGCGACACCTAGTAAACTGCTGCCGCGGCCAGCGTGAAACGCATCTGGCCGACGAGGTCGCTACCGTCCAAGCCCGCGTCAGCCTCAGACCCGGATCGCCACGACTTGCCCACGAACCGCCTGACCGCCAGGATCAACTCGCCGTAGCCGAGTTCGCTTGTCATCAAGCCTCATGCCCGTGGTTGGCGCGGTGTGCCCTAAGGCCGTTGCGCAGCCGCCGCATCAGCGCGCCCATGGTGCCGGGTTTGACAGACACGGGCAAGCTATTTCGCATCGCCCAGATCGGAAACTCGCGCCCATCCGACCGCCAGTTTGGCGAGAAATATGTCTCGTCCTGGATTGTGTGTAGGCCGTATTTAGCGACGATGCATGACAGCAAGGCTTGGTCGTAAGGATGAGCGACAAGCTCAGCCGCCGCTTCTACGCCCCGACGATCGTCCGTCAATAAGAACGACTCTAAGGCGGTTGCGCTATCCCACCATTCCTGAACTACGGCACGACCCAGAGAGTTATTGGCGAAGGCGACGATCCCTCCAGCAACTACCGGAATACCTCCCTCTGAGTCCTCTAAGTCGAAAAACGCCAGCGCCTCAGGCTTGCACCAGGACGCAAGCGAAGCGGCCAGCTCCATGCCGAGGAAACCTTTGGCTTCGCCCAACGCTAGGTATTCACGAAGCCTGTTCAAGGCATTCCCGGCCGAGTTGAGTTCGCATCCTGCGTCGACATACAGAATCCCGCTGATCTCACTCCCGTATTCGGACATCAACTCTTTCACCAAGAAGGGCTTCCACAACCCATAGCCGTACGTTCTCCGGTGCCGACGCACGAATGAACCGTGCTCGTCCCAAAACGTCGGGTAAGACCTCCGCAGATCACGATCGGTAATTCGAACAACGGCTGCGAACACCTCGGTTCTTCGCGCTTGCCGAGCAAGCCGCCACGCAGCGCCTCTCCACCGCAGGGAGCCGCCACCGAACGTCAGAAACATCCACCGACTCTCCAACGCACCGCGAGTTGGCTCGCTCGCCAATTCCCTGTCAAGCATGGCTAGCCCGTTCCCTTACTGCCCGACAGGCCGCCAATTCAAGAACCCGCCCCCACCTCCCGACCGGTAGGGACCGGTGGCAGTCCGAGTACCTAAACAGCAAAGCAAGTACCGGCATCAAGACAGCGAGTCGACTCACTCGATCCAACCGGCTGAAACCGGTTACTTCATCCGTCAAGCGGACTACGTCCCCGCCCTTCGCCTCCCACTTCGCGACGAGCTCGAACAGATACTCCTGGTCGAAGGTCCATCGCGCGCCGCCCCGAATACCCCTGTGTCCGATCTTTGTTGCAAGCGACCACGCAGCGTCTAGGCGCCCCACGGGGTCGTCGCCTCCAAGAGCCATATTCCAGGTCGCCGGACTTGCAGCGACGTAGCAAATCGGGATTTCCTCTGCCGGCCGCAGCACGTCACGGTATACGACTATCTGCCGCTCCGACGGGAGCCATGGCGTGAAATACGTTGGATCAAGTGGCAGCATGTCAATGTCGCTAAGAAGAACCACATCGGCGTCGAGACTTCCGGCGAACAGCACCCGTCCGATCTGCGCGGCAAATGTCGAGGAAATTCCCTGTGGCACCAGCACTGGCGGCATGCTTGCCGCGCTGGTTGCCATCGACCTGAAGCGAATCAGACCAGGCGACACATCGAGTAGAACGGGGAGGAATTCGACGGTCTCGGTGCTCGCGGCCGCCCACGTCCGAAAAAACCCGCCCGCGGCCGTGCGGTAGCGCGCGACCTCGTTCACGCTCGAGAGAACACACACTGTTCGCCTAGGCAGGTGCCTTCTCCGCGTTCTCATCGCTGGGGTTCCCGAATGCCGCCAAGAAGTTCGGCACCACCACTTCGGGACGACCGCCGAACACAAGCCTTCCTTTCGAAAAGGCCAGTACCGTGTTCGCGCGATCAATTGTCGTTAGGCGGTGGGCGATAATCAACACCGCTGCCCTCGCAGCTAGGCGATCCAGCGTTTCCTTCACGACGGCTTCCGTGCCCGGATCTAGCGCGCTTGTCGGCTCGTCGAGGATGACGAGCTCCGCTTTGGAGTAGAGAACTCGCGCGAGTCCGACGCGCTGGCGTTCGCCTCCGGAGAGCGGGTGCGCTCCTTCGCCCAACAGGGTCTCTAAACCCGCCGGCAGCGTGTCCACCACCTCGCCTAAACCCGCCGCTACCACAGCAGCAAGCAGCCGGGCCTCATCGATCTCAGCCCGAGGCAGACCCAGAGCGACATTCTCCGCGAGTGACGCAGCCACTAGGTGCGTGCTTTGAGGCATGTAAGCGAGGGAGTCCGGGAGCCGTGAGATCCTCGTCCGGGGGAGTTCGCCCCTAATGAGCACCCGTCCTTTCGAAGGGGTCCGTAGACCGAGCAAGAGCTCAACGAGAGTCGTCTTGCCTGCTCCGGACTTCCCGACGATGGCCGTCAGTTGTCCGAACCTCAAGCTAAACGAGACGTTCTCGAGGGCAGGCCGCGACGCGTTCGGGTAAACGAACGAGACGTTCTCGACCGACGCCAGCACGTTAGCGTCTGCGGCTGGCCTTGCTGCAGCAGCCCCTTTGCCGCGCGCCGCGTGCGGAGTATCGCTTGCCTCGTCTCTGAGGGAATCCGCGAGATCGAAGAGGTCGTATGTGCGTTGCGCAACGCCGCTTGCCGAATACAAGCCCTGCATTGATGTCTGTATACGGAGTACGGCCGGCATCAACCGTGATACCGCCGCGAGAATAAGAGTGAGGGAGCCAGCGCTTGCGGCGAGACCGCCCTTCGAGACGACTGGCACCAGAGCGATGGCCGCGATTCCTAGAGCTGTCAAGAGATCGAGAAAATAGCGGGGAGCTTGACCCAGGAGACCTTGCCTCGCCGTTGCGTTGGCCGTCTGACGTCGCGCGCGACGAAAGAGTTCCAGCGGGTACATGACGCGCCCGCTTACGTACAACTCACGCTGGGTCTCCACGATGTCCCGGACGACACCGTAAGTAGCTACCACTCCTTCGCTGTATTCGCGGCCAGCGCGCTGAGAAGGAACCGAGAATAGGCGTGTCATCGACCCTGCCACGAGGAAAGCAGCGACGCTAAGAACGATTCCGCCAAATGGCTGTTCGACCAACACGACGGTCAAAAGCACGAGCGCCAGAGAGACGTCCGCCAATGCCTGAGAGGCGCTCGCGAGGAGGCGGGAAGTCGCATATCCGACGCCCTCGCCGAGGCCATAAATGAGACTCTGAGTTGGAGGCCTTCGGGCCAGGATCCCAGGGTCGCCGAATAGCCGGCTTGCAAGCGTCATCGACACGCTGAGCTCGGTGGTTGCCAGGAATCGCAGCAGCGCCCAGGTCAGACCGACGCCCATCGCGGTCTTAGCAAGGAATAGGCCGATGGCCAAGACCAGAAGTGCGAAGTCCATGGTGGAATGGCCCGGCTTGTGCTCCGCAAAGGCCACGGCCTGCGTGGCCGCTTTGGCGAGCAGCAACACGCCGACCGCGTCCAACAGGCTGAGGGCAATTTGGCCAGCCGTCAGTGATGCATAGACGTAGCGACGGCTCCTAGAAAGCAGCCAATAGCTGCGCCGTACCGCGACACCGATGCGCGTTCTATGGCGCATCAGCGCCGGCCCTTTTTGCGCCGAGCCAGGACCGCGGGGGAGGCAGAAAGATTAGTCCGCACAGCGTCCCCACCGCTTGGCCGGAATGCCGCAGCGCTGCGTCTACATCGACCCCCACAACAAGCAGGGCTCGCACGGCACAGGTCACAGCGCTAATCAATCTGACCGCTGTCGCGCCCCGCCACCCATCTATAACTCCCTTTCGACACAACGAGGAGAAGATCCATGCATCCAGGCAGCTTCGCCTAAACAGATAGCGCTGTGATGGTTTGCCGTGTAACGGGTATTCGCGTGCCACTGCGCTCCCTACCTGTACAATTCTGATTCCGGCGCTGCCAGCGGACGCGCAGAGAGCAGTATCCTCTCCGCCACAATGATCCAGCCATACGGGCAACCACGTTTCGCTGACGGCGAGCAGATGCGATGGTAGGAGCAGGCCGCTAGCGGTGTGGTACCTCACGATGCTCGTCGCAGCCTCTTGTCCCTGGGACGCACGTCGCAAGGGGCTCAATACACGTCCCGCCACGAGAGCAGTCGGGTGATGAAGGTGCGCCGACCAAAGCCGCTGAATCATCTCCCTCTCAGGCACATCGTCGTCATCCAGAAACAGCACGGCGTACCCCGGTAGCTGCTCGCGAACCCACCGCAGCGCGTAGCGACGCGAGCTACTGAAGCCCTGCCTAGGCGATACCTCACAAGACGCCCAATGAGCCGCCGGGGACTCGGCAACCAGAGCAGCCGCTCTCGCGCGGGCTTGAGGGCTAGAGATAACCGCGACGCGAACGTCGACCGGCGGAGTGCGGGACTCTCCAACGGCCGTAAGGACTGCCGCCAGCGAGCGGGGCGCAGTCAGCGAACAGATCAGAATGCAAAGCCCGGAGTCCATGCCGCGACGCTCGCCTCAGCTTTCGGCAAGTGAGCGGATCGCCCTTATGACCTCTTCGTGGTCGAAGCGGCGCATCATCAGCTTGTGCTCAGCCATCGCGCGCCAACCGTCATTGTCGGCGTCAAGGGCTGCCACGACGTCAAGGAAGGTGCGAAGGCTCCCGCATTCCGCCAGATTGACGACGCTCTGCGGGTCAACATAGCCTGCGGGGTCGATCCCCCACCAGAGCGGAACACAGCCAGCAGACCACGCATCGATGACTTTCTCGGTGACGTAACCAGGGTAGAGATCGTTTTCAAACGCGAGGTTGAATCGATACTCACTCAGCACGGCAGCCTTGTCCGCGAGCGGACGCCCGTACGCTCGGCCGTATACATCTACCCGCCCGATTGAACGCAGCGCCTCGATAGCTCGCAGCCGCATCGGGTGCGGATTCGACATTACCGCGGCGCAGAAACGTGGAGGTACGCGCTCAATGATTCGGTCGCTCGTCAGCACTTCTGCCGGAATCGCCACCCGCTCTGAGGCTGAAGCCCCGTTCACGGACACACGATCAAGCCAGAACGGCGCATAGAGGTTCGTACCTCCATAGTCGTCAAGATCGAATGAAAGCGTTAGATCAAACCCTTCAGGCGGCCGTATGTTCTCTCCCGTGTACCAGACCCGCCGCCGCGCCGGCCCACTCTTCAACGGGATGCCGTATTCCATCGCCTCTCGATACGCGAGGCGTCGCCCGCGGCTGAAAAAAGACCCGCTGAGGGCAGCGGCGCGCTTCGCCTTCGTCGGAAAAGCCATTACCGAAGTGATGGCGATATCCACCGGTACCGACCGCTTCGTCACCGTCCTATATGAACCGAAGGCGGCCGCGCACCACTCGCCTAAAAGCGAGGACTCCGGGCGAAAACCGGTCCAAAAGTTCTCGAATCGGATCTTCACGCACACTCCAGCACCGGGCCGAATGAATGAGGCGGCGCTGGAGTCTCTTGGTGCGCGTGAGCGCAGAGGAGGTTCAGAAACAGAAGTGCTGTCTCCGCCAGGCCGAGATTGTTAAAGCTAAAACGCGTTTCGGTAATGAGCGATAACGGAAGGAAGGTCGCGAGAACAAGAGTCCAAAGTGGCGCCGCTCGCTTGCGTAAGATGAAGATTGGCCAGAGCACCATCAACGAGCCAGCTAACCCAGCAATCAATCCTCCAGCCAGTAGGAATGCTAAGTACGCGTCATGAGGCGAATTGAAGGCAAATGGCACAGCTCCCGACATTTGCAGCCTCTGGGCGGCATCGATCCCTTGGCCGATACCAAGATGCGCTAATGCGCTATGCCAGTACACGGGCCATATTGCCGCGCGACCGGTAAGCGCGGTTGGGTGATATGTCGCCGAGATGGTGAACAAAGCGCGGAGATAGATACCGAGCAGAATAACCGGCAAGAGCCCGTAGACGAACCTCCGTCCGAAGGGCATGCTCTGTCCTAGAAGAGGCGCGGCAACCAGGCTGATCAGTGCTGCGAGCTGGTCGCCGCGAGATCCCCCCACCACCAGAGCTGTGCCGGCGAGGGCGAGGGAGAGCCGGCCCAGCGGCGTACGACGCTCCGGCCAGGAAACCCCCGCAAGCAGGACGGCAGCGAAGCAAAAGCTTTGAGGCGAGTCCCACAGCCCACCGAGCCGGGCTTGACCCAGGAGAAGCTTCGACGGACCGCTAACCACGCCGCGGACAGTGGAAGCATCAACGACGATGCTCATTGCCACAGCGGCGAGGAGGGTCCGCTGGATAATGAGCCGTGCGGCTTCAGCGGAGGGGAGGGTTCGTACTAACCACCACGCGAAAGCCGGCACGACGAGCCCACGCCAGTGAAAGCGATTCTCGTGGATGGCCGTACTCAGCTGGAGCCACAACCAGACGAAGATGACTAGGTAAAGACCACTGTCTCGTCTCGCCCCTCGGATAGTCGTAGCTAGCTCTGTGGCGACCTTGGTCGGCGATTGACGGTTCGCCTGTAGCGAAACATCGATGACATCGAAGGCGAGCACTGCGACTGCGCCGAAGTTCGCCGCCGTCGTGAGCGGATGGCCGAGCGGGAGCAAGAGTGGGCTCACGAGACCGATCAACGCGATACCAAGCCACACGTAGCGACGTTCAATTGTCTTGATCACTCGCACGTGCGTGGTGATCAGGGTCAGGAACACGACGGCTACCGCAGCCCTCGCCACCAAGCTGTCCGTTGGAATCATGAGTCTCGGCGCCCGCACTCGCGTTGGCGCTCGGCGCGGGAGCACTTGAGTCGGGGATCTGGTGCGCTCACCAGAAACGCAAGTATTGAGCTTGAGCCTGACCCGTTTCGCTTGACACCGGGTTTCATGCGGCCAGTGTGTCTTCGATGAGTGTTTCATGGTAGGCGGCTTCGTATTCGTTCGGGCTGAGGTCGCCCAGCGTGGTGTGCATACGCAGCGGGTTGTGGAAGGCTTCGATGTAGTCGAAGACTCTGAGTCGGGCGATGTCGCGGGTCGCGAAGACGTGCTGCTCGACGAGCTCGAGCTTGGTCGTGCCGATCGCCGATTCGCAGGCCGCGTTGTCGTAGGCGCAGCCTCTCGAGCCCATGCTCGGCACCGCGTCGAGCTCGCGCAGCGTCTTGCCTATCAGGATGCTCGTGTACTGCGAGCCCCGGTCGCTGCGATGGATCACCCCAGCCGCGCGCCGCCGCCGGGCGACGGCCATCGCGAGCGCGTCGGAGACGATCTCGGCCTCGAGGCTGGCGCGCATCGACCAGCCGACAATCTTGCGGCTGAAGAAGTCGATCACGATCGCGAGGTAGAGCCAACCTTCATGGCAGCGGATGTATGTGTCCGCGACCCAGACGCGGTCGGGAGCATCGGCACTGAAGTTGCGCTTGAGCAGATCGGGCGCCGAGGTTGCTGCCGGATCCTGCACGGTCGTGCCGCGTCCCTTCCTTCCTCGACTGAGGCCGCAGGGGCCGAGCTCGCCCATCAGCCAGGCGACGCGCTTGGTCGCAGCCGGCTGGCCGCGCTTGCGCCGCAACCCCTTGGCGACCCTGGGCACGCCCCGTAGGCGCGACGCGACTCCGCCAACACCTCGCCGATCCGCTCCTTCAGCTCCCGGCCGCGCAGCTCGCGGGCGGAGGGGACGCGTCCCCCCGACGAGGCGTAGTAGACCTGCCGGGAGACGCCGAGCACCGAGCAAAGGATGGAGACGGCATGGTGCGCCCCCTCCTGATCCACCAGCCGATACGTCCTCACCGGCGATCGGACTCCTCGGGTAATAGACGGCCCTCTGGAGAATCGGCTTCTCCGCCTCGACCTGGCGCAGCTCGCGCTTCAAGCTAACGATCTCCGTGTGCTCCTCGCGCGCCGCGCCGACACGCTCACGCGCGTCGACCGCGGCCTGGCGCACCCACTTGCGGAGCGTCTCCGAGCCCACGCCGAGCCAGCGCGCGATCTCGGCAATCGCCGCCCCCTGCTCACGGTGCAGGCGCACCGCCTCCTCCCGGAACTCCGGCGTCAACTTCAACTCCACGCGCCAGGACGTAGATGACTCGGAACGGAGACCGATATGGGATGGTGAGCCGAGCTGGGCGACCGAGGAGCCGCTTGACGGCGCTGCGTGCCGCGAACGTCGCCGTGTCTGCACGCTTCCGTCGAATCGTTTCTATCTCGAAACCTGCTCGCTCAAGAACCCCGACAACGTGACGCTCGCCCGCAAAACTCAGGTGGTCCGGAAGTAGTAAAGCGTCTGGGTAGTCGGCGGCGCTTGCCAGGTCTCCGCCGGTGCCGGTCTGGACGAGAAGCAGCCCGCCTTCCCCGAGAAGCGTCCGCACCTGGCTCATGAAAGCAGCCGGATCAGGCAGGTGAGACCAGACGTTCATGACGGAGACGACGTCAAAACTCGCCGGAGCCAACTCCGCGAGCCGTGTACCCGTAAGCTCAAGCCCGCGCTTCTTCGCCGCTCGACGTTTCGCTTCGTTTGGCTCGAGACCGGTGACGAGAGCACCTGGGAAAACCAGGACGACGGCTTCCGCGAGTTCACCGAAACCGGCGCCGATGTCGAGCCAGCGGGGTTGTGCGGGGAAGCCTGCGAACATTGCTTTGAGCAGGTGCGCGTGGTGTCGCACTCTGCTTCGCTTGTACCGTCCGGTGACGGTGAGAGATCCTCGCTCGGTGGCATGCTCACCGGTGCGGGCGGCCTCGTCGATCAGAACATGGCGCGGGCGCGGGCTCACATAGACGAGCCCACAGCCAGCGCACTTCAAGGCCCTGTAGCCGGCCTCCTCTCCCCAGACTGAGCCGTCGGTCGCTCCGCAGTAGTAGCAGGGCACCTCCTCGAGTTCGGCCAAGACGGCCAACATTCACCTCCATTCGATCTGAGCCTGCCCCGCGGTAGGTGCTTACGCGCCTATGCAAGACCTGGTGTCGGCCCCGCCCTCGGACGGTGAAACGTCAGTGAGCCGTGTGTGGGAGAGCTGCATGCACGGCACGAGCGCGAGCGCCGCGACCCCCATGAGCGCGAGGGCGGTCCAGCCCCAGACGGTCGGGAAGTAGCCGCCGCCCGCCGCCGCGAAGCCGACGACGAGGGCAGCGATGCCGACGACCGCGAGCACCTGGTAGCGCTCTCTGCTGACGGCAACGCGCAGGCTCGGCCGGCGCGGCTCCGCCGTATCGGTGTAGGCGAGGTCAGCCATTGGCGGTCGCCTCCTCGAGGTCGCCCGACGCAGGGCTGTCGGGGAGCTCAGCCGCAACGGGAGACCGCTCGGCGGCGACGATGCTCGCGCCGATGAAGAGCGCCGTCAGCGTGACGGCCGTCATCTCCCAGTCCCAGTCGACGCCCGCGTGGACGAGGTAGGCGACGTAGGCCCCGAACGCCGCCGGCACGAGCGGGTGCCGCCGGGCCTTGAAGGCTGCGTAGACGGGCACCCCGAACCCGCCGCCGTACGCGGTCGCATGAGGGTGACTGCTCAACGCTGCTCCCGTCTGGTGAAAACGATTGCGACGTCGGTGACATCCGTGCGGATCCGTCCTGCAGACCCGACTCTCACGAGCGGCGATCCGACTCTCCAAATGAGCTCGAGGAGCCGATTTCGACTGAGGATCGAATCGAGTATCGGCGACCGATACGCCACGAACGACGCCACCGTCAACGACGAGCGCTTCGCCATCCGAATGAACGCGCGAGGACGAAGGGACAGGCGGAGCACCGTCGGGAAGGGCGCACGGCCGTCTGTCCCGGCGAGAGGCTTTCCGAGCACCCGTCGATAGATCCAGCGATGAAAGCGGAAAGGCGTCAACTTGGTGGCAAGGCCTTTCGCGGAGAGCACGTGGGGCATCCCCACGACAAGCGCACCACCCGGACGCAACGCCTGCGCCATGTTCGCAACGGCGATCTCCGGTCGTCGCAGGTGCTCCAACACGTTCCAGCAGAGGATCACGTCGAACGACGACGGAACGAAGTGATAGCTCTCGACGTCTCCGACGATGCGCTCCGCCAGCGAGGCATTCGCGGCCAGCGCCGGCGCCGAGGAGTCGAGTCCAGTCACGTGCGCGCCACCGAATACGAATACCGTCTGACGGCCGCAACCGGCGTCGAGCACGCGCGCGCCCTCGAGCTCACCGACCAACTCGCGGACGACGTCTTGCACGGAGGCTTCGATCGTCGGCATGCGCTCACCCCGAACCCGGAGCCGATCCCGAGCGGAAAAGCCTCTCCAGCCGCTGCACGAGCACGAGGCGATGACGAAGCCACAAGTCGTCCGCCGCCGCCGTCGTACCGAATGTGCGAAGGTTGAATCGCGTCAGGATCAGGTGGAGGAACGGCGCCATCAAGGCCTCGCCGCGTAACAGGTGACGTCCTCGCCGTCGGCCCCGTCCCCGATCCGGTAGGCGACGTAGGCGTAGACCCGCCGGATCAGCGGCTCCGGGTGGGCAAGCGGGTCGCGGGACGCGAACATCAGCGGTCTCGGCTTCCGCGTGACGCACGAGCGACGGTCAAACGGGCAACGAACGTCGCGTTCGTAATCAGGTACCGACGCCACAGCCTTCGTGGCTCTTGGGCCAGTCGGTGAGCCCACTCGAGGCCTGCGCGCTGCAGAACGATCGGCGCCCTCGGCTTGCCGCCACTCGCGAAGTCAAAGACGGCACCAACGCCTGCGATCGCAGGCGCCTCGAGTTGCGGTCGCAGTGCTCGCATCCACTTCTCCTGCTTCGGCGCGCCGACTCCGACCCACACGATGTCAGGGCGAGCTTCGTTCACCCGGGACGCAAGGGCCCGAAGGTCAACCTGCCCGAGCTCGGCGAACGGAGGGCTGAGGACGCCGCACACGTCAATGCCAGGGTACGTCTCAGCCATCGCCCGAGAGAGCCGTCCTAACGTGTCCACCGTGCTGCCGAGGAGAAACACTCTGTAACCCGCGAAGGCGGAACGGCGACCGAGCTCGGCAAATACATCCGCTCCTGGAACACGAATCGCACGCTCGCCGTAGAGCCACCGGAGCGCCCACGCGACGGGTGCTCCGTCCGGGAGCACGAGTTCTGCCTCAGCCAATGCTTCCGCAAGTTCGCGATCCCTCGATGCGGTTTCGACAACGTGGACGTTCGCGAAACAGACGACGCCCCGCTCTCGACGCTTGATCCAGAGTTCGATTGCGTCGACAGCCTCCGGGAGCGAACACGCCGTGATCCCGACTCCGAGGACCTCACGCTTCGGGTGCACCATCGTCATCCGGCTCACTCCCGGGGGAGGTACAGCGAGACTCACGACCCCGCCTCAATTGCCCTCGTGATGCCTTCTGTGAACCGCCTGACCATCTCCTCGTTCGTATAGATGCCCGCGGCACGGCGACAACCGATCCGCAGCGAAGCGAGTTCGGCCTCGCTGCTTAACAACCTCAGAACGGCTTCCGCATAGGCGTCCGCATTCTCAGGGTCACGAACCAGGATGCCATTCACCCCGTCCTCGAGGTACTCGATCTCCGGGCTGTGATAGTCGACCGTCGTCGTGACGAGCGGGAGCTCCAGCGCGAAGGAGTCGAGTACCACGAGCCCCACCAGTCCCGGCATGAGGATGAGGCTGGCGGTCGCGAGCGCTTCGACCTTATCTGTCCCGAAGAGGCCCCCAACATAACGGATGTACGCCCGCGCCGAAGACGCTTCCTCGATCAACGCGCGTTCAGGGCCGTCGCCGATCACGATCAGGCGAAACCCGGGTAGGCGGCGATGGACGATGTCCGCGGCTTCTAGCAGGAACGGAAGGCGCTTCTCTGCGTAGAGACCCCCGACGAACGCACAGACCGGTCCCTCGCCGAGGTCGTGCTCTGCGCGGAACCGGAAGACCTGCTCGTCTGACACCGCAGCTCTGTGCGCGCGGAGCGACCGCGTGTCGATCGCGTTCTGGACAACCGTGATCCGCTCTTCGGGATAGCCGAGACCGGCGACACGGTCGCGGGTGCCAGCCGTATAGGCGAACCACCAGTGCGGATAACGGGACACGAGCCGCTTGACGGCCTCAGCTCGGGGATCGGCTGTGTGGCCTTGGAGGTTCGCCCCGTGGCCCCAGAACGCGACCTTCGTCAGGCCGACGCGCTGCTGTAGCAGCAGTACGTAGTTGGCGAGGAGTTTGCTCGCCTGCTCGACGATCACGAGATCCGCCTGACGCGCGCGATGCACGATGGGCTGCCAGGCAAGGTTTCTGCTCCCGATGCGAAAGAACCGGTTCGTAACACGCTCGCCCCACTCAAGGTCGGTCGTATCGCGCCGCATCGCCTCGCGGTCGGTTGGTTGCCCGTAGACGAGGCTCAATTCGACGTCGACCGCGGCCAGGCTCTTGCGCAGGGAGTTGTAGAAGGCAACCCGGTACGTCGGCAGGGTCTTGTACGCGATCATGACGCGCTGACGGTGCGCCGTCATTGTTCCGGTCCGCGTGACGCCGCTTGGACGGTTGCGAGTCCGGTACGCATCACCTAGTGGTTCGACCGGCAACATTTGCCGGTTTCGATCGCGCGAGCATCAGGCTCCGCGAGCCACGATCGGGATCGTCCTCAGGAGCAGGCGCAGGTCGCCGGCGAGGCTCCACGACGTGACGTACAGGTAGTCGAACTTGACCATCTCCTCGAAGGGGATGCCGTGTCGGCCGAGCACCTGCCAGATGCCGGTGATGCCCGGCTTCAGGTCGAGACGCCGCTCGGCCCAGTCGGTCACGTACGCGTCCTCCTCGAGGATCAGCGGGCGCGGTCCGACCAGGCTCATCTCGCCATGCAGCACGTTCCAGAGCTGCGGCAACTCGTCGATCGAGAGACGCCTGAGCACGCGGCCGATGCGCGTCACGCGCGGGTCGTCGTCGATCTTGAACATCCGCGGGTCGCCGCCGTTGCGCGCGTGCTTGTTCAGGTGATCGACCTCAGCCTTTCGGGCCTCTGCGTCCGCGACCATGGTTCGGAGCTTGTAGATCGAGAAGGTCTGACCGCGAGCTCCCATCCTCACCTGACGGAAGAAAACAGGACCACCTGAATCAAGCTTGATCGCGACCACCACGACGGCGAAGAACGGTGCCAGCACGATCAGCCCCGCTCCCGCGACGATCAGATCGAGTCCGCGCTTCAAGAATTTGGAGGAGCGCGACAGTCGCATCGGAGGCAGACCGACCAGAGGCAGCCCTTCAACCGTGTGGATGCCGACGCCGGGACCGACGAGTTCGAACAGCCTCGGCACGATGTCGATCTGGACGTCCAGATCCTTTAGCGATCGGATCAGCTCAAGCATCCTTTCGTGATCCTCGTTCGAAAACGCGATGATCACGCGCTCCACATCGAAGAGCCGGACGACGGCGGGAAGTCGCTCAACTCCGCCAAGGAGCGCTAGATGATCGAGATCCTCACGCCGCTCCTTCGGTTGCGCGTCGATGAAGCCGACGAGGTTGATGCCGTACTCCGGGTGCTGGAGAAGCTTCTTCGCGATCAACTGACCCACATCGCCGGCGCCGACGATCACCGTGTTCTGCAGATACGCGGCGTTGCGTCGAGCGAGCGATCGTGCGGTTGCGCGGCCAACTGTGATGAACGCAACGGCAGCGGCCCAGAAGATCAGCAGCTTCGGGGTCGTCGGATGCGCGAGACCCGTGACGTACGCGCCGACCCAGAACAGCCACGTACACACGGTGACCATGTGGAACACACCCGCGAAATCGTCGGTCGTCGAGTGGTCCGTCCGCTCCTCGTCGTGGTCGTAGAGGCCGTAGAACTTCGCGACGACCACCCACCCGGGGAGCGACGCCAGGAAGACGACGATCTCGGCACGCATGTTGAGAACGCCGAGGCTGTTGTGCCGGTTGACGAGCCACTCAGCGAGCACCATCGCCGCGACAAGGCCAACAAGATCCGCCGCAAGCAGCATCCGCCGTACGAGCCAGCCGCGACCCTTCACGACGGCGGTCCGCCGGCGCCGCTCGAGGATTTCCAGCGTCCGCTCGTCCACGGTCGCGGTCATCTCGTCGTAGAGCTCGAGCCCCTGGAGCAAGGCGGTGCGCTCCGTGGCGTTCATTTCACCGGCCCCCTCGCGCGAAGAGCGAGCCGGCGACGACGTTCCTGATCGACTCCGGCGTCGGCCCTTCACCGTTGCCGATGAGCTCCCACTCGCCCCCGCGGAACAAGCGCAGCTCCCGGTCACGCACGGAGATGTGCAGCACCGGGAGGTCGTGCTCGATTGCGAACGCGGTCGCCTCCGCGGCGCCCGCCTCGCTATCGACGATCACCGCGTCGGGGTGCAGCCAACGCAGAAGGCCGCCGATGTCGCCACCGCGGGCGGAGAAGGCGCGGACCTCGGCGAACTCAAGGGCGGATCCCATCGCTTCCCCCAGCAACGGCACCGAGCACACCACGGCGACGAGCGGCCGCGTGTCGGTCGTCCCTGGAACTCCGACAGCGGTCATGCGATCTGCGTGGCGGCAGCCGGAGCCTCCTCCGCACCGAACGCCGTCCGGTAGAACGTCGCGGCCGCCAGCCGCGACGGGAGCTCCAGCTTTTGGAGGATGTTCTGCACGTGCCGCTTGACCGTGAACTCGGAGATCGTCAGCGACGCGGCGATCTGCTTGTTCCGCGCGCCCCGCGCGACGAGGTCGAGCACCTCGCGCTCGCGCAACGACAACACCGCCGCTCGGTCGCGGACGCGCGTGCGCTCGTCGAGGCCGTGCAGCGCGTCGATCATCAGCGACGCGAGATCACGTGACAGCGGCGCCTCGCCCTGGACGACGCCGCGCAGCGCGCGGACGAGCCCTTCCGGCGAGATCTCCTTGTGGAGGAAGCCGTGTGCGCCCGAGCGCACCGCAGCGAGCACCGTCTCGCGCGACGGCTCGAAGCTCCACACGATCGTGTAGCTCGAGCACCGCTTGGAAAGCCGCTCGACGGCGGCAACTCCGCCGAGCGGGGGCAGCTCAAGGTCGATCAGCGCGATGTCCGGGCAGTCGCCCTCGATCGCGCGGAACACCTCGTCGAGCGTTCCGGCCTCGATGACCTCGAAGTCGCTCTCGCGCGCGAGCAGATTGCGGACGCCCGCCCGAAAGATGCGCAGCGAGTCGGCGACGAGGATGCGTGTACGCCTCATGCCTCGCTCCGCGCGCGCGTCGCCTTCTCGCTCGCCTCGTAAGGGCGCGGGTAGTGGCGGCCGTACCCGTACCCGTACCCGTACCCGTACCCGTAGCCGTACCCGTAACCCTCCTCCTCGCCCGCACCGGCGAGGACGAAGCCGAGCACCGGCGTCGGTACCGTCGAGAGCTGGCGCGCGAGCTCGTTCAGCATGTGGCGCCGGACGATCTTCAGCCGCGTCGTGACGATGATCCCGTCCACCTTCCGGCTGAGGGTCATCGCGTCGCCGACATGCAGCGCGGGCGGCGCATCAATCAGTACGAAGTCGGCCCGCTCGCGAAGCTGTTCGAGGATCTCGCTCAATGCTTGCGTGCCGACAAACTCGCCCGGGTCGGGCGGGATCGGCCCTGACGCCAGCACCTCGAGCACACCTTTCACCGGCTTCGCGCCGGCGTCCCCGTTGCCGTTGGCGTCCCTCTGACCGTTGCGCCGCTCGCGTCGCGGATCCGCGTCGGTGATCGCAATCGTCGTCAGCGCCTGCGCGAGCGACGCGTGACCGAGCGCAACCTGCGTCACGCCCGGGCCGGTGAGATCGAAGAACTTGTCGAGGAACGGGCGGCGCAGGTCGAGGTCGACGAGCACGACGCGCTGGCCGGCGCGCGCGAGCGCGATGCCGAGGTTCGCGATCGTCGTCGACTTGCCCTCCTGCTCGACGGCGCTCGTGACCATGATCGTGCGTACGTCGCGATCGAGCGTCACGAAGTCGAGGTTCGTCCGCAGCATCCGGAACGTCTCCGCCTGGACGCCGCTCGGCTCCTCGAGCATCACGAGCTTGTTCTCGGAGCGCAGCTTCTTGCTCGGAGCCGGGATGCGTGCCAAGAGCGGCAGGCCGCCGAGCCGCTCGCCGATCTCCTGAGCGTTGCGCACACGCGTGTCGAGCGCTTCCCACAGGAAGGCGAGGCCGAGGCCAAGCACGATCCCGAGCGCGAGCCCGAGGATGCCGTTGCGCTTCGGCCTCGGCTGCACCTGCGCCGCGCTGCCCGCTTGCTGGACTACTGAGGCGTTGGAGGTCTGAAGCGCCTCGAGAGTCAAGAGCGTTTGCTGGCGCTCGACGAGACTCGCATACAAGGCGGAATGGCGGTCGCCGGCACGTGCGAGTTGCGCGATCCGGTGGTCAACCCCCGCGAGGGCACGCGTGATGGAGGCCGTGTCCAGTTGCCTCCGATAGACCGTGTACGAGGATGCGTACGCGTCGACGAGCTTCCACGCGAGCCCTGGATCGTGATTGGTAACGACAAAGGTGAGAATGTCGGCGCTCGAAGCGGCCGTGACGCTCGAGTGACCGAGGAACTCCTGGGATGTCCAGCCCGTGCCGGCAACCTTGCGAAGGACGCGCGCGGCGATCGTCGGCACCCGCGCGACGTCGGCCTGCGTCTGTGCAATGCGCGTCGGGTCCTGCGCCACTCCGGTCTGCTGCGTCCCGGTCAGCGTCGCCGCGAGGTTCTGCGAGCTGAGCAAGACCTGCGCCGACGCCTGGTAGAGCTTCTGCTGGTGGAGCGAGAACGCCACCGCCGCCACCGGGACGAGCACGACCGCCATCAGGATGATCCACTTCCTGCGGCGCACCACGTGCAGGTAGTCCCGCAGCGTCGCCGCTTGCGCGGCGTGCCCTCCAGACGTCACTGTTCCCCTCTTCCCCTTGATGGCCGCAGTCCGCTCGCGCGGAGGTCCTCATACTGCTGCCTCGAGGGAGAACCATCAATAGGTCCATGGTCCTACTCGATCGAGGGATCAGGACCAAAAAGCATCGACTCTCGGGGAGATTTGGGCAGATTTACACAGCTTTTCGAACCAGCCCCGGATGGTTATCTACCGAAGTACGATTTTACGAACAGGCCTGATCACACAGGACCGCGACCGATCCCGAACCGACCGCTGGTACGGCTGGCTCGGGGAATCACGCGCGGCGAACAGCGGCGGGAGCCGATCCGGATCGGGCGCCGAGCGGATGCACACCTGGGTCTCGCTCGCGCAGGCGGCACACGACGAGCTGACCGAGCGCCGTCTCAGCGGCGGCGGACGGCAGGAATCCGCCGGGCTCGGTCGTGTTCGCGAACGGCTCGAATCAGATCGGCACGGTGACGCTCACGCCCGTCCCCGGCTCGAGCACGACCTCGCAGGCCGTGCTCGTCACGAGCTCGCTCGCAGCCGGGACCTATTCCCTGACCGCCACCTTCAACGGCGACTTCTTCAACTTCAGCTCCTCGACGTCCTCGCCTGTCCTCCTGACCGTGTCCGGCGCCACGATCTTCAACACGACGACGACGCTGAGCGGGCCTGGCAGCAGCTGCGAGGTTGCGCGGGGTCGCTACGAGCGCAGCGCCGCCGCGACCTGCGCGACGAGCCGCTCGCTGCCGGCTGCGGCCACGCGCGAGCGGCCCTCGAGGTCGAGCGGCGCCTCGCCGAACGGCTCCTCGACGTCGAAGAGGTC
>JBEKEH010000049.1:0-21627 GCA_050013935.1 Gaiellaceae bacterium | reverse complement strand
GACGAGCAGCGCCTCCTCGAAGCCCGGCGCGCGCGCGAGCACTGTCCCCTCGTCGTCGAGGACGAGCGAGTGCCCGTCGAAGATGAGCTCGTCCTGGCCGCCGACGGTGTTGCAGAAGGCGACGTACGCCGCGTTGTCGCGCGCGCGCGTGCGGAACATCTCCTCGCGCTCGCGGTCCTTGCCGAGATGGAACGGCGACGCGGAGATGTTCACGAGCAGCTGCGCGCCGGCGAGCGCGAGGTCGGTGGCCGGCGGGCCCGGGTGCCACATGTCCTCGCAGACCGTCACGCCGACGAGCGTGTCGCCCTGCTCGAACAGGAAGAGCTCGTCGCCCGACGCGAAGTAGCGGAACTCGTCGAAGACGCCGTAGTTCGGCAGGAAGCGCTTCTTCACGAGCGCCTTCACCTCGCCGTCCGCACAGACGGCGCACGCGTTGTAGAGGTCGCGGTCGAAATGCGGGCTCCCGACGAGGACGACCGTGCCGCGCGTCGCGCGCGCGATCTCCGCGAGGGAGGCCTCCGCGGCGCGCACGAACCCCGGCCGCAGCAGCAGGTCCTCGGGCGGGTAGCCCGTCACCGCGAGCTCGGGGAAGACGACGAGGTCCGCGCCGGCGCGCTTCGCCTCCGCGAGGCGCTCGAGGATCAGCGCGCGGTTGCCGGCGAGGTCGCCGACGACCGGGTTGGTCTGCACGAGGGCCAGGCGCATCAGTTTAAGACTATCAGGCGAAAACACCCCGAACGGCGTCGGCGACCGCCTTGCCGATCGTGCGGTGGCCGGCCTCGTCGAGGTGGATGCCGTCGACGTCGCTGCAGGCGACGAGCTCGCCGAGGTCGAGCAGCTCGACGCCGAGCGCGGCCGTGACAGTGCGCAGGTGCTCCGGCAGGCGCTCCGCCTTCTCCTCGGCGCCGGCGAACTCTTCGGCCCACTCGATCCGCCCGAGCCGCGGCAGGCCGAGCACGAGCACGCGCGGCGGCGCGGCGCCGGGCCCGGCGAGGCTCTGGAGCGCGATCGTGGCGAGCGCGCCGACCCCGGCGGCGATGTCCACGGCGCCGGCGGCGAACCGGGCCTTGAGGTCGTTCGTACCGAGGAAGAGCACGACGAAGTCGACCGGCTCGTGCGAGGCGAGGCACGGGACGAGGTAGTCCCGGCCGTTGCGGTCGGGCGACAGCGGGTCGTCGAAGACAGTGGTGCGGCCGCTCAGGCCTTCCTCGATCACGTGCCAGCCCGCGCCGAGCTCGGCGGCGAGCACGCCGGGCCAGCGCGTACCGCGCCCGAAACGGCCGCTGCCGCCCGGGATCCAGCCCCACGTGTTCGAGTCGCCGTAGCAGAGGACGACGCGCTCGCTCATCGACCGGCAGCCCTCGCGATCTCGTCCAGCGCCTCGGGGTTTTCCAGCGACGAGAGATCGCCCGGGTCCTTGCCGAGCGCGCAGGCCCGGACCGCGCGCCGCACGATCTTCGCCGAGCGCGTCTTCGGCAGCGCGGCCACCCAGACGACCCGCTCCGGCTTGAACGCCTTGCCGAGCGCCGCGGCGACCGCGGCCGCGACCCGCGCCTCGTCCTGCTCCTCGCCCGGCTTCGGCACGCAGAAGATCCACGCCGCCTCGCCCTTCACCTCGTGCGGCACGCCGATCGCGGCCGCCTCGGCGACGACGCCGCTGCCGATCGCCGCCGACTCGAGCTCGGCGGGGCCGATCCGCTTGCCGGCGATGTTGAGCGTGTCGTCGCTGCGACCGTGCAGGAACCAGTAGCCGTCCGCGTCGATGGAGGCCCAGTCGCCGTGCGTCCAGATGCCGGGGAAGCGGCGCCAGTACGTGTCGAGGTAGCGCTCGTCGTCGCCCCAGATCCCGCGCGTCATCCCGGGCCACGGACGGCGGCAGACGAGCTCGCCGACCTCGCCGCGCAGCGGCCTTCCCTCGGCGTCGACGACGTCCATGTCCATCCCGAGCGCCGGGAAGCCGAGCGCGACCGGCTTCACCGGCTCCGTGATCACGGTCGAGAGGAAGCAGGCGCCGACCTCGGTGCCGCCGGAGACGTTCACGATCGGCGTGCGCGAGCCGCCGACGTGCTCGAACAGCCAACGGTACGGGCCGGGATTCCACGGCTCCCCGGTCGTGCAGATCGCCTGCAGCGAGGAGAGGTCCGCCGTGGGCTCGCCCTTGGGGATGAGCGCGCGCACGAGCGTGGGCGAGAGGCCGAGCATCGTCACGCGCTCCTGCTCGACGAGCCGCCAGACCCGGTCGTCCGGCCAGTCGGGCGCGCCCTCGGCGAAGACGATCGTCGCGCCGGCAGCGCCCCCGCCGACGACGGTCCAGGGGCCCATGATCCAGCCCATGTCCGTCGCGAAATGGACGCGGTCGCCCGTCTTCACGTCGGTCTGGTAGCCGGCCTCGCGCGCGATCGAGACGACGAAGCCGCCTTGCACGTGCAGCGCGCCCTTCGGGCGTCCGGTCGTGCCGGACGTGTACGCGAGCAGGTAGGGCGCCTCGGAGCCGACCTCGAGCGGCGGCAGCGTTCCGGGCTGCCGCGTCACGAGCTCCGGCCACTCGCCGGTCTCGCGGTTCCACTCGAGCACGTGCTCGACGGCGAAGCGTCCCGCCTCGTCGAGCGTCTCGCGCATCTCGACGCGCTTGCCGCGGCGCAGCGACCAGTCGGCGCAGAGCACGACTCTCGCCTGCGAGTCCTCGAGCCGTGACGCGATCGCGGGCGCCGCGAAGCCGGAGAAGATCGGCACCTGCACCGCTCCGATGTGTGCGCAGGCATGCGACGCGACCGCAACCGCAGGGCACATCGGCATGAAGATCGCGATGCGGTCGCCCTCGCGGACGCCGAGCTCGACGAGCGCCTCCGCGAGCTGTCCCACCCGGCGTGAGGCCTCGCTCCAGGTGACCGTCTCGCGCCGCCCGTCCTCGTACAGCCCGACGAGCGCCTCCTCGTCC
Organism: Gaiellaceae bacterium; assembly: GCA_050013935.1. Lineage (GTDB taxonomy): Bacteria > Actinomycetota > Thermoleophilia > Gaiellales > Gaiellaceae > Palsa-739. Next base: position 18,689 of record JBEKEH010000049.1, on the reverse strand, counting down.
GGCCGCTCGGCCGCCCAGCGGTGGACGCAGACGCGCGCCAGGTTCAGGCGCCCGCCCACGAACCACGTCGCCCATTCGTTTCCGCGCGACGTGTCGACGACGGCGTCCCAGGGCCGGGAGAACTCGATCGCGAGATCCGCGACGACCGCCGGCCAGAAGCGCTCCGGCTCCTCGAGGGAGATCCGGTGCAGCTCGTGGTAGTCCACGGCGCCCAGCGTCCGCGCCAGGCGCGTCACGTTCGCCCGCTCGACGAGCTCAGGCGTGGGGCGCCAGATGAAGCCGCTCTCCACGGGAAGAGCCTACTCAGCGGCCGCCCGTCGCAGCCTGACTAGTGATTGCTAACTTAGTGGGCACTAACTACCAGACGGCCGGGGGAATCGAATGAAGGCTCGCATCTTCGCGGAGGAGAACAAGAAGTGGTGGACGCTCGCGGCGGTGTCGTTCGGCCTCTTCATGATCATGCTCGACAACACCGTCGTGAACGTCGCGCTGCCGTCGATCGAGCGCGACCTGCACGTCACGATCTCGTCGCTCGAATGGATCGTCACCGCCTACGCGCTGACCTTCGCGGCGCTGCTGATCACCGGAGGCAAGCTCGCCGACATGTACGGCCGGCGGAGGATCTTCGTCGTCGGGATCGTGATCTTCACGCTCTCGTCGCTCGTCTGCGGACTCGCGCCGAGCGCGGGCTTCCTGATCGGCGCGCGTGCGGTGCAGGGCACCGGCGCGGCGCTGATGAGCCCGGCGACGCTCTCGATCATCATGGCGACGTTCCCGCCGAAGCAGCGCGGCCAGGCGATCGGGATCTGGGCCGGCGTCTCCGCGCTCGCGCTCGCGATCGGCCCTCTCGCCGGCGGCCTGATCGTCGACAACATCAACTGGAACTGGATTTTCTTCGTCAACGTGCCGGTCGGCGCCGCGGGGATCGTCGCCTCGCGGATCTTCATCACCGAGTCGCGCGATACCTCGCACGAGCAGAGCATCGACCTGCCGGGTCTCGCCACGTCGGGCCTCGGCCTGTTCGCGCTCAGCTACGCGCTGATCGAGGGCAACCGGCACGGCTGGGCGTCGGCGGAGATCGTCGGCCTGTTCCTCGCGGCGGCCCTGCTGCTGGCCGGATTCGTGCTCGTCGAGCGGCACCAAAGGCTGCCGATGTTCGACCTGTCGCTGTTCCGCAGCGGCGCGTTCACCGGCGCGAACCTCGTTGCGATGCTCGTGTCGCTCGCGATGTTCGGCGTCTTCTTCTTCGTCTCGCTGTACGTCCAGAACATCCTCGGCTACTCGCCGACGAAGGCGGGCGCGGCCTTCCTGCCGATGACGATGCTGATCATCCTCGTCGCGCCGGCCGCCGGCCGCGCCTCCGACCGCGTCGGCTCGCGCTGGCTGATGGGGGGCGGCATGGCGGTCGTCGGCGTCTCGCTCCTGATGTACCAGCGGGCGGGCCTGCACTCGGACTTCTGGACGCTGCTGCCGGCGATGCTGCTCGGCGGCGTCGGGATGGCGCTGACGATGTCGCCGATGACCGCGGCCGCGATGGGCTCGGTGCCGGTGGACAAGGCCGGCGTCGGCTCGGGCGTGCTGAACAGCTTCCGCCAGGTCGGCGGCGCGATGGGCATCGCGCTCATGGGGGCGATCGTCGCCTCCTACCTGCACGCCGCGCCGCGCTCGGCACTCGGGCAGCAGCAGTTCGTCGACGGCCTGCACACCGCGCTGCTCGTCAGCGCCGCGCTCGCGTTCGCCGGCTCCCTCGTGGCGGTCGCGCTCGTGCGGACGGCGCCGCAGGTCGAGCGGGCGCACGTGGCGGAGGCCGTGGCATGACGACTGCGACGCCGCGTCTGACGGCGGCGGCGCGCCGCCTCGAGCTCGTCCAGACCGCCGTGCGCGTGTTCACGGAGGGGAGCTACCGCGGCACGACGACGGCGGAGATCGCCCGCGCCGCGGGCGTCTCCGAGCCGATCCTCTACCGCCACTTCGCGTCGAAGCGCGACCTCTACCTCGCCGCGCTCGACCACGTCTGGGGGCAGGTGCGCATCGCGTGGGAGGCGTGCCTGACGGGGACGAGCGACGTAGGTGCCGCGCTCGAGCAGATGGGTCGCGGCCACTACTCGGTGCGCGACTGCAAGCTGCAGCTCTCCGAGCTGTGGGTTCAGGCGCTGAGCGAAGCCTCGGAGGACGCCGAGCTGCGAAAGCACCTGCGCCGTCACATGCGGGAGGTGCACGACTTCATGGCCGGCGTGATCCGCCGCGGTCAGGAGCAGGGCGTCCTCCACCGGGACCGCGACCCCGACGCGGAAGCGTGGATCTTCCTCGCCGGCGGCATCCTCGGCATGGTCGGCCGCCGCATCGGCGTCCTGAACGAAGCCGATATCGCGAGCATCCGCCAAGCCCGCCTGGAGTGGATGGCGTCTGAAGCAGACGGCCTGAACCGCCCGCCGACCCCCACCGCCAGAGCCGCAGGCTAACGCGCGAGCGTTAGCCGAAGGCGAACCCACGCGGCCGGGGAGGCCGAAGGCCCCACCGGCCGCGCTGCCGGGGCCCGTGGCCCCGCACCCCAAGAGCGCGGCGGCTCCGCCGCCGCGCGCTCTGCGGAGCACAATCTCCCCGCCCGGGAAACGGAGTTTCCCGGGCGCAAGAAATGAAAGAGGCCCCGGCTGCGGCTCCGGGGCCTCTTCCGAGAGGCGCGCCCATCCTTTGCGACTTCAGGAGGCTCGGCTCTGCGGCCCAGCCGCCCCCCCGTCCTGCCGCCGGATGCGTCGGCGCACTCCCTGCAAACCCGAGCCTGGCGTCCGGCCTGGTTGCAAGGTGACCCCACTATAGGAGTGATAGCCGTTCCAGTCAAGTAGCTCGGTCAAGTGATTTCCCCTTTGACCGCTTCACCGACTTTTCGCTTGAACATGCCCTTTTTGGGGGATGGCCAGGGAGGACCTCTTGAAGTTTTGTGAAGCATAGGGTTCACTAGCTGTTGCCGCTCATGACCCAGGACGCCGCAATCCGCACCAGCCGTGCCGCCGCCTCGAGCGGGCTCCGGCTCGGCGAGCGCCTCCGCCAGCTCCGTGTCGCATCTGGGCTGACCCAGAGCGAGCTCGCGGGCGAGCGGTTCTCGAAGGAGTACGTCTCCCAGATCGAGCGCGGCAAGACCAAGCCGACCCGCGAGACGGTCGAGTGGCTCGCGGCGCAGCTCGGCGTCGACGCCGGCTTCCTCGCCAACGGCGTCGCCACCGACGAGCGGGGGCGCCTCGAGGCCGCGCTCGCGCGCGCGGAGACGCTGATCGAGGCGGGGCACAACGAGGAGGGGGCGACCGAGTACGCGTCGCTCGTCCCCGCCGCCCACGCGACCGGCCTGGCGGAGCTCGAGGCCAGGGCGCTTCTCGGCGCCGGCCGGGCGCAGATGCGCCTCGGCGGCCTGCGCCAGGCGTTCGACCTCCTGAACGAGGCCCGCGGGATCGTCGAGGGCGGCAGCTTCTCCGATCTCGAGCGCGCCGAGATCCTCTACGCGCTCGGCATCTGCCGCTACCAGCTCAACAGCGTGCAGACCTCGCTCGGCCTGCTGAACGAGGCTCTGTCGCTTGCAGAGCGCTCCGGCCTCCCGTGCGACTCCCTGCGCTCGAACATCCTGGCGTGGCGCTCGCGCTGCTGGCGTCGCCACCGCGACTACGAGGCCGCGCGCGAGGACATCGAGCGGGCGCTCCAGCTCGCGGAGGACGCGAACGACCCGCGCACGATCGGCGCGGCCTACTTCCAGGCGTCGCTCGTCGCCGACCGCGAAGGCCACTGGGTGCTCGCGCGCAGCTACGCCGAGAAGGCGCGCGCCGCGTACGAGGAGCTCGCGGACAAGGTTCACGTCGGCCAGCTGACGAACAACCTCGGTGGCCTGAACTTCCTTCTCGGCAAGACCGACGAGGCGATCGGGCTGCTCAAGGAGGCGTTCGGCATCGCCCTCGACAACGGCCGCGACGCCGACGCGGCGCAGGCCGTGTCCTCGCTCGCCCAGATTCATCTGCGCACCGGCAACGTCGAACAGGCCGAGGAGCAGGCGCGGCATGCGCTGCAGCTGCTCGGCGGCCAGGAGGCCTACGTCGACGAGACCGGCAATGCCCAGCTCGTGCTCGGCCGGGCGCTGCTGGAGCAGGATCGCCTCGACGAGGCGGAGGCGGCGTTCGCCGCCGCCGAGGCGAACTTCGAGCAGCTCGGCTCGGCCAGCCACCGCGCTGCCGCGTGGGTCGCCCGCGGCGATCTTGCGGCGCGCAGGGGCGACGATAGGCTTGCAGCACACCTCTACCGCACTGCGGCCGAGGCACTCCAGGACGTTCGCTTCTAGCCGGAAAGGAGGTGGCATCGTGAAGAAGGCGCGGCTGATCTCTCTGCTGATCACCGCTTCGCTCGTCGCCGTTCTCGTCGCAAAGCTCGTGATCGTGGCGAAGACGGGCGGCATGAACGACGGCGGCTACTGGTAGGCGGCGGGACGGACTGCGTGCTGATCCCGCCGCCGCCGCGCGCGGCGCGCGCGACGGAATTCCTTCCGCGGCGGGATCTCGGGGCATGTGGTCTGCAACTCTGCGGTCTTAGGCAGGCTCCCTCCGGCGTCCGGGGGCTGTGGGTTGCCCAGCCCCGCGGCGTCCTGCGATACTTCCCGGCACTTCAAAAGGGAAAGTGACGGGAGGCCGGATGAGCGGGAACGGATACGCCAAGGAGGTGCTCGTTTCCGCCGACTGGGTGGCGGAGCACCTGGGCGACGCGAACGTCGTCGTCGCGGAGGTGGACGAGAACCCCGACCTCTACGAGGAGGGTCACATCCCCGGTGCGGTGAAGCTGCACTGGAAGGACGACCTGCAGGACGCGATCGAGCGCGACCTTGTCGAGAAGGCCGTGTTCGAGCAGCTGATGGGTGCACGGGGCATCGGCAACGGGACGACGGTCGTCGTCTACGGCGACAAGAACAACTGGTTTGCGGCCTACGCGTACTGGTACTTGAAGATCTACGGCCACGCGGACGCGCGCGTGCTCGACGGTGGCCGACAGAAGTGGATAGACGAGGGCCGCGAGCTCACGACCGAGCGCCCGTCACCGGCGGCGCAGAGCTACCGGGCGCAGGATCGCGACGAGTCGATCCGCGCGTACCGCGACCAGGTGCGGGAGTGGCTGGGCGACGCCGGCCGCGCGCTCGTGGACGTGCGCAGCCCGCAGGAGTACGCCGGCGAGCTGATGGCCCCGCCCGGCTACGAGCAGGAAGGAGCGTCGCGCACCGGCCACATCCCAACGGCGCAGTCGATCCCTTGGGCGCAGGCCGTCAAGGACGACGGCACGTTCAAGTCCGCGGAGGATTTGAAGGCGCTGTACGGCGGCAAGGGCGTCACGCCCGACAAGCCGGTGACGGCCTACTGCCGCATCGGCGAGCGCAGCGCGCACACGTGGTTCGTCCTGCACGAGCTGCTCGGCTACGAAAACGTCCGCAATTACGACGGCTCGTGGACCGAGTGGGGCAATTTGGTCGACGTGCCTATCGAACGATAGGCACGTCGTTGGGGCATCGGCGGCGGCGGGCTGGGCGGGCACGGGTTTACGCCTCTACCAGTCGAACGAGTCGACGACGGGGTAGGCGCTGCGGGCGTCGATGCAGTCGGCGGCATAGAGCGCGACGCCGACGTCGCCCGTCCAGAGTGAGTAGCGGCCACGGCCCCGTCGTTCGCGCAGGCGGCTCACCTGGGCGAGCGCGTGGACGGCGAAGTGCCGCGCCCGCTGGAGCCAGCGCTCGTCACCGGTGCGTGCGAAGACCTTGAGGAAGGCGTAGCCGTTCCCCGCCGTGCCGTGGCAGATGCCCGGGCCCTTCTCCAGGCCCGGCGCGCCGGCGCGCCAGGCAAGCTCGGCGCCCGCGAGTAGCAGCTCCTCGTCGAGGTAGTCCGCGGCCGAGATGACGATGCCCGGTGCCCCGCCGCACCACTGCACCTTGATCTCGCCGTCGGTGGCCTCGAGCCCGCGACCCTCGCCGAGCGGCCAGTTCGCGAGCCCGTCTTCGAGGACTGCCGTGAGCACGAGCCACTCGCCCGTCCGCCGGATCCGCTCTTCGCGCCGTTCGTCCTCGCCGTGCAGGAGCGCGCGGACGTTCCCGACCAGCCCATGCGGCGCGCCGAGGCTCCGGAAGGTCTCGCCGTACAGCTGCTGCGTCCAGAGCCCATCCCCATCGCGGGCAGCCCAGAGCGCGTCGGCGCTCTCGCGCCACGCGTCGCGCCATCGCTCTTCGCCGGTCCAGCCGAGCATCGCGCTGGCCGCGAGCATCGTCCCGGGCACACCCCACATCAGCTCGTTCGTCTCGTTGCCGACGTTGTCACGCACGCGCGCGAGCAGGTCGTCTGCCAGCTCGGCGCTCGGAGCGAGCCGCCACGCGACGACGAGGATGCCGGTCTCGCCGCTTAGGAGCGCCGACTGCGGGCGCGTGGGCAGCTCGATCCCCGCCATGAAGTCGGGTGCCTGCCGCCATGCCGCAAGCGTTGCGGCCGCTGCATCCGCGAGGTCGAGGCGCGTCTCCGCGACGCCGCGCCGGCGCAGGGCGTCGAGTGCCCAGACGACGCCGGCCGCGCCGATGTAGAGGTTCTTCATCGGCACGGTCGCCTGCCAGCCGTCCCACTCGTCCGCCGGCCAGAGTTCGCCGCCGCCGCGGTAGGCGGCGTCGGCGTCCGCCACGATCTCGCGGATCGCGCCGCGGACGCGGTGCTCGCCCCACGCCTCGTTGATCAGCGGCTCGAACGCGTCCGGCCGGTAGAGCTTCACGCGCCGCTGAGCGGGACGTCGCCGTTGATCGAGCCGACGCGCTCGATCACGACCTGCGGGATGCGCGCGTGCGGGCTCAGGCGCAGCAGCATGCGCACGACCTCGGCGCAGTCCTCGGGCTGGATCATCTCCTCGCCCTTCAGGCCCGACCAAGCCGCCATCGGCGTGTCGACGAAGCCGGGGCAGAGCGCGACCGCGCGGATGCCGTCCGCATCCACCTCCTCGTTCAGCGAGCGCGTCAGCGAGATCACTGCGGCCTTCGTGGCGGCGTAGGTCGCGAGGCCGGGCGAGGTGATCGTGCCGGCGATCGAGGCGAGGTTGACGATCCAGCCGCGCGATTCGCGCAGGAGCGGGATCGCTGCCTGGGTCACGAGGAAGAGCCCGCGCAGGTTGATGCCGACCTGAAGGTCGAAGTGCTTCGCCGGCAGGTCCTCGACGCGCCCTGCGATGCCGATGCCGGCCGAGTTCACGAGCATGTCGAGCCGGCCGAACCGTTCCCGGTGGGCGGCGACGAGCCGCTCGCAGTCCTCGGCATTCGCCACGTCGGCCGCGACCGCCGCGGCCCCGAGCTCCGCCGCGGCCGCCTCGACGCGCTCCCGCCGCCGCGAAGCGAGCGTCAGCGCGAAGCCCTCGTCGCGCAGCATCCGCGCGATCGCAAGCCCGATGCCGGACGAACCCCCCGTAATCAGCGCTGCCCGCTCCACACCCCTTCTCTACAGGCCGCCGCCCGGGAAGGTCAAGCGCCGTGGGCCGCGAAGAAGAGGCGCGAGGGTGCCGCGCAGTGCCCTCCTCTCCCCAGAAGACGGCGGCTTCGGCCGCCGTCTTCGTCCATCTCCGTACAGTTACAGGCGTGGAGACGACCGCGCTCACAGGGCTCACCGCCGGCGGCGGCTGCGCGGCGAAGTACTCGGCCGCGCGTCTCGAAGAGCTGCTCAAGGGGTTCGTGCCCGTCGCGGCGGAGAACCTGCTCGTCGGGCTGTCGCCCGCGGACGACGCGGCGGTCTACAAACTCGACGACGAGCGCGCGCTCGTCTTCACGGTCGACTTCTTCCCGCCGCTCGTCGACGACCCGGCCGTCTTCGGCTGCATCGCCGCGACCAACGCGCTCAACGACGTCTTCGCAATGGGCGGCACGCCGCTGCTCGCGCTCTCGATCGCCGCGTTCCCCGAGGAGCTGCCGACCGAGGTGCTCGCCGCCGTGTTCGCGGCCGCCGACGAGCAGGTGCGCGCGGCCGGCGCGCTGCTCGCCGGCGGGCACACGATCCGCGACACGGAGCCGAAGTACGGGCTCGCCGTCGTCGGCACCGTGCACCCGGACGGCGTCTGGCGGAAGAGCGGCGCCCGGCCGGGGGACGTGCTCTTCCTGACGAAGCCGCTCGGGACGGGCCTCGTCCTCGCGGGGCACGGCAAGGGAATCGTGGGCGGCGCCGAGCTCGCCGAGGCGGTGCGCTGGATGACGACTCTGAATGCCGCCGCCGCAGACGTGCTGCGGCCGTTCGCGCCGAACGCCGTCACCGACGTGACCGGGTTCGGGCTCTTCGGCCACGCGTACGAGACCGCCGACCGCAGCGGCGTGCGCATCCGGCTCGACGCGGGCGCGCTGCCCGCGCTCGACGGCGCGCTCGAGGTCGCACGGCGCGGGGTGAGAACCGGCGGAGACCCGCGCAACCGCGAGTTCGCCGGACCGCACGTCGACACGTCGGGCGTCCCGGAGGAGCTCGTCGCGCTCGGCTACGACGCGCAGACGGCCGGCGGCCTGCTCATCTCGCTGCCGGCCGACAAGGCGCTCTCGCTCACCGCCGAGTTTCGCGCCCGCGACCTCTTCATCCAGCGCGTCGGCTCCGTCGAGTTCGGCGCCGGCGTCGCCGTCAGCTAGAGAGCTGCCGCTTCCGCACGAGCAGCGACTTCCGTCTCGCGACGAGCTCGTCCTCGAGCCGTGCAAGCTCCTGCCCGCGGCGCCGCACGAGTTGCAGCTGCGTCTCGACGTGGGGCAGGGCCTCCTCGACGATGCGCAGCCGTTCCACGCCGGAGTCCGTCTCGTGGAAGCGGCGGCGCAGGATCGCGCGCGCCTCCTCGGCTTCGACGAGTTGCTTGAGCTCGCCGAGCGACAGGTTGAGCAGATCGCGGAGCTGTGTCAGCTCGAGCACCCGCTCGACGTCGGCCTCGTCATAGAGGCGGTGGGAGCCCTTGCGCCGCTCGCCGCACGCGAGCAGGCCGATCTCCTCGTAGTAGCGGATCGTGCGCGGAGTCACGCCGGTGCGCTCGGCGAGCTCGCCGATGCGCAGTACGCGCTGCTCGGTTGCGCTCACGCGGCGTCCTCGATCGGCTCGCGTGCGAAGCCGCGGTCGGCGGACACGGTCTTGTGCGACGGGCGCAGCAGCGACACGCCGGCCCCGAGCAGGGAGATGCCTGCGAGCGCCCACAGCGCGAGGTGCATGTTCGCGATGAAGGGGTCGAGCTGCCGGGTGGAGAGCCCTGATGCGAGCCCCGAGAAGATCTTGAACAGAACGTTCTTCGGCACAGCCGCGGTCACGACCGCGAGCACGAACGCGATCGAGATCACCGCGCCCGTGTTCGTCAGCATCATCCGCGCGGCCGAGGCGATGCCGCGCCGATGCACGGGGACGACGCCCATCATCGCGGCGGTGTTCGGGCTGTTGAACATGCCGGAGCCGACGCCGACGAGCGCGAGCCAGAGCGCGCTCCACCAGTAACTCGTGTGCGGCTGGAGCATCGTCATCCCAGCCAGACCTGCCGCCGTCACGACCATCCCGAGCGCCGCGAGCCCGCGCGAGCCGCGCCGGTCGGCGATCGCGCCTGCGATCGGCGACGAGACGAGCATCGCGAGCGCCATCGGAGCGAGCTCGAGCCCGGCCATCAGCGGCGACTGACCCTGCGGCCCCTGGAAGTAGAAGACGAAGAGGAACATCAAGGCGAAGCGCGCGAGCCCGTTGAGGAACGCGGCCGCTGCCGCGGCACTGAACAGCCTGTCCTCGAACAGCGTCAGGTCGAGCATCGGCGAGCGACTGCGCCATTCGATCAGCACGAACAGGGGCAGCAGCACAGACGCCGCGGCCATGCCGCCGATCACGGCCGTCCCGCCCCAACCGGATAGGCCGCCTTTCGAAAGTGCGAGCACGAGCCCGGAGAGACCGACGACGAAGATCGCCGTGCCGGGCAGGTCGAGGCCGCGCTCGTCGTCGCGGCCGGACATCTCGTGGAGGACGAGGAACGCCCACGCCGAGCCGAGCAGCCCGAGCGGCACGTTGAACCAGAACACCCAGGGCCAGGCGATCGCGACGAGCGCTCCGCCGAGCACCGGTCCGATCACGAGCCCGACCGCTCCGACCATGACGTTCGTTCCCATCGCGAGCCCGAGCTCCTGCTTCGGAAAGGCGTCCGTGACAAGCGCGCCTGCGTTTGCGAAGAGAAAGGCGCCGCCGATGCCCTGGACGATGCGCCAGAGGATCAGGACCGTGCCGCTGTCGGCGAAGCCCGCGCCGAGCGAGGCGGCCGAGAAGAGCAGGAAGCCGAGCACGTACGCGTTCTTGCGACCGAAAAGATCGGAGAGTCGTCCGGCCGTGAGCAGGAGCACGGTCGACGCGATCATGTAGACGAGGATTACCCAGACGAGCTGGAGCAGCGTCGTGTGCAGGCTCCGCTCGAGGTCGGGCAGCGCGATGATCAGCGTGCCCGAGTTGACCGTCGCGAGCAGCATCCCGAGGCTCGTGCACGACAGCACCCACCACTTGAAATGCTCGCTCTGTCTGCGACTCCGAAGAAACTTCATTCTTACGTGAACGTCACGTTAGCAGAGCGGGTGTGCACGGCACGGGCCGTCTAGACTCGCTGCCGTGCATGTGGAATCGGCTCCGCAGGCGCTGCCGCGGCGCCGCGCGCTCGAGCTCTCGCCGGAGGCGTTTCGCCGGGTCGCGGTCGTCTCGGCCGGGATGCTCGTGCTCATCGTCGCGACGGGCGCAACCGTCCGCCTCACCGGCTCGGGCCTCGGCTGCCCGCACTGGCCGGGCTGCCAGGCCAGTCACGTCGAGCCCAAGGGCTACCACTCGGACGTCGAGTTCTCGAACCGCATCGTCGCCTTCCTGACCGTGCTCACAACGCTTGCGCTCGCCGCCGGCGCGTGGCGCACTCGCGGGCTCGGCCGCCGCGTGAGCATCCTCGCCACGCTCGTCTTCCTCGGGACGCTGGGGCAGGCGCCCCTCGGCGCGGTCACCGTCTACTACCACCTGAACCCGTACCTCGTGATCACCCACCTCCTGGTCTCGCTCGTCGTGCTCGGACTCGCGGCGATCGTTCTGCTCGAGGCGACGCGGATGCTCCGCGGCAGCGCAGACGCGCTGCCGCGGCTCGCCCGTGCCGGCGGCGCGGCGCTGCTCGCCGCCGTCGGCGTCCTCGTGGTGACGGGGACGCTCGCGACGGCGGCGGGCCCGCATCCGGGCAGCAGCGGCGATACCGTCGTGCGCCGGATCGGCTCCTTCGATCCTGCCGTCGCGTTGCACGTGCGCGCGGTGACGGCGTTCGGGATCGTGTTCCTTCTGCTCGCCGCGTGGGCGTGGCGCGAGCGTGCGCGCTATCCATGGCTTGTGTCCGGCTGCGCCGGGCTGCTCGGCATCCTCGCCGTGCAGATGACGATCGGCGAGGTGCAGTTCCGCACCAACCTGCCATGGTGGCTCGTGCTCGTTCATGTCAGCGTCGCCGCCTGCCTCTTCGGCTGGACGGTCGGGCTCGTCGGCCGCCTATGGCGGCCTGTCGCCGAAAGTGCTGCGCACTTTCAGCGAGACTAGGTTGTGCTCCGCAGAGCGGCCGCCGGCCGAGCCGGCGGCCTCTTGAGCTGCCGAGCGCTGGCTGTGGTGGCGCGCGCGGTGGCGCTGAAGCGTCCCCGCGCGCGTGGGTTCGGCCTTCGCGAACGCCTTCGCGTTCGCTCCGGCTGTAGGGGTTCGCTGCTGGCTGCAGGTTTTCAAAACCGGCGCTCGTCGGGCGGTTCAGGCCGGAGGCCAACGCGGCCGCAGGCGCGTTGGCCGCAGGCGGATCCACGCGGGAGGGGATGGCGAAGCCACCACCGCCCGCGCTACGAGACCCGCTCGCCTCTGGTCACATAAGAGCGAGCCGGCTCCGCCGGCTCGCGCTCCGCGAAGCCGAAACCCGCCCCGGGACAAGTGCGCAGCACTTGGCCCGGCTACACTCGGTCGATGTCCGAGCTGAAGGTCTCGTTCCGGCCGAAGCTGCGCCGGCCGGTGCTCATCGCGGCCTTCCGCGGCTGGAACGACGGAGGCCAGGGGGCCTCGCTCGGCGGCGGCTACCTCGCGAAGCAGTGGGAGGCCACGCGCTTCGCGGAGATCGACCCGGAGAGCTTCTACGACTTCCAGGCGACGCGGCCGCACGTCTCGCTCGTCGAGGGCGTGTCGCGGCGGCTCGACTGGCCGGACAACGCGTTCTTCCACGCGCCGATCCCCGGCAGCGACCGAGACGCCGTGATCCTGCTCGGGGTCGAGCCGAACCTGCGCTGGAAGACGTTCGCCGACCTCGTGCTCGAGCTTGCCCAAAGCCTCGGCGTCGAGCTCGTCGTCACCTTCGGCTCGCTGCTCGCCGACGTCCCGCACACGCGGCCGGCACCGGTGACCGGCGCCGCAACCGACCCCGCGCTCGTCGAGGAGCTCGGGCTCGAGCCGTCCCGCTACGAGGGGCCGACCGGCATCGTCGGCGTCGTCCACGACGCGTGCCGCCAGGCGGACGTGCCCTCGGTGAGCCTGTGGGCAGCCGTGCCGCACTACGTTTCGCTCGCGCCGAGCCCGCGTGCCGCGCTCGCGCTCGTGCGCCGCTGCGGGGAGCTGCTCGGCGTCGAGATCGACCTCTCCGAGCTCGAGCGCGCGGCCGAGGAGTACAGCGAGCAGGTGAGCGAGGCCGTGTCCTCCGACGCCGAGACGGCGGCTTACGTCGAGGAGCTGGAGCGCCGGGTGGACATGCTCGACGTCGCCGACGACCTGCCCTCGGGCGACACCCTCGCCGCCGAGCTCACCCGCTTCCTGCGCGAGCGCGAGGAGGAGGACGAGGACGGCGACGGGCCCGACGGCCCGGCTGTGTAGTGCCACCCGTCCGCGTCTGCGTCGCCGGGATCACCGGCTGGACGGGGAAGCCGGTCGCGGAGGCGGTGGGGGCCGCTGCGGATCTCGAGCTCGTCGCCGGCGTCTCCCGCACGGCGGCGGGCGAGCCGAACGTCTATCCGTCGGTCGCGGACGCACTCGACGCGGTCCACGTGCACGTGCTCGTCGACTTCACCAGCGCGGCCGTGGTGAAGGACAACGTGCTCGCTGCGCTCGGGCACGGTGTTGCGGTCGTCGTCGGCTCGAGCGGTCTGACCGGCGGTGACTACGCGGAGATCGACGCGCGTGCGCGAGAGGCCGGCGTGGGTGTGATCGCCGCCGGCAACTTCTCGCTGCTCGCCGCGCTCCTGCTGCGCAGCGCCGCCGAGATCGCGCGTCACGTGCCGGCGTGGGAGATCCTCGACTATGCGAGCGCGGGCAAGCCGGACGTGCCCAGCGGGACGTCGCGCGAGCTGGCCGAGCGGCTCGGCACGGTGCGGCCGCCCGAGCTCGGGCGGCCGCTCGACGAGCTGCAGGGACCGCGCGAGGCGCGCGGCGCGACGGTGGCCGGCACGCAGATCCACTCGGTGCGGCTGCCCAGCTTCGTCGTCTCGACGGAGATCGTCTTCGGCACACCCGGCGAGCGGCTCGTGCTGCGGCACGACCCGGGTGAGAGCCCGGCGCCGTACGTCGCGGGGACGCTACTCGCCGTGCGGCGCGTCGGCGGGCTCGTCGGCCTGAGCCGGGGCCTCGACAGCCTGCTCGGCTGAGCCGTTCTCCGTCGTCGCCCGGGCCGGCCGCCGCCGGCGGCGGTTGCGCCGCGGCTTCGGCGGCTCGTCCGTCGCGGCCTCGCCCTCGGCGGCCGCGGGTGCCGCACCGTCCTGCTGCTGCTCGGCCGCGGCGGCGGCCGCGCCCTCGACCGGCGTGACCTTCCTCTTCCGCCGCCGGCGGCGCCGGTTGCGGCTCGCCTGCTGCTTCGGCGCGGGCAGGTTCTCGGACAGCGCGAGGGCGACCTCCTGAACGGTGCCCAGCCGCTCGCGCGCGTCGTCGATCAGCTTCGTCGCCCGCGGCGTGTAGCCCTCGGCGGAGGCGAGCAGCGCGGCGCCGACCTGAATCGGCTGCTCGAGCGCGGTGTGGACGAGCTTCGCGGCGTTCTCCTCGTGCCGGTGCCCGCGCGAGTTGGCGAGTGCGCCGAGCAGGCGCTTCGCCTCCGAGTACTCGCCGGACGCGCGGCGGTCCTGCACCTTGCGCGTCGCGCGCGCGAGCCGCCATGTCCAGCGCGCGAGGATCTGCTCGGGTGCGTCCGGCTTCCCGTCCGCGATCGCGCGCAGCAGTATCCGGATACCCATCAGCCGCTCCTTCTCCCACGTCGGCGCCTGCGTCACGAGCGTGACGAGGTCGTCGAAGTCGGCGCGGTCGATGCGCATCGAGACGCGGTCCTGCAGCGCCATCGTGCGCAGCCGTCGGTTGGGGTTCTCGGCGGCGCACGTCGCCAGGAACTGCTCGAGCGCGCCTTTGCTCGCCCGGCCTTCGGTGAGCTTCTGCACGAACGTCGCGCGCTCGTCGAAGCGGATCTGCCGTCCCGCGATCGTCGCCCAGTAGCGCTGCTCGTCGTCGTCGAGGAAGCGCGGGTCGACACGCTGCCACTCGCGTTGGATCACGGCGATGCGGCGGCGGACGTCCGGCGTGACCGGCACGAGCCACGGTGCCGGCGTCAGGCGCCGGCGCGCGCGGCGCTGGGAACGGCGGCGCGGCGCGGGCGTGACGCGGGCGCCCTCGCGGTAGAAGTCAGCGTCGAGCAGCGAGTGCAGCGAGACGACACGCTCGTTGTGCGTCGCGCCCTTCGGGACAAAGTCGACGACGATCCCGGCTTCCTTGCGCGCGTGCATGCGCATGATGCGGCCGACGCGCTGCTGATAGACGCGGCGCGACGCCGTCGGTGCGAGATGCATGCACACGGTCGCGCGGGGCGAGTTCCAGCCCTCCGCGAGCAGCTGCGCGTTGATGAGGACGTTGATCTCGCCGCGCTCGTATGCCGCGAGCGTCTCGGCGAGGCGCACGGGCGGCGTGCGCCCGGAGACGGCTTCCGCCTTGAGCCCTGCGGCCCGGAACTCCTGCGCGAGGTTGTACGCGTGGTCGACGCCGGCGGCGTAGACGATGCCCGGCGTGTTGTCGAAGCGGTCGCGGTAGAGGCTCGCGGCGGCCTGGTTCAGCGCCTGGTGGTCGAGGGTCTTGGCCAGAATCTCCTGGTCGAAGTCGCCGCCGATGATCGGCACCGAGTTGATCGCCGCGACGGGCGGCACGCGCAGGCAGCGCAGCGGCGCGATCAGGCCGCGGCGCGCCGCGTCCTGGAGCGGCAGGTCGTCGACCGAGGCGGGGAAGACGTCCGAGACCTGCTTCGCGATCAGCTGCTCGGTCGCCGTCATCCCGATGTAGATGGGCTCCGGAAAGGAGCGGATCGCCGCGGAGGTCTTCTCGCCGAGCGCGGTGTGCGCCTCGTCGCAGATCACGAGCTGGTACGCGTCGCGGGTGATCGAGCCGACGTGACGGGCAAACCACGCGTACGTCTGGATCGTCAGCGGGTTGCTCCGCATCATGCTCGGACGCGCAGCGTGCTCGATCGCGTCCGTGAAGCGGTCGCCGTAACCCTCGGCCGTCAGGTCGCGCTGGAACTGCGACACGAGCAGGCGTCGGTGGGTGAGGATCAGGACGCCGAGCGTGTGCGCCGCCTCGACGAAGCCGGCGGCGGCGATTGTCTTGCCGGACGCGGTCGGATGGCGGAAGCGGTAGCGCCGGACGGCGCCGGGGTCCTGCTCGGGCGTGAGCTCTTCGAGCTCTTCGTCCCCGCCCTCGCCGGCGGCGAGCGCCTCGTCGTCGTCCTCCTCCTCGTCCTCCTCGAGCTCTACCTCCGCGAGCGCGTGGCCGTTCCCGTTCGTCTCCTCCTCGCGCTGGCTCGCCGCGATCAGCTCGGTCAGCATCCCGGCGAGCGCGTCCACCTGGTGGCGACGGAGCGCCGTGCCGGCCGCGGTGCGCGGCTCGGGGTCGGCGAGCACGCGCTCGAGGCCGAGCATCAGGCCGTAGCGCACCTTCCACTGCGGGCTCGGGCTGCGCCGCCCGGCCTCCATCTCGGCGATCGCGTCGTCGAGCGCGCGGCGGCGCGCGCTGCCCGGCGCAAGCGCCTGGGCGGGATCCTCGCCCTCACGAAGGAACGGCTCGCCCGCCCACGCTTCTGCGCGGACCGCGGTGGCGGCCAGTGGATCCGCCGCCTCCGAAAGGATCGTCGGCTGCTGGATAGCTTCCTGCATGTGCGCAGCACGTCCGCGTGCTGCCAACCTGAGAGGTGCGCGCCCGACGGATTCCCCTGGGCGGGCGGCGCGGTCAGAAGCATACCGACGATGGACGGAGCGTCAACCGTCCGGCGGGCCCTACTACCCGCCGAGGCCGCCGAAGACGGCGAACGGGTTGCCCGGCACGGTCTCCCAGACGAGCTCGCCGCCGGGCTCGACCTCGCCGTGCACCCGCTCCGCGAGGCGCTCCGCGTCCTCCCGCGACGCGACGCCTGCGATCACGTAGTGGAAGCGCCGCGTGACGGAGTAGCCCTCCTGCTCGAGCCGCTCGGCGAGCGCGTGCGCCTCCTCGCGCCCGCCGCATTGCACCCGCACCTCCCACGGCGCGTAGCCCTGGTCGAGCTGCTCCTCCTCCCAGCTCTCGGCCGGCGGCTCGTCGTCCCAGCGCTCCTCGTCCTCGAGCCAGTGCTCGACGCGGCTCGTGCGGGCCTTTGCGCCCTGCTCGCGCAGCTCCGCCTCGATCACGGCCAGGGCGCGCAGCGCCTCCGGGTGGGAGCCGGCGTAGACGAAGAGCTCGTTGCCGTCGCGGGAGACGGCCAGGCGCTGCTGCTCTAGCTCCCGCGCGAGCTCACGCGCCTCTGCGCCGAGCTCGAAGCCGAGCTGGTCGAGGAGACCGCCCGCGTGCTCCTCCTCGACCTCGATCCGGATGCGCCAGTCGTCGGCCATCAAGCGGGGATCTTGCCGTACTCGGCGAGGGACGACCCGACCACCCGCTCCGAGATTCCCGTCTGGTCGAGGTGCTTCGTGATCCCGCCGAGGAAGAACGGATAGCCGGCGCCGAGGATCAGGCACGCGTCGACGTCGGCTGCGGCGCCGACCACGCCCTCGTCGAGCAGGTGTCGCACCTCGTCGGCGACCGCCTCGAGCGCGTCCTCGCGGATCGAAGCGACCGTCCGGCGCGCGTCGCCGCGCACGACGATCTCGTCCTTGCCGTCGGCGAAGCTCGCGAGCGTGGGCGAGAGCGGGAAGCGGTCCGGGTACGCGTCGTGCAGCGTCTCGAGCACGTGGTTCGCGACGCGCGGCCCGACCATCTGTAGCAGCACCGAAGGCGCCATCGGCAGGCCGAGCGAGAGGATCGCCTCGTCGGTCTCCTCGACCGTGTTGCCGTGCTCGAGCGCGTCCATGAGCACGGTCGTCATGCGCGTGAGCACGCGGTTGACGACGAACGCCGGCGCGTCCGTCACGAGCACGCCCCGCTTGCGCAGCTTCTTTACGACGTCCCATGCGGTCGCGAGCTGCTCGTCGGTCGTCTGCGGCGTGCGCACGACCTCGACGAGCGGCAGTACGGCGACGGGGTTGAAGAAATGCAAGCCGACGTCGGCGCCCATCTCCTCGACGGAGAGCGAAGACGTATTCGTGGCGAGGATCGCGTCCGGCGCTACCTTGCGCACCTGCGCGAAGACCTCGCGCTTCACGTCGAGCTCCTCGAACACCGCCTCGAGCACGAGGTCGCAGCCTTCGAAGTGCTCCCAGCCGGTGCCGCCTTCGACGAGCGTGGCGAGAAACGGCTTTCTGGCGCCGACCTCTTCGCGAATCGTGGCGAGCGCCGTGTCGACGCGCTCCTGCTCGAGGTCGCGCAGCACGACCGGCACCTCGAGCCGGCGCACGAACAGCGTCGCGAGCTGCGTCGCCATCAGTCCGGCGCCGACGATGCCGACCTTCTGCACCTTCCGCGCCGGCACGTCTGGCAGGCCGGCGCCCTTCTTGGTCCGCCGCTCGACGACGGTGAACGCGTACGCGGACGCCTGTGCCTGGGGGCTGACGAGCAGCGCGCCCATCGCCGCCTCCTCGGCGCGGTAGCCCTGCTCGACGGTGAGCTCCCGAGCGGCGGCGATCAGCTCGAGTGCGACGTACGGCGCCCGGGTCGCGCCGTGCACGGCGTCGTCGACGCGGGAGCGCGCCTTGCGCACGATCGTGTCGAGCTCCGACCAGTCGGGTTCCGTCCGCGCGATGCCGCCGGCCTCGACCAGCTCGATCGCGTACGCGAGCGACTCGTCGACGAACTCCACCGGCTCGAGCAGTCTGTCGGCGAAGCCGAGCTCGACCGCCTCCGGCGCGGACAGCAGCTTGTTCTGGCGCAGCGGGTTCAAGACGATCAGCTTGACCGCCGCCTCCGGCCCGGCGAGCTTGGGCGCGAGCTGCGTGCCGCCCCAGGCGGGGATGATCGAGAGGAACACCTCGGGGAAGCCGAAGTGGCGCACGCTCGACGCGATCGTGCGGGCGTCGCAGTGCAGCGCGAGCTCGAGCCCGCCGCCGAGGCAGGCGCCGTTGATCGCCGCCACGGTCGGAAACGGCAGCGCGCGGATGCGCCCGAACAGCGCGTGCCCGGCGCGCGTGCCCTCGACGGCGTCCTCGACCGAGCGCATGCGCGTGAACTCGTCGATGTCGGCGCCGACGCAGAACACGAACGGCTTGCCGGTGACGACCATCGCCGCCCAGTTGCCGCCCTCGAGCTGCTCGAGCAGCGCGACCGCGGACT
>JBEKEH010000048.1:0-21739 GCA_050013935.1 Gaiellaceae bacterium | reverse complement strand
CGACGCCGCGGGGCCTCTCAGCGATCTCGTGCTGGAAGACCGCGGCTGATCGCCTATGTCGAGACGTCGGCGTTCGTGAAGCTGCTTCTGCCGGAGCCGGGCACCGTCGACGTGGCCGAAGCCTGGCTCGGCGCCGACCGGCTAATCTCGTCACCGCTCCTCTATCCCGAGGCGCGTGCCGCAATCGGACGCGCGCGACGCCTCGAGCGCCTGACACCACGTCAGCACGGGATCGCACGCCACCGTGTCGACGCGCTCTGGGCGGCCGTCGACCGGATCGAGCTCACCGAGAAGCTCGCGCGCCGAGCCGGCGAACTCGCGGAGCAGCATCGCCTCCGAGCGTACGACGCCGTCCATCTCGCGTCGCTCGAGGCCGTCGGAGATGCAGAGACCGTACTCGTCTCAGCCGACGAGGAACTCCTCGAGGCTGCCGCCTCGATCGGCTTCGCGACGCTCCTTCCTACCCGCTGACGCGTACGGACTAGGGATTGTCTTCAGGCGCCTCGCGTACTCGCTCGACGAGCGCGCGAAGCCGGTTGGTCGTCGCGAACTCCGCAAATCCGCCCGGGAAGACCTCGACGTAGTCGTCGGGGCGAAGCGATGGGTACGGCGCAACTCCCGGCATGTTCCGCGGCCGCGTTGGTTCCAGCCAGCTCGAGTTTCCGGAGATAGGCCGAATCCTCGGGCTCATTCGCGCAGTCCATGGAAGCGCCGGCACCGAGAATGACGATCAGTTGCCTTGCCATGGGACGAGGGTATCGCGCGACTAAGCGCTGTCTCTCGAGGCGAGACCAAGCTCGCGCCCGGCGAAGCACCGGTTACGTGTGGCTGGCGGAAACGCACTTGAACGTGGAGATAGACGCCACAAGCCAGTTTCCGTGCCGACCTATTCGGCGCCGTCCTGCGCGAGCACCTCGTGCTTCATCAGAGCGAGCAGCTCGTGGTAGAGGCGCGACAGCCCCTCGACCGAGAGCGGGCCGCGGTTCATGCGGTGGAGGTACTGGAGCATCCATTCCTCACGCGCGAGGTCGACGAAGCCGATGCCGTGCTGCTCCTTGTAGCGCTTCAGCTGCGCGACGAGCTTCAGGCGCTTGTTCACGAGCTCCACGAGCGACCGGTCGAGATCGGAGATCTCGCGGCGCACGCGCGCGACGTGCGAGTCGCCCGACGGCGCCAGCGGAAGGCGCTTCTCCTCCGTGCTCATCTCGACTCCTCTGCTGCTTCGTAGACGCCCAGGACGCGGTGCGAGCGCGTCATCTCCGCGAGCTCGGCCAGCGCGGTGCGGACCGCGGTGTCGAGCGGATGCCCCGCAACCACGGCGTCGAAGCGATAGCTCCACGGAGTCGCCGGAATCGGGCGCGAGTCGAGCCGGACGAGGTCCAGGCCCGCGCGCGCGAAGGGGCCGAGCGCGTGGTAGAGCGCACCCGGCCGGTGGTCGGTCACGAACGTGACCGCCGTGCGCGCTTCGCTGCGGCGCGCGCCGACCCACGTGTACGGCGCGATCGAGACGAAGCGGGTGAACGCCGGCCCGTCGCCGACGTCCTCCTCGAGCACGAAGAGCCCGTACAGCGCCGCAGCGCCGGCCCCGGCGATCGCGGCGACGGTCGGATCCCCGATCTCCGCCGCTTCCCGCGCCGCCTCCGCCGTGGTCGCAGCGGGCATGGCCGTGGCCCGCGGCATCCGCTTCAGCAGGCCGCGGCACTGCTCGAGCGCGGTCGGATGCGAGCGGACGATGCGGATCTCGTCGAGCGGGACCTGTGCCGACGCGGCGAGGACGTGATGGATCGGCAGCACAGCCTCGGCGACGATCGAAAGCGCGTGCTCGTTGAGCAGGTCATGCGTCTCCGCCACCGTGCCGGCGAGCGAGCTCTCGATCGGCAGGACGCCGTGTGCGGCGTCGGCGCAGGCGACCGCGTCGGCGACGGCGTGGAAGCCGCCGACCGGCACGAGCGTCTCGCGCGGGAAGAGCGCTGCGGCCGCCGCGGCAGCGTGCGAGCCCGGTGGCCCCGGGTACGCAACGGTGTGTGGGTGGGTTTGGTTCATCGACGGTTCGCCTCCTCGCGAACGGATGAGGGAAGTCCCGCGAGAGTGCTGACCTAGCCGGCGGCGGCGGGGAAGACGAAAGCGCCGGCTAGCGCGTAAAGGCGTACCCGAAGAAGCCGAAGGAGGCGGTGTTGCGCGCGGCTTCAGGGACGCGGAGCATCGATCTCACGCTACGTGGCCGTGACCGGCCCGTCAACTGCCAGTTGTTCCCTTACTACGAGGCCGAACTCGGCGGTGGTCGCCGTACCGCCCACGTCGACCGTCGGCCGCTCGGCCAGCGCGGCCTCCACCGCCGCGGCCAGCGCACGCGCCTCGCGCGGGCGCGCGAGCCCGTGCTCGAGCAGGAGGGCGGTCGAGCGCAGCATGGCCGTGGGGTTGGCGATGCCGCGGCCCGCGATGTCGGGGGCCGAGCCGTGCACCGGCTCGAAGATGCCCGGACCGGAGTCGGAGAGGCTCGCCGAGGGCGCCAGGCCGAGCCCGCCCGTCACCGCCGCGGCGAGGTCGGAGAGGATGTCGCCGAACATGTTCTCGGTGACGAGGACGTCGAAGCGCTCCGGCTGGGTCGCGAGCTGCATCGCCGCGTTGTCGACGAGCATGTGCTCCACCCGCACGTCCGGGTATTCCGGCGCCAGCGAATCGACGACGCGCCGCCACATGCGCGAGGTCTCGAGCACGTTCGCCTTGTCGACGGACGTGAGGAGCCCGCGCCGCGTCTGCGCGAGCGCGAAGGCCCGCCGGGCCACCCGCTCGACCTGGCTCGGGTGGTACTCGCACGTGTCGAAGACCGTGCCGTCGTCGCGCACGCCGCTCGCGCCGAAGTAGAGCCCGCCCACGAGCTCACGGACGATCAGCACGTCCACGTCGCCGAGGATCGCGGGGCGCAGGTTCGCGTAGGCGTCGAGCCCGGCGCGCAGGCGGAGCAGACCCTGCTCCGGCCGGACGTCGGCCGCGTCGAACTCGGGGTCGCCGACCGGCCCCTTCAGCACCGCAGTCGAGGCGCGGCACGTCGCGAGCGTCTCCTCCGTCAGTGGACTGCCCGTGGCCCGGATCGCGGCCGCACCGATCAGCAGCTCCTCGACCGTGACGTCTGGAGCGAGCAGCGCGAGCGCGAGCCTCGCCTGCTCCGCAACCTCCGGCCCGACGCCGTCGCCGGGCAGGAGGATGACGTGTGGGTCAGCCATCCGAGAGGGCGCCCTCCGTCAGCGACCTCGGCTGGCGGCCGCGCGGGCGCGGCGTGAAGCCCGCCGCGTGCATGGCCTCGTTCCAGCTGCCGAACACGCGGCTGACCGTCTGACGGGACGGATGGTTCTCGCCCGCCTGGTCCCACTCGCGCGTGAGCGGCGTCCGGCTGTGCTTCCGGTACCAGAGCGTGATCGCGTAGACGATCGTCTCCCGCGTCCACCGGAACCCCGGCCGCGGACCGGTTCTCATCGTGCACCCCTTTCGTGTTGCCGGCTAAACGGAGACACCGAGCCTCTCCAGGATCAGGTCGGCGTCGGGCTCGACCAGCACGGGGTCGAGCCGGTCGGCGACGAGGCCTGGCGTCTTCAGCCCGTCGCCGGTGACGAGCAGCACGACGCGGTCGTCCTCGCCGAGCTCGCCGCGGCCCACCGCGGCGCGCAGCGCGCCGAGGGTGACGCCGGGGGCCGTCTCGCCGAAGACGCCGGTCGTCTCGGCGAGCAGCGAGACGTTCTCCGCGATCTCCTCCTCGGCGACCGCATGCACCGAGCCGCGCGAGGCGACGGCGACGGCGACGGCGAGGTCGCCGTCGGCGGGGCTGCCGATCGCGAGCGACCGCGCGATCGTGTTCGGCCGCACCGGCTTGACGCGGGCGCTCTCGGCAAAGGCGAGCGCGACCGGCGAGCACCCCTCGGCCTGGCCGCCGATCAGCCGCGGCCGCTCCCCCTCGACGAGCCCGAGCTCGAGCAGCTCGCCGAAGCCCTGGTGCACCTTCGAGAACATCGCGCCCGAGGCGATCGGGGCGATCACCGCGTCGGGCAGCTCCCAGCCGAGCTGCTCGGCCACCTCGAACGCGAGCGTCTTCGACCCCTCCGCGTAGTACGCGCGCAGCCCGACGTTGACGAACGCCCAGTCCAGCTCGAACGAGAGCTCGACGCTGAGCCGGCTGCAGTCGTCGTAGCTGCCGCGGACGGCGAAGATCGTGGCGCCGTAAACGGCGGTCGCGATCAGCTTCTCCGGCTCGAGGTCGGCGGGCACGAGGACGGCGGCCTCGATCCCCTCCGCGGCGGCGCGCGCGGCGACCGCGTTCGCGAGGTTCCCGGTCGAGGAGCAGGCGAGCGTCGTGCGGCCGAGCTCGAGCGCCTTCGCGCAGGCGACGGCGACGACGCGATCCTTGAACGAATGCGTCGGGTTTGCCGTGTCGAGCTTGAGCCACAGCTCGCGCACGCCGATCGCCGAGGCGAGCCGCGGCGCGGCGACGAGCGGTGTCAGGCCGGGCGCGAGCCGCGGCTCGGCCGGTGGCGCGACCGGCAGCAGCGGCGCGTAGCGCCAGAGCGAGGGCGGGCCGGCTGCGATCGAATCGCGGCTGACCGTGCGGCGCTGCTCGTCGCGGTCGTAGACCGGCTCGAGCGGCCCGAAGCAGCGGGAACAGACGCCGATCGGGTCCAGCGGGTACTGCGTCTCGCAGCTGCGACAGCGAAGTGCGGTGGCGGACACTACTCCTTCTCCTCTCGTCCGTTGCTCGACATCCTCCGAGCCCCGATTGGCGACTCGGCCGGGTTTGGCACCACGCTCTCCCGAGCAGGTTGCCGAGGCTTCACAGGGCCGGTTCCCTCTGCCTCTCTCGATGTGGAGCGGGACGCGCCCGTCTCCAGTCCTGCACTATACAAAAGAAAGCTCACGTCAGCACGGCTCCTTCGGAAGCCGACGAGACGTGGGCGGCGTAGCGGGCAAGGACGCCGCTCAGATAGCGGGGCCTCGGGGGCTTGACGGCTGCGAGGCGCGCGGCCAGCTCGCCCTCCGACAGCTCGACGCGCAACTCTCGCCCGTGCACGTCGATCTCGACCACGTCGCCGTCGCGCAGCGCGGCGAGCGGGCCGCCGCGGGCGGCCTCCGGCGCCATGTGGCCGACCATCAGCCCGTGGGTCGCGCCCGAGAAGCGGCCGTCCGTGATCAGCGCGACCTCCTCGCCGAGCCCCTCGCCGACGAGGGCGGCGGTGACGTGCAGCATCTCGCGCATGCCGGGGCCGCCGGCGGGGCCCTCGTAGCGGATCACGACGACGTCGCCGGGCAGCACTTCCCGGCCCTTGACGGCGGCGAAGCAGTCCTCCTCGGAGTCGAACACGCGCGCGGGGCCGCGGTGGAAGAGCCGCTCGTGTCCGGCGAGCTTCACGACGCACCCCTCGGGCGCGAGGTTGCCGCGCAGGATCGCGAGGCCGCCGCTCGCCTTCAGCGGGCGCTCGAGCGGCACGACGACCTCCTGGCCGGGCGTCTCGACGACCGCCGTCGCGACCTGTGCGAGCGAGCGGCCGTCGACGTTCGGCGCGTCGCCGTGCACGAGCCCGGCCTTCAGCAGCTCGCGGGCGACGAGCGCGACGCCGCCGGCGGCGTGTAGGTCGGTCGCGACGAAGCGCCCGGCCGGATTGATGTCCGCGACAATCGGCGTCTGCCCGGCGATCCGGTCGAAGTCCTCGAGCTCGAGCGGGATGCCGAGCTCGCGCGCGATCGCGAGCAGGTGCAGCACGCCGTTCGTCGAGCCGCCTGTCGCCGCGACGGAGGCGATCGCGTTCTCGAGCGCGTCGCGCGTCAAGATCTGCGACGGCCGCACATCGTCGCGGACGAGCCGCATCGCGATCCGGCCCGCGTCGTAGGCCGCCTGGTGCTTCGCCGGGTCGACCGCCGGCACGTCGTTGAGCCCGGCCGGGCTGATGCCGAGGAACTCGAGCACCGTCGCCATCGTGTTCGCCGTGAACTGGCCGCCGCACGCGCCCGCGCCCGGGCAGGCGACGTCCTCGAGCTCGTGCACGTCCGCGTTGCTCATGCTTCCCGCCGCGGCGGCGCCGACGGCCTCGAAGACGTCCTGGATCGTCACGTCACGGCCCCGGAAGCGGCCCGGTGCGATCGAGCCGTTGTAGAGGACGAGCCCCGGCACGTCGAGGCGCGCGAGCGCCATCACCGCGGCCGGGATCGTCTTGTCGCAGCCTACGAGGCAGACGAGGCCGTCGAGCAGGTGGCCCCGCACGACGAGCTCGATCGAGTCGGCGATCACCTCGCGCGAGACGAGTGAGGCGCGCATCCCCTCCGTCCCCATCGAGACGCCGTCGCTGACGGCGATCGTGTTGAACTCCACCGGCGTGCCGCCGGCTTCGAGGATGCCGCGCCGGACGTGGCGCGCGAGCTCGCGCTGGTTCCAGTTGCACGGCATCGTCTCGATCCACGTCGTCGCGATGCCGACAAGTGGACGCGCGAGCGCGTCGTCGTCGATCCCGATGCCCTTGAGCATCGCGCGGGCGGGCGCGCGGTCGACGCCGTCCGTCAGCGCGGCGCTGTGCCGCTTGGCCGGATCGGACGGACGGACGTAGGGATCGCTCATACTGGGCCGGCTCCTGTGGTCGTGACGGGCAGATGCATGACGTCGTGCGCGGGGAAGCGGGCGGCGAGCGCGGCGACGACCTCGGCCACACGCTCCTTCTCGGCCCAGACGATCACCGTCGGGCCCGAGCCGGAGAGCGTCGCGCCGAGCGCACCCGCGGGCAGGTCCCTGCGGATCGCCTCGAGGTGTGGCGCGTGCACGGCGCGGTAGGGCTCGTGCAGGCGGTCCTCGGCGCTTGCGGCGAACAGCGTCTTGTCGCCGGAGGCGAGCGCGGCGCCGAGCAGCGTCGCGTGGACAGCGCTGAAGACGGCATCGGCGTGCGGCACCGCCTGCGGCAACGATGCGCGCGCCTCCGCCGTCTTCACGCGCTGCTCTGGGACAACCGCAATCGCCGCGGCCGGAAGGTCGTCGGCGATGCGTGTGACGTGCCCGTCCCAGGTCAGGCAGACGCCGCCCGCGAGAGCGGCGGCCAGATTGTCGGCGTGCCCTTCGAGCTGCAACCCCTCGGCGAGCAGCTCGTCGGCGGTCGGATCCGCGCCGGCCGCGAGCGCGCCCGCGACGAGCCCGAGGGCGACCACGGCCGCGCTCGAGCCGAGTCCGCGCTCGCGCGGGATCCGGTCGGTGAAGCGGAACGACCGTCCCGCGGGCGACGCGAAGCGCGCGAACGCGCGCACGCCGAGATGCTCCTCGTCGACGGGACCGTCCGCGTCGCCGACCTCGAGCTCGTTCCAGAGGTCGAGCGCGACTCCCGCCACGTCGAAGCCGGGGCCGAGGTTCGCGCTGGTGGCCGGCGCACGCACGTGCAGCCTCACGCGGCGGCCCTCTCGACCGCGGCCGGATCCTTGAGCCCGTGCCCCGTGAGCACGCAGACGACACGCTCGCCCGGACTGGCGACGCCGCGCAGGAGCGCGGCGATTCCGGCCGCTGAGGCCGGCTCGCAGAAGACCCCCTCCTCGAGGCGCACGGCGCGCCACGCGCCTGCGATCTCGTCCTCGCTCACCGTGACGACGGAGCCGCCGGAACGCGCCATCGCCTCCTCGACCTCGGGCCGGTGGATCGGCTCGACGATCCGGATCGCGGACGCGGCCGTGTCGGCGCGTCGTTCCGCCTGCGCCGGGTGCAGGCGCGGCAGCCCGCCGGCAATCTCGACGAAGCCGCGGGCGTACGCCTTCGTGTTGCCGCCGCCGCCGTAGGGCAGCGTGAGCACGTCGGGCAGTCCGCCGAGCTCCTCGACGATCTCGAACGCGGCGGTCATCTGCCCCGCGATGCGGTGGTCGTTCGTCGAGTTGACGACGACCCAGCCCTCGCGCTCCGCGAGCTCGAGCGACGCGTCGTACGCGTCCGAGAACGTGCCCGGCACCTCCACCACCCGCGCGCCGACGGCGAGCACCTGGGCGAGCTTCGAGCTCGCGGCGGCGCCCTTCGCCACCACGATCGTCGCCTGGATCCCCGCGCGCGCCGCGTACGCGGCCGCCGACGCGGCGGTGTTCCCGGTCGACGCGCAGACGACGCCGCTCGCGCCGTCCGCACGCGCCCGAGAGACGGCGACGGTCATGCCGCGGTCCTTGAACGAGCCCGTGGGGTTCGAGCCCTCCCACTTCAGCCAGAGCTCGAGCCCGAGCCGCTCCGACAGGCGCGGCGCCGCCAGCAGCGGCGTCGAGCCCTCGCCGAGCGTGACGATGGGGACGCCGGCGAGCTGCGGCAGATGATCGGCCCACCGCTCGGCGAGGCTGGGCCTCACAAGCTCCGCTCCGTGATCACCGGCAGGGCAAAAGGGGCTCGCAGGACCTCCGGAAAGGCGGCGATCTCGGTGAGCGCCGCGGTCAGCTCGCCCACCGGCGCCTCATGCAGGACGATGTCGAGCGACGCCTCGCCCTCGTGCGGGTGCTGCACGAGCTGAGCGACCGAGACGTTGTGCGCGGCGAGCCTGCTCGCGGCGTGCGCGAGCACGCCCGGGCGGTCGGCGACGTTGAGGTGCACGTAGAACGGCGCCCGCCACTCGCTCGGCGGCAGGCGCTCGAGCTCGCGCCAGCAGGCATCGTTCTGGAGAAAGCCGGTGCCGGCCGTGCCCACCACGCTGACGAGGTCGGCGACGACGGCAGACGCGGTCTCGATCCCGCCGGCGCCCGGCCCCCCGAGCGTGATCTCGCGGATCGCGTCGCCCTGGAGCATCACCGCGTTGAACGCGCCGTCGACGGCGGCGAGTGGATGCGAGCGGTCGACGAGCGCGGGCTGCACGCGCACGTCCACCGAGCCGTTCGAGAGGGTTGCGATGCCGACGAGCCGCACGACCATGCCCAGCTCGGCGGCGGCCTGCACGTGCACCGGCTCGATCTCCTCGATCCCGCGGCACTCGACGTCTTCGAGGGTGACGCGCGAGCCGAAGGCGACCGTCGCGAGGATCGCCATCTTCGCGGCGGCGTCGGCGCCGCTGACGTCGTCCGTCGGGTCGGCCTCCGCGTAGCCGAGCTCCTGCGCCTCCGCGAGCGCCTCCGCGTACGAGCCGCCGCGCTCCATGCGGGAAAGGACGAAGTTCGTCGTGCCGTTCACGATCCCGAGCACGCGGTGCACGTGCGCGACGACGAGCGACTCGCGCAGCACCTTGACGACCGGAATCGCCGCGCAGACCGACGCCTCGAAGCGCAGCTGCACGCCGGCGGCGGAGGCGGTCGCGAACAGCTCGGCGCCATGGCGGGCGACGAGCTGCTTGTTCGCCGAGACGACGGACTTGCCGGCGCGCAGCAGCTCGCGCACGTAGGCGCCCGCCGGCTCGAGCCCGCCCATCACCTCGGCGACGACGTCGACGGCCGGGTCGTCGCGCACGTCGGCGAAGTCGGTCGTGAGCACGCCCTCGGCGACGGGAAACGGACGCTCCTTCGCCGGGTCGCGGACGAGCGCGCGGACGACGCGCAGCCGGTGACCCGTCGCGCGCTCGATCTCGTCGGCGCTCTCGACGAGCAGCCGGTTTACGGAAGAGCCGACCGTGCCGTACCCGAGAAGGGCGATGCCGACGTCAACAGACGCCATCGCGCTCCGGCCGGTCGTGACGTCGGCCGGCGCTCATGGCCGGCCGGAGGGCGAAGCCTCCGCGCCCAACAAACCCTCGATGCCGGCAAGCTCGCGCAGCTCCTTGCCGACGCGCTCGATCTCGTCGGCCCGCTGCTTGCCGTCCTTGCGCAGCTCGTCGAACTTCGGCCTGCCCGCGTCGTCGTCTGCGAAGAGCTCCTTCGCGAACGCGCCGCTGCGGATCTCCTCGAGGATCCCGCGCATCGCCTCGCGCACACGCTCGTCGACGACGCGCGTTCCGCGCGACAGGTCGCCGTACTCGGCAACGTCGGAGACGGAGTAGCGCATGTACTCGTAGCCGCCCTGGTAGAGCAGGTCGACGATCAGCTTCAACTCGTTCAGGCACTCGTAGTACGCGATCTCCGGCTGATAGCCGGCCTCGATGAGGATGTCGAAGCCCGCCTGCACGAGCGCGGGCACGCCGCCGCAGAGGACGGCCTGCTCGCCGAACAGGTCGCTCTCCGTCTCCTCGGCGAACGTCGTCTCGAGCAGGCCCACGCGTCCGCAGCCGATGCCGACGCCGTACGCGAGCGCGAGCTCGAGCGCGCGGCCGCTCGCGTCCTGGTGCACCGCGACGAGGCCCGGCGTGCCGGCGCCCGAGACGTAGAGCTCGCGGACGCGATGGCCAGGCGCCTTCGGCGCGACCATGATCACGTCGTGGTCCGCCGGCGGTGCGATGCGGCCGAAGTGGATGTTGAGCCCGTGCGCGAACAGCACCGCCGTCCCCGGCTCGAGGTTCGGGGCGACGAACTCGTCCCAGACGCCCTTCTGCACGTGGTCCGGCAGCAGCAGTGCGACCACCTGCGCCCCGCGGACCGCCTCGGCGATGGGCCTCACGTCGAGGCCGGCCTCTTCCGCCGCCTCGCGAGAGGGACTGCCGTCGCGCAGCCCGACCTGGACCTCGACGCCGGAGTCGCGCAGGTTCAGCGCGTGCGCGTGGCCCTGGCTGCCGTAGCCGATCACGGCGACCTTCCCGTTCAGGAGGCCGAGATTGCCGTCGCGGTGGATGGTCGCCATTCGGTTCGGCTCCTTTCGTCAGGCCAGGACGTGCTGCCTGGGTCGGTTGGGCTTCGGGCGGTTCGCGCGGCCGAGGCCGATGCGACCGGTGCGGACGAGCTCCTGCAGGCCGTGCGGGCGGACGAGCTCCTCGAAGGAGTCCACCTCCTCCGGCGACCCGGTCAGCTCGAAGACGATGGCGTCGGGACCGAGGTCCGCGACGCGCGCGTTGAAGACGTCGCCGAGCGCCATCAGCTCGGCGCGCGTGCCCGGCGCAGCCGCGACCTTCAACAGCGCGAGCTCGCGCTCGATCGACTCTCCCGGCGTGAGCTCCGACACGCGCAGCACGTTCACGAGCTTGTGCATCTGCTTCTCGATCTGCTCGAGCGGCAGCGTCTCGCAGTCGACGCGCAGCGTGATCCGCGACACGTCGTGCCGCTCGGTCGGGCCGACGGCGAGGCTCTCGATGTTGAAGTTCCGGCGCGCGAACATGCTCGTGATGCGCGTGAGCGCACCGGGCTTGTTCTCGACGAGGACGGACAGCGTGTGTCTCACAGGGTCACCTCGGATGTGTCGTCCTCGAACTCCACCAGATCGAGTGCGGCCGCACCGGCCGGGATCATCGGGAAGCAGTGCTCCCGCGGGTCGACGCGGGCGTCGACGACGGCGGTGCGGCCCGACGCCAGCGCCTGCGCCAGCGCGTCCTCGAGCTCGTCCTCGCTCTCGACCGTGAACCCGAGCGCCCCGTAGGCACGCGCGAGGCCGGCGTAGTCGGGAAGCGACTGCGTGAGGCGGATCTGCGAGAAGCGCTCGTTGAAGAACATGTCCTGCCACTGTCGCACCATGCCGAGGTAGCCGTTGTTGACAACCACGACGACGATCGGCAGCTCCTCGAGCACGGAAGTCGCGAGCTCCTGCTGGGTCATCTGGAAACAGCCGTCGCCGTCGACGCAGACGACCGTCGCGTCCGGGCGCGCGGCCTTCGCGCCGATCGCCGCGGGGATGCCGTAGCCCATCGTCCCGAGCCCGCCCGAGGTGATGAACGTGCGCGGCCGGTCGAGACGCAGGTACTGCATCGCCCACATCTGGTGCTGGCCGACGCCGGTCGTCCAGATGACGTCGTCGCGTCCGGCGGTGAGCTCCTGCAGCGCCTCGAGCACGCGCTGCGGCTTGAGCAGCTCGCCCTCGCGGCGGTAGCGCAGCGGGAACTCCTCCCGCCAGTCCGCGATCTGGCGCAGCCACGCGTCGGTCCGTCCCGGCTTCGCGTGCTCGGCCATCGCGCTCGCGAGCGCGGCGAGGATCGGCTTGAGCGGGCCGACGACCGGCAGGTCCGCGTGCCGGATCTTCGAGATCTCGGCCGCGTCGACGTCGAGATGAACGACGGTCGCTCCGGGAGCGAACGCCGACACCTTGCCGGTGACGCGGTCGTCGAAGCGCGAGCCGACCGCGACGATCAGCTCCGCCTTGTTCAGTGCCCAGTTCGACCACTTCGGCCCGTGCATCCCGGGCCAGCCGGCGTGCAGCTCGTGCGACTCCGGGAACGCGCTCTTCGCCATCAGCGTCGTCACGACCGGGAGCCGGCCGGCCTCCGCGAACGCAAGCAGCTCGTCGGTCGCGTGCGCATTGAGAACCCCGCCCCCGACGTACAGGATGGGCCGCTCCGCTGCCACGATGGCCTGAGCAGAGGCCTCGATCTGGCGTGTATGCCCGCGGCGGGGCGGCTTCCATCCCGGCAGGGAGACGTCGTCGGGGTAGGAGAAGTCGAGCTCGGCCTCCTGTACGTCGCGCGGGATGTCCACGAGCACCGGCCCGCAGCGGCCGGTCTGCGCGACGTGGAAGGCGGCCTTGATCACGTGCGGGATCTCCTCGACGTCCTGCACGAGCCACGAGTGCTTGACGATCGGGATCGTGATCCCGGTGATGTCGCACTCCTGGAAGGCGTCGGTGCCGATCAGGTTCGAGCGCACCTGGCCGGTGATGCAGACGAGCGGGGTCGAGTCCATCCACGCGTCGGCGATCGGCGTGACGAGGTTCGTCGCGCCCGGCCCCGACGTCGCGATGGCGACGCCGACGCGGCCGGAGGCGCGGGCGTAGCCCTCGGCCATGTGGCCGGCCCCCTGCTCGTGGCGGGCCAGCACGTGCCGGACGGACGTGCCGCGCGCGATCGCGTCGTACAGCGGCAGGATCGCGCCGCCCGGCAGGCCGAACATGACCTCCACCCCCTCCGCCTCGAGTGAGCGGAGGACCGCGTCTGCACCGTTCATCCTCATGCCGCGCCCGGCCAGAACTCGGCGTTGCGGACGGAGACCTGGAAGCCGGCGAGCACGCGGGACGTGAACTCCCGCGTCGTCGCGCCGACGCCGTAGCGGAGCAGGTCCGGCGTACGCGGCCCGTCGACGAGCGCGGCCGACACGGCGCCGGCCAGCGTCGCGGCGGCCCCCGGCTGCCCGAGCCCGAGCTCGAGCGCGAGCGCCGCGGCGAGCAGCATGCTGCTCGGATTGACGCTCCCCGTGCCTGCGAGTGCGAAGCCGCCGTCCGGCGACGGCACGAACAGGCTCGGGCCGTGCTCGGCGAGGAGCGCGTGGGCCGCGACCCGGTCGGCTGCGGGCGCTGCGGCGATCTCCACCATCGTCTCGGCCCAGGCCGGTGCGACGGCGACAACGTCGAAACGGCTCGCCTGGAACGCCGCCAGCGGCAGCGCGGCGCGCGGCGAGAGATGCTCGACACGCACGTGCTCGTGCTCCCGTGCGACTGCGTCGGAGACCTCGCGCCACTCGTCGTCGCCGACGCAGGCGAGCCGGAGAGAGCGGGACTCCGCGAGCCGGAAGGCCCGCTCCATCGCCCACTCCGGGCTCGACTCGTCGAGCGCGGTGACGAACGCGACGTCGTCGTAGTGGCCGAAGCGGACACGAGTCACTCTGGCCCGCAGGTCGAGCTCGCTCATCACGTCGGCGAGCGCGGGCTCCTCGGCACCCGCGACGAGCACGGCGTCCGCGCCGAGCAGCACGGACCGCGTGCTCAGGGGCACGGACTGGCCGAGACGGGCGTGGGCGACCGCGCCGAACGGCGCGTGCACCTGCTCGAGCGTGAAGCCGTGCAGGCGCGCGACCGCGTCGAGCGCAAGTGACGCCTCCGCCATCAGCTCGGGGGCGGTACCCGCGCCGGCGAGGCAGGCCACGGTCTGGCTCATGCCGTCACCCCCTCGAAAACCGCGTCGAGCGACACAGCGCCGCCGCTGTCGGCGAGCTCCTTGAAGCGGCGGAACGCCGCGTTCAGGTCCTCGCCGCTGAGATGCATGCCACGCTCCGCGCAGGCGCGCGCGAACGCATGCCGGCCGGAATGCTTGCCGAGCGGGAGCGTCATGCGCACTCCCACCTCGGCCGGGTCGATGATCTGGTACGTCCGCGTGTCCTTGAGCATGCCGTCCTGGTGGATGCCTGCCTCGTGCGCGAACGCGATCGCGCCGACGACCGCCTTGTTGGGCTGCACGAGGTAGCCGGTGCGCTCGGAGACGAGCCGGGAGGAGGCGGCGATCTCCGACGTGTCGATGCCGGTTGCGACGGCGAAGTAGTCGTTGCGGACGCGCAGCGCTACGACGATCTCCTCGAGCGACGCGTTGCCCGCGCGCTCGCCGATTCCGTTGACCGTGCACTCGATCTGTCCGGCTCCCGCCTGCACGCCCGCGAGCGAGTTGGCGACGGCGAGCCCGAGGTCGTCGTGGCAGTGCACGGAGAGCGTCACGTCGCAAAGCTCGGGGCAGCGCCGCCGGACCTCGGTGAGGAACACCGCGTACTGGCCGGGCAGCGCGTAGCCGACGGTGTCCGGCAGGTTGACGACGGTCGCGCCGCCCTCGATCGCGGCGCGGCAGACGCGGGCGACGAACGCCGGATCGGAGCGGGTGGCGTCCTCGCAGGAGAACTCCACCTCGTCGGCGAGAGACGATGCGTACTCGACGGCCCAGCGCGCCTGCTGCACGACCTCATCCGGCTCGAAGCCGAGCTTCTTCTCCATGTGCAAGGGGCTCGTCGCGATGAACACGTGGATGCGCGAGCGCCGCGCGCCGGCGAGCGCCTCGGCCGCGGCGTCGAGATCCTCGGCGCGGGTGCGGGCGAGCGCGGCCACGGTGGGTGTCCGGACGGCTGCGGCAACCTCGCGGACGCCCTCGAAATCTCCGGGTGACGCCCCCGGGAAGCCCGCCTCGATGACGTCGACGCCGAGCCGCTCGAGCTGCTCGGCAATCTCCGCCTTCTCGTGCGGCTGCAGCGCGATCCCCGGCGACTGCTCACCGTCACGCAACGTCGTATCGAAGATCGAGATCCTGCGAGGGGACACGAACAACTCCTCCTTTGCCTTTCCCAGTGAAGGGCGCACCTATGGTGTGGCTAGGTCGGTGTCTGCGCCTGTTTGGCGCGTGTTCGCGTCCTCCCCCTAGAGGGGGAGAATGAGGATGGCGACGATCAGAATGAGCGCGGACGCGCCCGTGAGCCGCAGGCGGCTCGAGGGGATGCGTGTCAGCGCGGTCGTCATCGCCGTCCCAGCATGCATGCGGGAGCGGCGCCTGTCAAATCCGACCGGGGCCGCCGGACCGGAGCTGGAACCGGAGAACACCCTTGACTCTCCGGGATCCCCGGGTAGTCTGGGGAGACCGATGGTCCGCGCGCTCATCTCCCCGAAGCCGAACTTCATCGTCTTCGCTGCGCGCGCGCGTCTGCGCTAGTCGGCCTCCCTTCCGCCACCGCCGACTAGCCACACCAGGCGGAGCCCTTTCCACCTCTCTCTGACTGCGAGGCAGTTGCCCGTTGCCGCACCGTCGACCCGACACCGCACAGTCCGCACCGCCCGGCCCGTCCGGGCTGTACGACCCGGCGTTCGAGCACGACGCCTGCGGCGTCGCCTTCGTCGCGCGCCTGAGCGGCGAGCCGAGCCACGAGGCCGTGGCGAAGGCGCTGACCGCGCTCTCGAACCTCGAGCACCGCGGCGCGGCGGGAGCCGACGCCGACTCGGGCGACGGCGCCGGCATCCTCGTCCAGCTCCCGGACGCGTTCTTTCGCGCGGAGCTCCGGGGGCTGCCGCCCGCCGGCGCCTACGGCGTCGGCGCCTGCTTCCTGCCGCAGGACGACACAGCGCGGCGCGGGCTCGAGGAGATCGTCGAGCGGGCGATCGCCGACGAGGGGCAGCGGCTGCTCGGCTGGCGCGACGTGCCGGTCGAGCCGAGCCACGCCGGGCGCACCGCGACGGCGGTCGCGCCGAGGATCCGCCAGGTCGTCGTCGGAGCCTCCCCGGAGCTGAAGCGCGACCAGGACGCGTTCGAGCGGAAGCTCTACGTGATCCGCCGCGTTGCCGAGCTCGCGGCCGGCCCGGCCCTCGTCGTGCCGAGCCTCTCCTCGCGGACGCTCGTCTACAAGGGGATGCTGACGGCGCCGCAGCTCGCGCGCTTCTACCCCGACCTCGGCGACGAGCGGTTCGCGAGCGCGCTCGCGCTCGTGCACTCCCGCTACTCGACGAACACGTTCCCGAGCTGGGAGCTCGCGCACCCCTACCGGATGATCGCCCACAACGGCGAGATCAACACGCTGCGCGGCAACGTCAACTGGATGCGTGCACGCGAGTCGCAGCTCGCCTCGGATCTCTTCGGCGACGACCTCGCAAAGGTGCTGCCGGTGATCCGGCCGGGCGGCTCCGACACGGCCACGCTCGACAACGTGCTCGAGCTGCTCGTGCTCGCCGGCCGCACCCTGCCGCACGCGGTGATGATGATGATCCCCGAGGCCTACGCCGGCCGCGCCGACCTGCCGGACGAGCTCAAGGGCTTCTACGCCTACCACCAGTGCCTGATGGAGGCGTGGGACGGGCCCGCCGCGGTCGCCTTCACCGACGGCCGCGTGATCGGCGCGACGCTCGACCGCAACGGGCTGCGCCCCGGCCGCTGGCACGAGACCGCCGACGGCTGGGTCGTGCTCGCCTCCGAGACCGGCGTGCTCGACAGCGTCCACGAGCCCGCGCAGATCGTCCGCAAGGGCCGGCTCCAGCCCGGGAAGCTCTTCCTCGTCGACCTCGAGCAGCACCGGATCGTCCCGAACGAGGAGATCAAGCTCTCCATCGCGACCCGCAAGCCGTACGCGCAGTGGGTCGGCGACGAGACGCTCCAGCTCGCGGACCTCCCCCAGGCGCCGCCGGCGGCGGCGCCCCGTGAGCCGCTGCGCCGCCGCCAGCTGCTGTTCGGCTACGCGCAGGAGGACATGAAGGTGATGCTGGCGCCGCTCGCGCGGAACGCCGAGGAGGCGGTCGGCTCGATGGGCAACGACACGCCGCTCGCCGTCCTCTCGCAGCGCAAGCCGCTCCTCTACTCGTACTTCAAGCAGATGTTCGCGCAGGTCACGAACCCGCCGATCGACTCGATCCGCGAGGCGGTCGTGATGAGCGTCCAGGCGAGCGTCGGCTCGGAGCGCAACCTCCTCGACGAGACGCCCGAGCATGCGCGGCAGCTCGTGATCGAGAACCCGATCCTGCGCGACGGCGAGCTCGAGCGGCTGCGGCACGTCTCCTCCGATTACTTCAAGGCGCACACGGTCGACACGACCTGGCCGGTCACGGACGGAGTGGACGGGCTCGAGACGGCGCTGGAGCGCATCTGCGCCGAGTCGAGCCTGGCTCTCGCCGCTGGCACGAACATCCTCATCCTCTCCGACCGCGGCGCCGGCCCGGCACGGGCGCCCGTGCCGTCGCTTCTCGCGACGGCGGCCGTGCACCACCACCTCGTGCGCGAGGGGACGCGTCTGCAGACCGGCATCGTCGTCGAGTCCGGCGAGCCGCGCAGCGTGCACAGCATTGCCGTGCTCGTCGGCTACGGCGCCGCGGCGGTGAACCCGTACCTGATGCTCGAGACGATCGGCGAGCTCGTCGAGGAGGGGTGGCTGCCGGAGGGGATGACGGTCGAGCAGGCGCAGGCCCGCGCGCTGAAGGGGATCGGCAAGGGCCTGCTCAAGGTGATGTCGAAGATGGGCATCTCGGCGATTCCCTCCTACTGCGGCGCGCAGATCTTCGAGGCGGTCGGGCTCGCGCCGGGGCTCGTCGACCGTTACTTCACGTCGACGCCGTCGCGGATCGGCGGCATCGGTCTCCGCGACCTCGCCGAGGGAGCACTCGTGCGCCACGCGCGCGCCTATCCCGGCTCGGGCGACGAGCTGCTGCCGGTGCTGGGCCTCTACGCGTGGCGGCGCGACGGCGAGCACCACCAGTGGAACCCCGACACGATCTCGCTCCTCCAGCACGCCGTACACAACGGCCGCTTCGAGACGTACGAGGAGTACTCGCACACCGTCAACGCGGACTCGGCGCGGCGCTCGACGCTGCGCGGGCTGATGAAGTTCCGCTTTCCCGAGGACGGCGGCATCCCGCTCGACGAGGTCGAGCCTGCGAGCGAGATCGTCAAGCGCTTCTCCACCGGCGCGATGTCGCTCGGCTCGATCTCGCGCGAGGCCCACGAGACGCTCGCCGTGGCGATGAACCGGATCGGCGGCCGCTCGAACACGGGCGAGGGCGGCGAGGACCCCGTCCGCTACGTCCCCGACCCGAACGGCGACTCGCGCCGCTCGAAGATCAAACAGGTCGCGTCGGGGCGCTTCGGCGTCAACGCCCACTACCTCGCGAACGCCGACGAGCTGCAGATCAAGATGGCGCAGGGCGCGAAGCCCGGGGAGGGCGGCCAGCTCCCGGGCCACAAGGTCGACCGCTACATCGCGAGCGTCCGCATGACGACGCCGGGCGTCGGCCTGATCTCGCCGCCGCCGCACCACGACATCTACTCGATCGAGGACCTGAAGCAGCTGATCTATGACCTGCGCTGCGGCAATCCCGACGCGCGGATCTCCGTCAAGCTCGTGGCCGAGGTCGGCGTCGGCACCGTCGCCGCCGGCGTCGCGAAGGCGGGCGCCGACCACGTGCTCATCTCAGGGCACGAGGGCGGCACCGGCGCGTCGCCCGTCTCTTCGATCCTGCACGCAGGCATCCCGTGGGAGATCGGGCTCGCCGAGACGCAGCAGACGCTCGTGCTGAACGACCTGCGCTCGCGGATCTGGGTGCAGACCGACGGGCAGCTGAAGACGGGGCGCGACGTCGTCGTCGCGGCGCTGCTCGGCGCGGACGAGATGGGCTTCGCAACCGCCCCGCTCATCGCGACGGGCTGCGTGATGATGCGCGCCTGCCACCTGAACACGTGCCCTGTCGGGATCGCCACGCAGGATCCCGAGCTGCGCAAGCGCTTCGCCGGCAAGCCCGAGCACGTCGTCAATCTCTTCTTCTTCATCGCCGAGGAGGCGCGGCAGCTGATGGCGCGGCTCGGCGTCGCGACCTTCGATGACCTGATCGGCCGCGTCGACCTGCTCGACGCCGACGAGGCGCTCGCGGACTGGATGGCGCGCGGGATCGACCTGTCGAACGTGCTGCGCCGGCCCGAGGCGTCGCCCGGCGCGCCGCTGCGGCGGACCTGTCCGCAGGAGCCGGCGCTCGGCGACGCGCTCGACTGGACGCTGATCGAGGCCGCGGGCGAGACGATCGCCGGCGGCGCGCCGGTCGAGGCGGAGTTCGCGATCCGCAACGTCAACCGCACCGTGGGCGGCCTGCTCTCGAACGCCGTCACGCGCGCGCACGGCGCGGCCGGGCTGCCGGAGGGCTCGATCCGCTACACGCTGCACGGCGCGGCCGGGCAGTCCTTCGGCGCGTGGCTCGCCCCCGGCGTCGAGCTCACGCTCGTCGGTGACGCGAACGACTACGTCGGCAAGGGCCTCTCCGGCGGCGTGCTGGCGCTGCGCCCACCCGACGGCGCCGGCTTCCGCGCCGAGGAGAACGTGATCGCCGGCAATACGATCCTCTACGGAGCGACGCGCGGCCGCACGTTCTTCCGCGGCGTCGTCGGCGAGCGCTTCGCCGTCCGCAACTCCGGCGCGCACGCCGTCGTCGAGGGCGTCGGCGACCACGGCTGCGAGTACATGACCGGAGGCGTCGTCGTCGTGCTCGGCCGGACGGGGCGAAACTTCGCCGCCGGCATGAGCGGCGGCATCGCGTACGTCCTCGACGAGGACGGCACGTTCGCGACCCGGTGCAACAGCGAGCTCGTCGGGCTCGAGCGCGTGGAGAACGGGGACGCGGAGGCGCTGCGCGCGCTCGTCGAGGAGCACGGGCGGCGCACCGGCTCGCCCGTCGCCGCGCGGCTGCTCGCCGCCTGGGAGGCCTCGCTCGAACGCTTCGTGAAGGTGCTGCCGCACGACTACAAGCGGGCGCTCGAGCATTCCGACCAACCGCTTTCCACCGGCGGCGAGGGCTTCCTCACCGCCGAGACGGAGACCGCCGAGGCCGCTGCGTAATGGGCGAGCTCGGAGCCTTCCTCAAGCTGAAGCGCGCGGAGACGCCGGAGCGGCCGCCGGCGGAGCGGATCGGCGACCACCGCGAGTTCGTCAAGACGCTCCCGCTCGTCGAGCTCCGCGAGCAGGGGGCCCGTTGCATGGAGTGCGGCGTGCCCTTCTGCCACAGCGGCTGCCCGCTCGGCAACCTCGTCCCCGAGTGGAACGACCTCGTCTACCGCGACCGCTTCCACGAGGCGCTCGACCAGCTGCACCGCACGAACAACTTCCCGGAGTTCACGGGCCGCCTCTGCCCCGCGCCGTGCGAGGCGGCGTGCGTGCTCGAGATCGACGAGGGCAACGCGGTGTCGATCAAGCAGATCGAGCTCGCGATCGCGGCGCGCGCCTGGGACGAGGGCTGGATCGTCCCGCAGCCCCCCAAGCAGCGTTCCGGCCGCACCGTGGCCGTCGTCGGCTCCGGGCCTGCCGGTCTCGCGTGCGCGCAGCAGCTCAACCGTGCCGGCCACCTCGTCACCGTCTTCGAGCGCGACGAGGCCGGCGGCGGGCTGCTCCGCTTCGGCGTCCCCGACTTCAAGATCGAGAAGCGCGTCGTCGAGCGGCGCCTGGAGCAGCTCGCCGACGAGGGCGTCGAGTTCCGGTTCGGCGCCGACGTCGGCGTGGACGTCGACCCGGCCGAGCTGACCGAGGGCTTCGACGCGGTCGTCCTCGCGATCGGCTCGCGTGTCCCCCGCGACCTCCCGATCCCGGGTCGGGAGCTCGACGGCGTGCATTTCGCGATGGAGTACCTGTACCAGCGCAACCGGGCCGTCGCCGGAACGGCCGCGGCGGCGATCAGCGCCGCGGGCAAGCACGTGATCGTCGTCGGCGGCGGCGACACCGGCGCCGACTGCGTCGCGAGCGCGCACCGCGAGGGCGCCGCGTCCGTGACACAGATCGAGCTGCTCGGCGAGCCGCCCCCGTCGCGGCCGGACGACCTGACGCCGTGGCCCCTGTGGCCGATGAAGCTGCGCACCTCGTACGCGCTCATGGAAGGCGGCTCGCGGAGCTTCGCGATCTCGACCACCGCGCTCTCGGGCAACGGCCGGGTCGAGCGGATCGAGTGGATGCGGAACAGCGGCGCGCCGCCGT
This sequence comes from Gaiellaceae bacterium, assembly GCA_050013935.1. Classification (GTDB taxonomy): domain Bacteria; phylum Actinomycetota; class Thermoleophilia; order Gaiellales; family Gaiellaceae; genus Palsa-739. The sequence continues at coordinate 595 of JBEKEH010000048.1, read as the reverse complement.
TCGACCCGGTGCCGGGCAGCGAGGAGTCGCACCCGGCCGAGCTCGTGCTGCTCGCAATGGGCTTCGTCGGGCCGGAGGCGGCGCTGCTCGAGCAGCTCGGGGTCGCGTCCAACCCTCGCGGCGCCGTCGAGGCCGCCGAGTTCGCGACCTCCGTGCGCGGCGTGTTCTCTGCGGGAGACGCTCGTCGCGGGCAGTCGCTGATCGTGTGGGCGATCGACGAGGGCCGGCGCTGCGCCCGCGTGGTCGACGCCTGGCTGGCGGCCATGCCGCCTCATCCGCGCCGCACGAGGCGCGCAGCGCTCCCGACCGGGCCGGCGCCGCACGGAGTCCCGTCGCAGTGACGGCGCGCAAGGTCGCGATTCTTGGTGGCGGCCGGATTGGTGAGGCGTTGTTGTCGGGGTTGTTGAGTTCGGGTTGGCGGGGGCGGGGGGAGCTGGTGGTCACCGCTCGCAGCGAGGGCCGGGTGGCGGAGTTGTGCGAGCGGTATGGGGTGGAGGCGACGAGCTCGAACGTGGCGGCGGTGCTTGGGGCGCAGCTCGTGGTGGTGGCGGTGAAGCCGCAGGACATCGACGCGTTGCTGGCCGAGATCGGTTCG